>JAGDWP010000112.1 GCA_023269855.1 Nitrososphaerales archaeon | reverse complement strand
AGCCCTCAACATCCCCCACATTTTTCTATCATGCTCACGTAGATAATATATATAAGTAGATTCGGGCCCGGGGGGACTCGAACCCCCGACCCCCGGCTTTCCTCATTTTCTAAGCTTAGAAGGCCGATGCTCTATCCATGCTGAGCTACGGGCCCTTCTCTAATTTCTTATCAGTATTTTTTACTTTACATTTCGAATTTTGTTTTAAGTGGTATTTAGAGGTTTAATCTGTCTCTGTATTTCGGGATCGTGCTTGTATGGATTATTTTTATAGATGGGGGTATCTAGTCTGTAAGTAATGGGGTTGAAGGGTTTTGTTAAATTGGTTTTATTATGAATCTGCAGTGTGTGTCTCCTTTTGATATGCATTCTACTTCTCTTGCTTGGAATTGTTTATTGAATGCTTTAGTGAATAATCCGACTAGGTATCCTCGGAAGAAATGGCTTGTAGCATTCTTCTCTGTCTTCTTAAAGGGTAAGCATTCAAATAATTCTTCTACAGTTATTGTTGCTTGAAGGTCTTCTTCATTATATTCTTCTATGCGGGGTATCCCCCAACCCTTAGGGATACGTTCAGCTAATGCAATCTTTAAAGCAGTTAGCCCGCTCAACCCATACTTCTTCTCAATGTTTTCTATCTTATTTATTCCAGCGCTTAACCCCATCTCATATAATAGGACTGGGGCACCTGATCCAAAAGCTTTATACAAACGCTTAAACATATTTGCGAAAGTTTCCACTCTGAATATTACACTTCTCTCATCGAGAACGATCAATGGGAATAGGAACTTGTCTAGGATTATTCCTTCTACCTGTTCTCGGGAGAACTTTACGTCGAGAACTACTTCAGACTCTTTAAGATGTGAAGCTACCATTTCCAGATTAGTTTCTTTACCAGTTAAGTCTACAAAGAATATCCATAAACCTTCATCTTCCCTTGGACCCGCAAAATGATGCCCTGACAAAATATTTAGATTGAGGTCTGAAAGTATTTTTGAAACAGATGCTATCGCTCCAGGAACATTCTTAAGCCTCAAAATGAATTCAGCCAAAACACTTCCCGGAGAATAGACACCGAGTACTAGGTCTCTTTGGTAATATTTTTCCATGGACTCCATCTTGTTCATTCCATTAACTCATAGACGGGCCAAATAAATTTTACTCTTAAGAAACTTCAATGTAAGTTTACACTATAATGTCTGAGATATCTTCGAAGCCGCTGCAACCTCTCTCAGGATCTTCCTTATCTCTTCTACGAGAGTGTCCGCGTCTTCTGATTCGATAACTTTTATACCGTAAGCTTTAGCAAGTTTTCTTGCTTCTTCACTTAATCCCGGTAGGACCCCTAGTATTGCTTTTTTCACTCCTACATCGATCATCTTAGCGTATAGTGCTAGAACAGTCATCTCATTAGCAGGCTTATCAGATAAGTGGATATCAATTACAGCTTCTGGACTATCGATGTATTTTACATTCTTCCACAAGGCTATTGAAAACTCATGTTCAACACCACTCTTACCCTTCACAACAGCTGGAGAACGAACGTACAGTCCCAGTCTTATGCCTTCAACTTGGATAGGTCTCAAATCTAAAGTCAACTGGTCTATAATGTTTCTACTTGTAGGATTGACTCTGTACCTATAAATGTTTCTTATGATTAATTCGTCTTCTCTAAACTGGTGATTGTTCTCGCAACTATATAATCTGTCTGGGATAGGTATGAGAGACCCGCATTCTAGACACTTGTAAACATTCCTTTGTCTCTTATAATCTACACCTAAAGCTTTCAAAGTTTTCCTACACTTGGGGCATACTAGTTGACCTTCTTTATGGAATTCTTTTTCAGGAGCTATGTAGCCGCATGTTAAATGTTCGAGAACATTCACTTTTTCTAAGCTAGGTGATCCACAGATTGAGCATGTAAAGTGAACTGAAAGTCTATGAGTATTGCAGACAGGGCATAAACCAATATTGCTTGAGACTTCTCTAGTTAATATATCCAGCTTAGCTAAGTCTTCTAATGCTGATTCAACCATGTCAGGAGACATATCTATATCTTGGATTGAGGGGTACTCTACACTCTTATCGTATGTGAATGAGGGTTCTATAACATCCGAGTCGCTATCTTTTATCTTATGAAGCGTTTTCTGTAAATCCATTCTTCTAATCAATGCTTTTGATTCTTCAGTCAGAGTGGCTGGCTTAGATGCTTCAGATAGTGTGAATCTGTGTCCACAATCTATGCATTCATAGTTGCCTCTGTATCCGATGATGTTTCCTCCTCTGCATTTTGGGCATCTAAGAATTTCAGAAGACACTTCTATAATCTCTCCAATAAGTTCTTTAAATGTTAGAATAAGATAAACCTTTGCGTTAATCTGCCTTGTGGCTTAATTCATTGGGCTTTTTCCGGTTTCTATGCTGTGGGGAGACGAATTTTCGATGCGTTCTTCTGTTTCTGGGCAACTTGTTAATAAATTCTATAACTAGTTTAAATAGTAGTTATTCATTATGCGAGTCCTATCATAGCTATTCTTATACCTTACTTTAAAGCTTATATCATAATCAATGAAATTAGGGAAAATGACGTGAAATTTCGCGGAGCTAAGGCTTGGAGAAGCAAAATAACTCTATGAATTAAGCCACAAGGCACGTTAATCCTATAGACACTGTCAAGTTTTATTTAAGCTTTTATGGTTGAAGGTCTATGGCCTCGTTCTCATATTACTCTGAGTGATGTATGTCATCGATGTTATTCTAGACTCCTTCACTAGACTCTTCAGATCACATAGGTATCCTCCTATTGAGAAGCTTTATTCAATCATCTTATTCATAGCTGGGTTAAGTTTGAGGGATGTCTCTGAGAAGCTCTGCTTGTATTCATCGATGGGTGCTTTTTCGATTAGATTTGTTCTCTAAGTATTTTTTCAAGTAGCTTTAGGAATTTGTTGTTGTGTTCAGGGAGGGAGATGGTTACTCTTAGATAGGTCTCACCGTCACCGAAGTCTAGGAGTCTTGTAACTATCCCTTTCTGCATAAGTTTTCTGTGAATTATTTTTGCAGCTACTTCTCTTGACTTAAATATTATGAAGTTGGCTTCTGAAGGATAAGTCTCAATCTTAGGTAGGGTAGAAAGTAACTCTCTTACTCTTTCCCTCTCCTTAACTATCTTTCTTGCATTTCTTAGAACTGTTTCAGAATCTTTTAAAGCGATCTTGGCCAGCTCAATAGATACTAAGCTTAAGCTATTTGGGGGTCTAACTTTATTCAAGAGCTTAACTGTCTCTCTTGATGCTACTATGTATCCTATCCTAGCTCCAGCTAAACCGAAAGCCTTCGACAATGTTCTCACAATGATTAAGTTATCATAGGTTTCAGTAAGCTCGATGAAGGTTTTGCCACAGTATTCATAGTATGCTTCATCGATGACTACTGGTATATCTGGCGCTCTCTCAAGGATAGTGATTACATCATTGTATGAAATAGTGTTTCCAGTTGGATTATTTGGACTACATAAGAAGATTATACGGGTCTTATCATTGATACTGGATAAGATTCTATCAATATCATCGGCGAAATCTGCTCGTCTCCGAATACTCACTATTCTACCTCCCTGTAGCTCGACAGATACTCTGAAGTAGTCATAAGTTGGAGATGAAAGAATTGCTTCGCATCCACAATCCATAAATGCGTCAACAATTATATCGATTGCTTCATCCCCTCCACTAGTTGGAATTATTTTCTCATTTACTACTTTAGCATATCTGGAAATCTCTTCTACCAAGTCTCTGTAAGTAGAATCTGGGTATTGACTAATCTTTAATGTGGAAATCTTAGATTCAAGATTCTTCAACCATCTCTGAGGCAAGTATGCAGAAGTATTCAGATCCATTCTAATAATCTGGTTAAGCTCGAGACCATATTCTTCTGCTATCTTCCAATCAGGTGTCTCGAACCCATAGGGTCTGAAATAATTGAATAATTCTCTGAAACGCATAGAGAGAATAAGGTTAAGCTTATTGTTAATCTTTTTTGCATACCTAAGCATTAATATACGCCAGCATGCGTGAGGTAGAAGAAACCAAGATAATATATAGTGGTAAAGTGGTAAAGTTGAGGATAGACTATCTTAAAGATGGAGGAAAGAAGATTAGAGAAGTTGTTGAACATCCAGGCGCAGTTGCAGTGCTACCAATCTTATCGGGGGATAGGGTTCTCCTAGTCAGGCAATATAGGTATCCTATAGATGAATGGATACTTGAGGTTCCTGCTGGAACATTAAAGAATGGAGAGTCTCCTGAAAAATGTGCATTAAGAGAACTGGAGGAAGAGACTGGTTATAGAGCTGGAATATTGAAGAAGATGTTAACGATCTATCCTTGTCCAGGATACTCTACAGAGTCTATTCATATATTCGTTGCATATCAGTTGGAGAAGACTGTTCAGAGGCTAGAAGAAGATGAGGAGTTAACTGTTGTTGAGATGAGTGTAGATGAAGCAATAAGAGAACTATTGAATAATGATGTCGCAGATAGTAAGACTCTCCTCGCTCTACTCTACTATAAGTATGTCTACCGGGGTCTCCAGTAGTTAGTAAAATGTAGATAGCCTCTCCTAGATAGACGGGTATACTGATTATTCCAGAAAACTTCAATAACTTTCGGTTCACTTATCACGTATCCGATCTCAATGAGTTTTCCCCCATTCTTCTCTACTTCGCGTGAGACTGTAGTCCAATACTCTTCAGGTATCGTTACAACTAATTCATATTCTTCTCCACCGTAAAAAACGAGGTCAAATAATTCTACACCGGTTTCCTCTGCATACTCTACGGCTAGAGGGTCTACTGGGGGATTGTCGATTCTGAATCCAACATTACTAGCTTCTGAGAGTAGGTAGAGTGATTCAGCGAGACCGTCGCTTGAATCGATTGAGGCAGAAGCGAAATCTGCTAGTATGCATCCTTCTCTAACACGGGCGATCGGGCGGATCATTCTTTCAACGACTCTGTCTCTGAGAGGGTTGTCTACCTTGTTTAGTAATGCATGGAGTCCGGCAGCATATGCGCCGAATAATCCTGTTACAGCAACTATATCTCCAGGCTTGGCTCCACTTCTTGGAATAATTCTTCTAGATGCTTTAGCTATGCAGACTACGTCTATGATTACTTGGCTTCCAGTATTTGTGTCGCCGCCGACTACTACTCCTTGATACATTTCTACGGCTTCCAGTATCCCGCTCCATAATTCTTTGAAATCTTCAACATCCATTTCTGGGGGAAGTGCTAGAGATATTAGATATGCTATGGGTTTCCCACCTTTTGAAGCAATATCGCTTGTAGTACCCGTTACAGCTCTATATCCTGCATCTCTCCAATTCATGCCACTAGGTATATCTGTACATTGAACCATCATATCTACTGAGAAGAGAAGTTTACCTGAAGCTGTAAGATCTACAGCGTCGTCTCCGATGGGTAGAACTGTTTCTGGAAGTTTCTTCAAAGTAGAATTAATATAGTTTACAATCCATCTTTCACCAACATCTTTTAACTTCTTCAACTTATCCACCTTCTAAACATATTCTTTAGACACCATGAAGCAAAAGAGAGTATCTCTTTTCCTCCGAGTTTTGATTCTCCATGAATTCTAGGTTTAAAGATTAATGGGTATTCTGTTATTTTTGCTCCCGCTTTATGCAGGAGGTATATTAGTTCTACTTGGAAAACGTATCCTGAATGTAGTTCTGAGAGGCTGGTAACTATTCTCTTCAAGATATCGAGCCTTATCACTCTGTAACCGGATGTAAGGTCTCTTGCTCTAACACCTGTTGATAATCTACCAAGGAGGTTTGCACCTTTACTAATTATTCTCCTAATCATGCTTCTTTCCTCCCACTTCCCACCCTCGATATATCTAGATGCGATAACGACATCGTATCCTCCTTTCTCAGCGAGATTAAGCATGTCTGGAAGAATCTCTGGTGGATGGCTTCCATCAGCATCCATTTCACATACATATACTATGTTATCCATGTAGTCGATAACATGCTTGAACCCATCAATGTATGCAGAGCCTAAACCTAGTTTCCCTGCTCTCTTTAAGACTTTGACTTTTCGAGTCGTTCTTCCAAGTTCTTCTGCTACTTCTGCGGTTCCATCGGGGCTTGAATCATCGACAACTAGTATAAGGCTGCTCCATCCATGGTCTTCTAGGATTCGGAGAGTAGTCGGTATAAGTGTCTTGATGTTTTCTGCTTCATTGTATGTAGGCATAACAATTACTACCTCAGACATCTACAACAAACTATTACTAGCTAGAATAAAACTATCACAATAAGTGATATCGTGCATTATTTCTGAGTATGGTTTTCAGTGTTTAAAATGTTAGGCTCTCGAATGTTAGGAGTGATGGAGCATATAGCATTACGAGTATTAGTACGATGAACGAAGTGAGTGGGACGGTTATGTTGTCATCGATTGGATGGTATTCGAAGTGTTCAATGAATGATGCTATTGCTCCCGCTATGATTCCCGCTACTCCGAGTATAGCTCCCATAGGTATTGATACAGTGGCCATCGCTAAGTTGCCCCACCATGACTTAGTCCTCCTTTTAAACAGTGTATTCCTCACTAATCCTGTAACTGCGTCTCCTATAGACATGAAGAGTACAGGGAGGATGCCGAACCAGAAGTTGCCGTTTGAGATGATCCATCCAAGAGCTATCACCACTCCCCACATTATGCAGAAGGAGACTTCATACATATTCTTCTCAACTTGGAACCAGTAAAGCAGTCTGCCCTTCTTATGAAATGTATATGTGACGGCTCCGAGGAGGAGGGCCATGATGAAGGGAAGGAGAGGTGTAGTGAAAAAGTATGGGACAACTATTGCTGCAAGACCTCCCGCCAGTATGTGGATAATCTTCCTATTATAGTAGATTGCAACATTCTCAGGTAGACCCCGTCTCCTCATATACTCGTAAGTCTTCTTAGTCAAGAAAATGATAAGGAAGATAATCCAACTAAACAAGACTATGGTTACGACAACTTCAGAAACCGAAAACAACATAACATTATCAAGCATACTTTAAGATAAAAACTTTCTATAACATAGGCTAATCCTCTAACTGGATAGGCAGAAACCCATAGGAGTCCAAAAACATCAAATAAAGAGTGAAAATCTATATCAAAGAAGATAACAGGTAACATTAGGATTATGCCCCGGTAGCTCAGCAGGTAGAGCGGCGGCCTCGTAAGCCGCAGGTCGCGGGTTCAAATCCCGCCCGGGGCTAGTTTTACTTATTTTCTATATGATTTTAATAGGAGAAGAATGGTGGGGGAGGTTAGAGGGCTTTCATCAACTTCTCCATCTTCCTCTTAATAGTGAATCCTATGAGTTCAGCGAACTTCCGTCTAGAATTTGCTCGAATATATAGATAGTAAGCATCCTTTGTTGTATAATATGTTTTTCCTATCTTTTTATCATAGAACGGTGTCCCCTTCTTTACTGTTAGATGTGGTCCTGTCACTTCTATATTCAACTTCAATAATAGTTCCTTAACATAGTTGAGAGTTCTTAAGTCTGTATTGTAAACAAGTATATTTCCATTCTTGTCTACACTTCCTTCGCTGTCAAAGAATGCTTTAAGGAACGATGTCATAGTCTCTATACTGTATTCAATGTAGTATCTTAGCTTCTCAATGTCTAACGGCTTCTTCAATAATTCACATAACGTTTTTG
>JAGDWP010000042.1 GCA_023269855.1 Nitrososphaerales archaeon | reverse complement strand
AGAGGCTAAATATAGCTGCTAAGTTTATCTCATTCTATCCACCCGAGAAAGTAGCAGTAATCTCAACACATGTTTACGGGGTCAAACCAGTGAAGAGATTCTGTGAATTAACTGGGTGCATACCTATAACTGAAAGATTTGAACCTGGATCTTTTACGAATCCTGCTCTCCCATCATACATGGAGCCTGAGTTAATCCTTGTATCTGACCCCAGATACGATAATCAAGCAGTCTTTGAAGCTAAGATCGCTAGAATTCCCGTCATTGCTATGTGTAGTACTGACAACAATATAAGTAACATAGACTTCGTGATACCAATGAATAATCGTGGAAGACTAGCTCTACCATATGCATTCTGGTATCTTGCGAGAAGAGTATTGATCGAGCGGGGAGTTATAACAGAAGAATTAGCAGATAATATTAAACCTGAAGAATTTATTGCACAGCAAGCTGTAGAGGTTTAGTAGACAAGCCTAGTCCCGATTGTTTCTTCTCCCAGAATAACTGATTTAATCCGTCCTCTCACCAACCCATTCACTAAGAAGACTTCTATTCCTTTCTCAGCAGCTTCGAATCCTTCCTCAATCTTCCTTACAATACCTCCTGTAACATCCTCCTCAACTACTTTGAAGACTTCTATAGGCATCCCAGGGGTAAGCTTCTCAGCAAGCTTAACTTCTCCAGTTACTCGATCTTTTACGTAGACTCCATCTACATCTAATGCATAGATTACCTTCTTTGCTCTTAACCTGATTGATAGATATGATGCTATAGTGTCACCTGAAAGTATCGTGAATTTGAGAACTCTATCGAATACTGCATCTCCACATGTTACAGGTGTTATGTTTATATCTAATGCTGTAAAGAAAGAATCGAGATTGCATGTCTCAATCTTACCATTCTTCGTGATAATAAATGTTGAAGCAGGGATCCCTATAGCTGGGAAACCTGAATCAGTTAAAGCTTCCACTACTTCATTATTCAGTCTTCTAACAATCTTCGCAGTCTCTATGAATCCCTTAAAATTTTCAGAAGTCTTATACCCTTCATAGACTCTATACTGTTTAGCAACTGGGTGAGCGTAAGAACCTCCTCCATGAACTATGATTAACGGTATCGGCCAAACCTCTCTAAGCTCTTCACCTAAAGCTTTCAAGACTTCTCTTCTAAGAGTGAAGGGCTTATCTTTCTCAGTTATTAATGAGCCTCCCAACTTTAATATAATTAATTCTCTCATATCTTCTCTTCCCTTAAACCTTCAGCTGAGAGTTCTGTTAGATATACTTTAAACTTATTTGAGATAGATTTAGAGATTTTCTCAATTTTGTCTTCATCTGCTAAACATATAATGCATCCTCCTCCACCAGCTCCAGTAAGCTTAGCGCCATAAGCACCAGCATCTAATGCAAGCTTGATTGCTTCCTCAATTTCAAGTGATGATACACCTACCTCTCTTAAGAGACTCTGATTCACCAACATGAGTTTCCCAAGCTTCTCAAGATCCAAGCTCTTAAACGCATCTAATACATCATTTATTAATTCTTCTTCTCTAGACAGTATCTCCCTGAATCTATCCTTATTCTTCTCACTAAATTCTCTAACCCTGTTAACCATTTCACCTGTTCTACGAGTCTTCCCTGTATCAATTATCAAGATCTTTTTTAGAGGAATATCTATTGGGTTGAATCCTCTGGACCGTCTATATATCCCTGTACCTCCACATATAGCTATAGTCGTATCTATTCCTGAAGGGTTTATGTGAACAATCTTCTCACCCTCTAACGCAGCTTTTTCCACTAATTCTCTATCTATCCTCCCTAGAGAGATTAGTGATGCTGACGCTGCAGATGCCACGGATACTGAGGCTGAAGAACCAAGCCCAACACTTGCAGGTATCTTAGATAGAATCTTTAACCTAATTCCCGACATGAATCCTGTTTTTTCCAAGATGTATTCTACAGCTTTCGTGGATGGATGATCTACAAGCATTCTGTATTCGATCCAGACACCGCTCCTCCCGTACCTCCATGCTTCTACTCTTGCTCTAAGATTTATTGCAGAGACAATAGCGGGCTTATCATAGACGACGAAGTGTTCACCGAAAAGTATCACTTTACCTGGAGCTGAAGAAGCAGCTTTCTCAAACGTCAGAGAAACCACCAACTAAACACCTTCTCCCTAATAAATAAATCATTCACATTATACGGTATTGGCGAGAAAATCGTGTTTATTATTGAATTCTATTTTCCAGCGCTTTCATATATTAACGGGTGGACTTCTCTAAAAATATAGTCTAGGAAATCTATTTCATTCATTCTAGTGAAAGATGTTACTACACAGTTTCTAGTTAACCCCATGACATAAGATGTGTTAGGAACTTGGAAGACAATGTACCAGATCTTACCATGCCTGAGGTATTCTTCATAGAGAGCTGAATTCTTAACACTCTCACCGTATAGAGCAAGTTTATCGACTTCAGGTATATCTAAGTCGTCAAAATAGATTACTTTAGTATTTTCAGGGTTTCTCTCATGGAATGCTCTCATTATTTCAGGAGATATTCTAGCTTCAACTATTGCACGATAGCTGAGAAATAATTGATGAGAGAGGAGTGATGCTACAGCGTTAGCGAAATGTTTCTCTTGAACAACGGTCAGCAAAGTCATATCACGCTCTTTCCTGAAAACTATCCTTGCCTCTGTAGTCTTTACAACGGGTACATTCTTTCCTCTTTGAGGTATAAGAATAATCTTATCTTTACTGAAGATCCCCTCCAATATATTCTTCCTAAGGTCAAGGTCTCTAACTTCTGTAACCAACTCAAAGCTTACTGCCTCCTCTTCCCTCTCTTCAACAACTCTGTAATCCTTCAGTTTCTCCGCTATCTCTTCTAATGGAATATCAGGTTTAACTTCAAAGATCTTAGATGCTAATGGCAGCCCCATTCACCTTGTTTAAGAATGTTCGGGCTTTAATAAAATCCCATCGTTACACTTTTTTAATATAGTAAGTTTAAAATCAGATGGTTGGCATTATTCATCGTTCATGATCATTCTCTATCTCTTACTGATTAAAAAGAGTATGAAGTTCATACATGAAATGTATTTTCCATGCTTTGTCTAAGATTCTTCATATATTCTCCAGAGTTCATCAACTATCGGGCTAGTGATTTTTTCTTCCCTCTTATCAGTTCTCACGAGTATGCTTGGAGATGTTCTCTCTCTTAATTCACCGATAATCTTAAACCCCATTCTCTCAATTCTCTTAATATTCTTTTTCGAGATGCATGCAAGTAGAACTCCTGAGCTTATCAATCTTAACGGATCACATCCAAGTGTACTGCATATCATTCTTGTTTCTTCTGAGATTGGTATCCTATCTTCGTAGATTATGAAGGATGTGTTACTCGCTTCTGCCAGTTCGTAGACTCCTCCTAATACTCCGCCCTCTGTCGGGTCATGCATTGCGGTAACTACATTAGTCTTCGCAAGTTTAAGAGCTTCATCAACAACACTTATTTTCTCATAATATTTTTCAGCCTTCTCTAAAACTTCGAAAGGTAATCTACCTCTCAATTTTTCTCTGAAGTCTCTAGCCAATATGGCCGTCCCCTCTATTCCAGCTGTTTTAGACATTATTATTAAGTCTCCAGGTCTTCCACCACTAGATCTTATAACTTTACGTGAAATTAGTGGCCCCATCATAAATCCGCAAACTATCGTGTTAGAAACGTTTGGAGCAACCTCAGTATGACCTGTCAAAACCCCGACGCCAAGCTCCATACAAGCATCGTGTATATCGTTTACGATAATTTTCAGCTCTTCTTTACTTGTATTCCTGCTTAAAAGTATTACTGGTGAAAACCATGACGGTCTACCTCCACAAACAGCTACATCATTCGCATTTATGTGTACTGAGAGCCATCCAATCCTCTCGGATGCACCAGTAATAGGATCACATGATGCAACAATAAGCTTTCTACCCACCCTAGCGACTCCCGCATCTTCACCGAATGCTGGACCGAGAACAATATCCTTCCTCTTGAATCCAAGTTTTGTATATACTATCTTTTCCAGAATTTCTCTATCAACTTTTCCCAGCCTAAACCTCAAAGTTTTTCAAAATAGAAAAAGCTGCCGCCTCTTAAAAAAGATAGAGACATCAGCTTCAAACATAAGTCATGTGTAAGCCTACGTATTCCAAATAGAGTATGTGATATGATTTTTTCACTGCAAGTCATGTGGTGATGCCCTACAATTTTTGCTGGGAAGAATATAGTAACATTCTGGACTAATGTGTGAAGAGCATTTTTAGATTGATTGATTATGAAAGTTGGGATCTTGTAGTTAAGATAGGGTCTCACTTTCTTCTTCTCAATATGCTCTCAACTCTGTTAATGTCTGAGGGGTTAGATACTCTATAGAACATTAGAAGTTTTTCATCGAAGATTTTCAAGCTACTGCTTGATAGATACAGGACTTTCTGAACTTTTCTAACTAGTGTATTCATATCTTCATTGGGGTTTTTAGTGAATGCTTCAAGGAATGGTTTTCTCTGATAAGATGCCATAATGTATATTGTCTCTCTAGCCTGATTCCTCGGTAGTACTGCTGAGAACTTTTGAGACGCTTCCACTAGAAAAGTAGTGAAATCCCTCGTCATTAATGGTGAATCGCATGGAAGCAGTAGAACGCTTTCCGTATCTGCAGTCGATATAGCGAACTCTACTTGATTTCTAACCGTCCCAGCTAGACTATTAGAGAACACCACCTTCGCCCAATATTCTTCAGCTAAATCCTTGTATGCTTCAGCTTTCTTCTCATCGTCTACAGCTATGAATATATTGGATACTTCATCTGGGATAACGTCTAAGACATACTCTATCATAGGTTTCCCAGCAATCGGTATCAAACCCCGTTCAAACCCTTTAAACCCTCTCATATTAG
The DNA here is from genome assembly GCA_023269855.1 of Nitrososphaerales archaeon. Classification (GTDB taxonomy): domain Archaea; phylum Thermoproteota; class Nitrososphaeria_A; order Caldarchaeales; family Wolframiiraptoraceae; genus Geocrenenecus. The sequence goes on along the minus strand of JAGDWP010000042.1, from coordinate 2,922 downwards.
CAAAAATAACAGCCGACGACTCCTTCAAACTCTAACCCTTCAGTAAACAATAAATGTAAATCAAGATTTAAAGATTGTAATCTCTAAGAAGATAAATAGACTAGGCTCAACTAAAGAGTATGTTAGAGAAATTTCATGGAAAGCCCTTCTGAGAATTATTCTTCTCTAGAGTTTTGTAAACTCTGTATCTCCTGTATTGTAGCTAATTGGTATGACTCGATAACCATTGGTAGAGGCCACATTAAGAGTACTTCATAGTTAAGTTTCATAGCTTGATCTGCTGCTCCTCCGCCTAGGAGTAATTCAAGTAGGCTGGGAGCTCTTGGTCTAATCCATTTTCTAGGTGAATCTTCAATAACTATTAAGGGGGTAGACAAATCCTACTACTTGTAAGAGAAGATGCTTTAAAATTGAGAGGTAGGAAAGTCTGTATTCTTGATGATGTAGTATCTATAGGTGGAACGATCACAACATTAGAAAGACTGGTTAAGAAAGCAGGAGGAGAAGTAATATGTAACGCTGCTATATGGGTTGAGGGACCATGGTATACAGGTGACTTAATCTATTTAGATGAACTTCGATCTTCCTTAAACCACAGAGATGTATCGATACTAGTTGAAATTAAAAAATTATATTATATAAATAGTTTTTAAAATGGGAAAAGTGGTGTGGGATGGGGGCTGGCTGATGAACTATAGTAGCCGTGAAGCCGGGGCGAGACTCACCTAATCTAATAGAGACATATGTTACAGTCTCTATTAGATGTTCAGGTATTCCAGCTAGTTGGCATGCTCTCTTCACAGCATCATCTATTGAGCCTACTCCATCAATAAGCCCTACCTCTAAAGCTTGGAGACCCGTGTATGGTCGACCAGTAAAAACTTCATTATAATCTCTTATCTTGTTTCCTCGATGTTCTCTAACTCGCTCCTTGAAAACATCAGCTATAGCGTTTATCATCGACATCATTAAGTTCTTTTCTTCATCAGTTAAATCTCTCCATGCACTTCCAATATCTTTCAATCTCCCACTCCTGAATGTTTCAGCTCTTATTCCAAGCTTATCCATAAGCTCCTTAAAATTCACAACTATGCTTACTGCTCCTACTGAGCCTGTTAAAGCATGAGGTGAAGCAATAATCTCTCTTGAAGGCAAAGCAATATAGTATCCACCTGAAGCACCATACTCCGTAATATACGAGACTACAGCTTTCTCGTAACTCAGCTTCTTAAGAATATTGTATATTTCCTCAGAAGCTGCTGCACTTCCTCCTGGACTGTTAATTACAAATACGATAGCTTTTATCGTAGAGTCTCTGGAAACTTGATTTACCAGCGACTCTACATCTTTAGGTGTTAGAACGTCACCTGAGAAGAGTGTTAGAGGAGATTCAGAGTACGCAATACTTCCACTAAGCTCGATTAACCCTACATAACTCAATCTCGCAGGACTTTTAATAGTCTTTGGAAGATAGAAGATACTTGACGATAGAATGACACCGATCAATAGTCCCACTATTAACCAGACCCACCATTTTAAACCTTTAACCATGGATTACCCCACCTTACCCAGGCCAATCTAAGATAAATACTTCGAGCTTAGGATACTGTGCATCAAGTATTATAAAGCTTAGACGGAGTCTATTACTGATACTCTTACACTATATTCTGTGATAATCTCATTGTCTTATACTGATCGATTATTCATCAAATCCTTAATATATTAGACTTGAGAATGGGTAAACCTGGTGAATAAGAAATTGAAATTCCCATTCGGGATAAAAACAGAGAAGCCTGTTCAGACCCAACCTAAACCATTTGCTATCTTAATGAATAATAGGTTAATGGATATCTTGACTCACTTGAAGATACAGTCTGAGAAGCTTAAGAGGACTTATCAAAGATTACTAGCCAGAGATAGAACATTGTTTGAAGCATGTATAAGAGCTGAACAAGAATTAGATAGAGATAGAGCTGTAATATATGCTAACGAGATCGCTCAGCTTAGAAAGATGAGTAGAACAGTCTTGAGAAGCCAAATCTCCCTCGAGAAAGTGATACTAAGACTCGAGACAGTTCAAGAATTTGGAGACGTTATGAGGGCTCTGGCCCCAGCCACTAAGATAATAAAACAAGTACAATCTGAACTATCTGGTCTGGTTCCAGAAGTCGCTACAGCATTAAGAAATGTTGATGAAATGCTTGAGACAGTAATTATAGAAGCTGGAAATGTCACGGGAGCTCAAGTATCAGTAATGGTTTCTGATAGTGAAGCACAGAAGATACTGGAGGAAGCAGCTGAAATCGCTGCTCAGAGAATGAACAGCCAGTTCCCGCAGCTACCTGAAACACTCAAAGACCTTACAGGCGAACAATCCACAAACAACAAACTTAGAAACCTATAAAAACAAAATAATACCTAGACAGCAAACAATCAAAGCTCACTAGAAGTGTTCCGAAGAATGAACATAGAAAACCTAAATTATACACGAAAACCTCTTTTACTGCTATTAATTCTTCAAATCTAGGTTTTGCATGGTACTGTCAAGTTGGTATTACCTCCTCATCTCTCACCTTGATAATATTGTGTATCAGCGCTATTGCTGTTGCTATCTCTTCTATATTTTTCACAGTCTCTATATCTATGTTGTTGTAGAACTTCTTAGTCCTATCTCTCAACTCTCTAAACCATCTCTCTATCCTATTCCTCTCCCCGAAGGTTTCATGAAAGTATTTTATTCCCAGTCTATCTAATGTCCATCTATACCATGGTCCTCTATCAACAACTATGATTGGATTACCTTCACATGAATCCAATACCTTTCTAAGGAGCTTGAGAGCGTGGAGGATTCCCCTCCCCCTCGAAGAATATACAGTCAATATCTCGCCGGTATCCACGTCTATAGCTGCCCAAATATAACAG
>JAGDWP010000047.1 GCA_023269855.1 Nitrososphaerales archaeon | reverse complement strand
TCTCGAAGATAGTATATAATGTCTCCTACTATTTCATGGGTATTCTATGGTCTACAGCGGTATCTACTATAATATCGTTGCCTATAAGCTTCATCCTAGCATACCTGTTGGCATACAACGTTTTAGCGTCGGTTCAACTATAGAGGTGATAGTATGAAGAGGATAAGAGAATATCTCGAAAAAACCTACAACTTATTAGCTAACCTATTCGCTGGGCTACCACCAGTAACAGACCCGCTTGGACCATTAATAGGATTGATAACAATGCTACTACTTATACCGACACTATTAAAGCTTCTAGGAGTGTGAAGGTATGAAGCTTAGACCGCTAGAACTAAGAATGAAATTATACGATGAGGTATATAGACTTAGAAACCTTGGACTATCATACAGCCAGATAATAAAGATAATTGAAGAGAAGTATAATGAGAGGTTATCGATATCACATATAAGTTACTGGTTAAGAGATATCCATAATCCCTATCGAAGTGTATTGATAACATTGGATGATATTAAGCCGTCGAGAGAGTTAGCAACAATCATTGGTGGAAGAGCAGGAGATGGATATACATGTGTTAGAAAACATGAGCATAGATATATAATTGGTTTAAAATCCAAAGATGCTGACTATGCTTTAGAGTTTGCTAGATGCCTTGAAGTCGTTACAGGGTCTAAACCATATATTGGAAAACTGCGAGGTGGACTCTATGTTGTTGAAGGATGCTCGAAAACATTATGTGAATTATTGAAGAAGCCGTTAGACATTGAGAAACTAAGACCATATATTGAATATAGTGTAGAGACTATGACAGCGTTTCTCAGAGCATTCTTCGATAGCGAAGGATGCGTAGAAAAGAATGGGGCGATATATGTTTACAATACAGATCTAAGACTTCTCAACTATGTTAGGGAACTATTATTGAAGTTAAATATAGATGTAACAGGACCACATCTAGGAACAAAGGAGGGGACACCGATCTACGATAGAAAAAAGATAGGAAAAATTATACTATACAAAGAAAGATGAATATTATCTCTATATTCGAGCAAATTCTAGGCGGAGGTTCGCTGAACTCGTTGGTTTCACTATTAGAAGGAAGAAGGAGAGACTAATGAAAGCCCTCTAACCCCCCACCATTCTTTCTCCATCAAACTTACAGAGACTTAGTAGAAGAGATTTCTAGCTATGAAAGGCTACATCATTTCATCCTCCTAATCTTCTACAGGTAGAAGAATTGGAAAGTGGCGAATGTTATAGATACAATCCCTAGAAAGAGTACGTCGAGTCCGAAGGGTAAGCGAAGCCTTCTAACCAGAACTGTTGCACCTACTATTATTGAGCCTATGAAGATTGAGGTTGGGATAGCGGCTATCGGATTTAGGAGGCAGACCAACCCCAATATTATACCCCGATATGTAAGATCGCCTATTGCTTTAAGACCTGCAATAGCTCCACCAATAGTCATTATAAGGATACACATTTTATTATCCTCCTCCCATATCTTAGATTGGAGAGAGAACAATGTTTGCATAAACATTCTTACTGACTGGATTAATTCATGCTGTTTATCGTTAAGAGTTTTGTAGAAAAATGTGTCAAGAACGTAGGGCGCAAATAGTCTCCAAGTCCTCATCATGAAAGCTTTAATTTCTCTCTGCTCTTCAAGGAACTTCCTACCTTTTTCCGTTAAAGAATATCTCCTCACATTGATATCCCCAGTCTGAGCTTCCTTAACATACCCTCTATCCCTTAGCCATTCAAGTAGAGGATAGATTGAGCCTGGGCTCGGTCTCCAAAGACCCCCACTCCTCTCTTCTATCAAATCCATTAATTCGGAACCCGATCTAGATTCCTCTGATAGTAACTTCCTCAACATACATTAAAGGATACCCCAATTCATCAATCCATTTCAATCTCGCTTTAACTCTCGCATATCCATACTCTACAACAACTTCTACATCGAGAGACTCAGGATTAATCACACCATAATCATATGGCTCCGTTAAACCTCTTCTAATTCTTTCAGCATTAATTCTTATTTCAGTTCTTACTCTGAAAGGTTGAGAAGAAAACGCATTACTCAATGCTGATTCAAGTTCCCGTATCTTTTCCAACTTCACAGGCATACCGACAAGTTGATGAAAGATTGCTCCAAGAGATATCCCAGCCTCAAATATCGCATGCTCTCTATCCGTTAATTTTTCAAAATATTTTAAAGCTTCTTTAATATGTCTTCTGGAATGCATGTACTCCATAAACGAGTAACTACTAAAAAATTTTTCTAATCTTTAGTATAAGTTGAGCAAGTCTAAGTTGGAACAAAATATTTAATCTTCCTTCTACTTTTTGTTTATGAGGGGCTGCTAGAATTTGAGCATAGTGTTATACAGACCAGATGCTGTAGCGGTTTGGCGTAATGAAGAAGTAAGGAAAAGACTAAGATGGTATAGGTCAGTTATGTTGAATAAGACTCCTGCGAAATTCATGATACTCAAGACAATCCCAATAGATGTGAAGCTTGACGAAGCATCTGATGATGAATTATGGAGGCTTAACGATGAGATGCATAAAGAAGCAGAAGAATTATTTAATCAATACTTTGAAAAAGAGTTTAAGTTAGATGAGTTAAGAATGGTTTCACCATCATTTCTAGACTTGAAGATTAAACTAGCTTACCGCATGTTGAAGAAGTGTCATTTCTGTGAATGGCGGTGTGGAGTAAACAGATTGGAAGGGCAAAGAGGAGTGTGTAAATTAGATTATAGAGCGTATGTTTCAAGCTTCTTCCATCATTATGGTGAAGAAGCCCCACTGATAGGTGTTGAAGGGAGAGGAGGCTCTGGAACGATATTCTTTGCATCATGTACTTTCCACTGTGTATTCTGCCAAAACTGGGATATTTCACAACCTAGTGGGGGTATAGAGAATGCAGGAGTGGAAACAGACCCATTAAAACTTGCAACAATAGCTAAGAGGCTTAGACTAGACGGTGCTGCAAATATAAACTATGTTGGAGGTGAGCCGACACCCAACCTTCACATTATTCTTGAATCTCTAAAATACTTGGATGTGAATGTGCCCATACTATGGAATAGTAATATGTATATGAGTGAAGAAGCAATGAAGATATTGATCGATGTTGTCGATATATGGCTTCCAGATTTCAAATATTGGAACAATGAATGTGCGAAAAGGCTTTCAAAAATTGGTGCAAAAATGGGTTACAGAGAAGTGGTGACTAGAAATCATCTTAATGCTTCAATGCATGGAGACATGATTATTAGACATCTCGTTCTACCAAATCATATTGAATGTGATACAAAACCTATACTGAAATGGATAGCTGAAAACATTGGAGAAAAAGTCTTAGTAAATATTATGGAACAGTATAGACCTGAGCATCAAGTCCTTACAAAGCCAGAATTATACAAAGATATTGCTAGGAGACCTTATAGAGAAGAATTGATGGAAGCATATAACTATGCTAAACAGCTGGGGATCGTGTACGAACCAGTATCATGAATACAGTGAGGATAGAATAATTTATTATCTAGAGCATAATCTAATTGTCCATGAATAATTACGATAAAATAAGATCTAGTTTCCCTCTATTATCTCGATATACTTATCTGGATACTGCTTCGAGTGGGGCCATGTCTAAAGATGTCTACAAAGCAGTCGTAGATTTTATTGAAAAATGGCTGTATGATGGTGAAGATTGGGACACAGTTATAAAGAGTGTGATTCAAGCACGTAAATTGTTTTCTTCAATGATTAAAGTGAGGGAAGATGAAGTAGCACTCATACCTAATACTTCAACTGGACTCATTGCAGTAGCTTCATCAATAGATTGGAGAAAGGAATCAAATATAGTAGTTGCTGAACATAATTTTCCAACGAACTTCAATGTATTCTCTTCTCTCTTAAGAAATGGTCTCATTAAAGAAATCAGAATTGCGAAATACAGAAATGGGAGGATTCCTCTAGAAGAATATGAGAAGTTAATTGATGAAGAAACGCAACTAGTATCTGTAGATTACGTTGGATGGCTTACAGGATATAGAGAAGACTTACAGACGATTGCTAAAATAGCGCATGAGAAGGGAGCTCTAGTATTAAGCGACATATTCCATGCTGCTGGAGTTTTTCCAATCGATCTAAGGAGTTTAGATGTTGATATCGCTGTATGTGGTTCATACAAGTGGCTTCTAGCACCTAGTGGAGCAGCATTCCTATATGTTAAAAGAGAATTACTGGATACTGTTCTAACGAATTGTTGGACAGGGTGGATAGGCGTTACAGACTCTGTAGTTGAGAGAATGATTAGGGGGGAGAGTCGACTCTTTGACAGACCTCTACCTCTACTTGATTCTGAACCCGCTAACACTGCTTCTAGATATGAATGGGGTAGCTGGGCTGGACCCACAGTTATAGGTTTAACAGAGTCTCTAAGATTTTTCCAGAAAATCGATCTAGATTCAAGCTGGAGAAGAATATTGAGTTTAACAGATCAACTCATTAAAGAATTAACTGAGAGGGATTTCAAAATCTTTTCTCCAATTGATAGAAATAAGAGAAGTGGCATAGTGAGCTTATTTATAAATGATCCTTACGATGTTGCAGAGAAACTATCGAGAGAAAAGATCATTGTATCAGCTAGACCAAATATACTCAGAATCTCTATAGATTTCTATAACAATGAAGAAGACGTCGACAAGATCAGTCAGACACTAATCGATGTCAAGGAAAAATCTCCTAAGAAGACTTGATAACTGTTATTGGTTCTTTTGAGATATCTATTACACCTGTAGAGACTTCTTCAAGCAGGAAACTATAGTGCCCAGACACACTCCCCTCTTCTTTACTTAAGATCTTGTATTCCTCAGTTACGTAAAATTCCTTCTTGCCATCACTACATGCATGGACTATTCTATCTCCAGGTTTTACAAAGTATGCATCTACATCTTTTGTTTGATGACAGACTAGAAGAATCCATTTCCCATCATTTTCTGGTTCTTCGAGTAGTCCATGGGTGGAAGAAGTATCGCCAAATGATCTATATCCAGCTCTTATCTTTCCGCATCTTCTACACTTCCAGTATTCATAAACTTTTAATAGCTTCTCGCCATCATAGATGTTCACTAATCCACCATAGATATACTGGTGACTACACTCACTCATATCTTCGTTCACTCCTTCTGAAGAACTACTACTTCTACTTTTGCTTTCTTCTTAAATTCTTCTACATCCTTCATGCTTCCAACTATTGCTCCATAATGCATAGGTATAGCGATCTTCGGCTTGAATTCGTTTACTGCTTGAGCTGCTTCCTCCGCAGTCATTACAAATGTTCCACTAACCGGAATCAACGCTATATCTACAACAAGATTCTTCATCTCTGGAATGAAGTCAGTGTCTCCTGTATGATATATTCTCACTCCACCTACTTCAACCAAATATCCTACTCCACCAGCTGTCTTCGGATGATATACAACTCCAGGCTCCCTAAACTTGTTAATATTATATGCGGGTACAACTTCAACATTTACTCCTGAAATCTCTAGCTTGTCTCCAGGTTTTACATATTTTAATAAGCCTGTTTGGAGAGAGCTAAGCTGTTTCCTACATGGTTCAGCTGCTATAATGTTAGTGTCGGAAGCGGTGATCTTCCTCAAATCATCTATGGAGAGATGGTCAAAATGCTCATGTGAAATAAATATATGTGTTGCTTTGTCTTTAGGTTTTATCTTAAAGGGGTCGAAATATATCCTCTTGTCAGAGTATTTGACATAGAAAGAGTCATGCCCCAGCCAGCTAATCTCTACTTCTCCGTACACATATGGCATACAATATGAATCTACACAGTCTCTTAAAAAATTTGCTAGATATCCAGCTTTCTAGTAGAGAAGGTATTTTGATTTATCTAGGTAAGCGATATCCATTATCCAAAAATATTTGAGATGCGTAGATATCTCTAGTATGTAGAAATGATGATTGATGTCCACTGTCATCTCACTGATGCAGTTTTCCAAAACACACTCCATCAGGTCATTGCTGAAGCAAAAGAGGTTGGAGTTAGAGCTTTCATTACCTCAGGTCTCGGTTTCAAAGATTCACTCAAAGTTCTCGAGATAAGTGACTACCATACCGTCTATCCAGCAATAGGCATAATGCCATACGATTTAAGAGACCTCGAGTTAGTAATAGATTTAATCGAGAAGAACTCTGATAAGATAGTTGCTATCGGTGAAGTCGGATTAGACTACTATGCATCTGGGGACACCGATAGAAAGATACAGGAAAAAGCTTTCGTGGAATTTATCGAACTCGCTAGAAGACTTGACTTACCGTTAGTAGTCCATTCTAGGTCAGCTGGGAAATACGCATTACAAATATTGATTGAGAACAGAGTGGAAAAAGTCGTAATGCATGCTTTCGACGGGTCTGTCTCACATGCTGAGAAAGGAGCGGAAAAAGGATATTTCTTTAGTATCCCACCCTCAATAAATAGAAGTCAACAGAAGCAGAAAGTTGTAAAAAGGTTACCATTGGATAATCTTTTACTGGAATCTGATGCTCCGGCTCTAGCACCTAATCCCAACGAAGTAAATAAACCATCTAATATTAGGATTTCAGCTGAATGGATAAGTAAGTTGAAATCCATCCCAGTTAGTAAAGTTGAGGAGAAAACAACTGAAAATGCAAGTACGATATTCAACATAAAAATAATTTAGACTTTAACCTTAAACAGCTTGATATGATATAAAGGAGCCATTCAAATTCGTTTGTTGATTAAGATAGATTCCCCATATCTAGATTTGATTAATTTTTATCATAGAAGTTTTACTAAGGTATTAACAGTAGATTTTCATGATAATTGGGAGGTCCAACTAGGAGGAAAGACTAATAGGTTGGGTTAAGATCAAAGTGTTAGGTGAAGGAAATGAGTCTAGAAGCGGTAGCGACTCTTCCATGGGTTGAGAAATATAGACCGAAGACTTTGGACGACGTAGTTAACCAGGAAGAAGTCATTACAAGCCTGAAGAATATACTGAAAACTAAAGCTGTTCCACACATGCTTTTTGCGGGGCCACCAGGTGTAGGAAAGACTGCCACCGCCCATGCTTTTGCTAGAGACCTTTATGGACCAAGTTACATCGAGGATGGATGGTTCGTAGAGATAAACGCAAGTGATGAGAGAGGTATTCAAACAATCAGGGAGAAGGTTAAGATGTTTGCTCGCCAGATACCTATGGGCGGAGAGATAGGTTTTAAGATACTTCTCCTCGATGAGAGCGACCAGCTAACAGATGATGCACAGCATGCGTTTAGAAGAGTCATGGAACAGTATTCAACTACATGCAGATTCATCTTAGCCGCTAACTATAGTAATAGAATTATTGAACCTATACAGAGTAGATGTGCAGTATTTCGGTTCAGACCGCTACTCAAGAAAGATATTATCGACAGAATTAAATGGATTGCTGAGCAAGAAAAGCTTGAAGTCGATGAAGCAGCTCTTGAAACAATATATGAATTCTCTGAAGGAGACATGAGGAGAGCAATAAACACGCTTCAGGCAGCGGCTTCAATATCCCGTAAGATAGATGAGAAAACAGTCTACTATATCTTAGGATATGTTAGTAGAGGAGAGATTAGAAAGATTCTAGAACTAGCAATGGGTGGAAACTTCACGCAAGCGAGAGATGAATTAAGGAAACTAATCTATGTGCAGGGGTTAGCAGGCTCAGACATCGTCTCCGCAATATATCGTGAATTGTTTTATCTGGATCTAAGCGAAGAAGATAAATTAGAGCTATTAGACTTGCTTGGAGAAGTAGATTATAGGATGGCTGAAGGAGGCACAGAAGAAGTCCAGCTTATGGCATTCCTGGCTAGACTTGCAGCTAAATCAAGGAAGAAGACGAGACAGTGAAGAGAATATGGTTCAGCTCTGGACAGAAAAATATAGGCCGAAGAAAGTTGCAGAAGTAGTAGGTAACCAAGAATCAGTAAAGGCTTTCGTTGAATGGATGAAGCAATGGGAGATGGGGAAACCGAGTAAGAAGGCTGCATTACTCTATGGTCCTGCAGGAGTAGGTAAAACAAGCTTAGTATTAGCATATGGTAGAGAGTATGGGTATGACGTCGTTGAAGTCAATGCTAGTGATTGGAGAAACGAAGAGAAAATGAAAGCGATAGTAGGTGAATCATCTCAGTATGCTACACTCGACGGTTATTCGAAGAAAATAATATTGGTAGATGAAGTGGATGGGATAGCGGGAAGAGAAGATGCTGGAGGCATCTCAGCTCTCAGGAAGATAATTAATGAAACTAGAGTACCGATCGTAATGGTTGCAAACAACCCATGGGATCAGAAGCTTGCACCTATCAGAGAACAAGCTCTAATGATTGAATTCAAGAGATTAAACAAGACAGCTATAGTTAAGAGACTGAAAGAAATATGTGAAAAAGAAGGCATTAATGTTTCAGAACCCCTCTTGAGTAAGCTTGCTGAAAGGTCGGAGGGAGACTTAAGGTCTGCGATAATGGATTTACAAACGATCGCTGCAGGAAAGACTGTTCTCACTGAGAAAGATATAGAAGTCCTAGGTGAGAGGAATAGAGTTAGAGAGATATTCGAAGCTTTAAGATACGTCTTCTATGCGAAATCCCTTAGGGGTGCAAGAGCTGCTCTAGAAGGTGTTGAACTTGACCCTGAAACACTGTATACATGGATACTTGATAATGCTCCCAATCAAATACCTGAAATAGATGAATTAGCCGAAGCCTTGGATGTTCTGGCCAGAGCTGATATCTATTTTGCTAGAATGAATAAACTTCAAATGTGGAGATTAATGAAGTATGCTATACCATTAATGACGGGTGGAGTTTCAGTACCTAGGAAGACTCCTCCAAAAGGTTTCCAGAAATTTACCTTCCCCGAGAAGATTAGAATTCTGCAAAAATATAAAAATGAACGAGAGATTAGACAAAGCATATCGATGAAGATTTCTTCTAAACTCCACCTATCAGCATATAAAGCAAATAAAGAGATGCTTCCATACATCGGTTTCATTATATCTCAGGCAGATAATTCAAGAGCAAAAATTGCCAAGTATTTTGAATTTACGAATGAAGAAATCGAGTATCTAAAGAAGGCTTACGGAAAAGGTGAGAAAGAAGAAGTCTTAAAGATAACATTAGAATCTGAATCTCAGCAGCCTGGAAAAAGAACTCGTAAGAGTAGAAGAGCCTAACTTGGTTAGCTGCTTTCAGCTGAAACATTTTTTCTAGGCAATCCTATTTTCTTAATTGTTTACTTGATATCAGTGGTTCAAGCTCCTTCTTTAGTATAGATGTAGGAATGCCTGGGAGAGAGATGTATGATTTTCTTCCTTTAGATCCTTCGCTTACGACTCTTATCTTGATTATTCCAAGGTCGTCAAGTCTTTGGAGAGCCTCCCAAAAACTTGTGTAGGATTTAGGTTCAACATCGTATTCTTCACAGACCATCTTATAGTAATCGTTTAACATGCTTGACGTTACGTAAGCTGAACGTTCAGCATCTAGAGCTTTAGCTAGAGATAATAGTATCAGTTTAGAATGTTGTTCAAGATATTCTAAGTGTTCTCTCCTAATAGTAGGATATACACTTGCAGTGGCTTTCCTAACATGTTCTGGTGTAACTTTAGAAGCATTTTCAGCTTCAGCATATTTTCCAGCTCTCCAGAGTATATCCAACGCATATCTAGCGTCCCCTCTCTCACTTGCAATATCTGCGATTAAGTGTATTGAATCATCCATCAAGACATCGTGCATAAAGGCTAGAGACGCTCTATACTTCAATATATCATATAGTTGATTATAGTCGTATTCTTTTAAATGGATAATGTTTCCAAGAATGCTGCTTCTCGTGCTTGCATCGAGTGCGTCTAGTACTTCAGGATTCCTAAAAACGAATATAGTAGATATTCTCGGAATCTTTAATCTTTCTTCTCCAACTCTACTGAATAAATAGAAAGGTTCAGGTCCTTCTTCTCTTAAAAGTACCTCAACTTCGTCTAAGGCTATAATAGCGTATAATCCCTTATAGTCGAGGTAATCTAGAAACTTGTGGAAGAGTTCTTCATTAGATAACCCTCTTTCAGGAAGTCTAGCTTTCAACTGTTCTATAAGCTTCCTCAGTATCGAGAAGGTAGTCCTACTGATCCTACAATTTACATATAGAAACTTCAAGTCTACCCCCTTCTTCAAGGCTTCTGACACAGCTGTCTGCCCGAAAAGTTTCACTAATACACTCTTACCAGTACCTACTGCTCCTGAGATGATCACTCTTGTAGATATAGATGGTCTACCATCAATTATGCTACTGAAAAAAGTCTTCAACATATTCAATTCATTCTCACGATGCGGTAGATATTGAGGAACAAACTCTGGTGAAAGCTTCTCCTCATCTTTGAATATTCTCATCGCTATATAAGATAGATTAAAACGGATACATATAAGTTAACTTGAATACCTCTCCATCGTTACTTCGTAAGGTACTTCCATGACAAGACTATTCCTATAGTTGAGAGAATTGTAGCGAAGGCTGTAAGGTATATAAAGTCGGTTAAAAGTATCTCATAGTTTATTTGGTAGATTGTGAGTTGGCGGAGAGCATCAGTTATATAGCTTACAGGGTTTACTCTCGCGATCCCTTGGAGCCATTCAGGCATTAGTGTTGTGGGGAAGAAAGCATTACTCGTGAACATCAGAGGCATAGTAAACAAGTTTACAATAGCCATCTGGGTTTCATGCCTCGTAGATCTGAGAGCGAAAGCTAGGAAGAGGGAAGATAAGCCAGCTGAGAATAGAAAGATAGCGATGTAAATTGCTACGAGACTCATTAAACTAAATGTTGGGCTAAACTTTATTCCTAGAAAGATGGCTAGGAGGAGGATGATGGTTGATTGAAAGATGGAACGTATGGCTGCATTAAACATTTTAGAAAGTATTATCGCTGTTCTCGGAACAGGTGTGCTTAACACCTTGTATAAGAACCCTAGCCGCCTATCCCAAACAATAGACATACCTGAGAAAGTTGAAGTAAATATTGTTATCATAGAGATCATTCCCACTGCTAAGTAGCTGAAATAATCTGATACGCCGAAGACCGATTCAACTGCTTTCGAACTGATGCCCGAAAGCATATTTCTAACAATCTCCGAGGCTACACTGCCAGGTATAGTTACGACTCCATCTACTGGAGGGTTAAGTAGGTATCCTGGTATCTTGATGTCTGGAATAATCATGTTAGTGATTGTGGAGGATGAGAAGATTGCTCCAATATTCATTGACTTCCCGAATAAGACCATCCACATTATTGGTTGAATTATAGCCATGAAAAGTATTATTGGTTCTTTCATCCACTTTTTAAGCTCTCTACTAGTCAGTCCCCAGAATCCCTGCAACATTGCTTTGAAAACAGATCTATCATAGATTTCTATGTTCATCTTCTCGCCTTCTTCAAAGTTATTCTCTGGCTAAGAATTGCTTCTCTGCCTTCTTCTGAATCTCTTAGAGCTCTCCCAGTATAGGTTAAGAAGACTTCATCTAGGGTTGGTTTACTGATTGATAATTTTATGACATGGTATCCATTCCTTCTCAGATTTTCAATAATCATTGGGGCCACAGTCTCACCATCCTCTAATTTTACTATGTATGAACCGTCGTCTCTTCGATGAACTTCTTTAACATATGTTATATTCTCGATTATTTCAGTCACGTCTTCTTTCTCCCTAATCATAATCTCCATTACATCGCTTCCTACAGAGTTCTTTAATTCTTCCGGCGTCCCAGAAACAACGATCTTACCATGGTCGATTATTGCTATTCTATCACATAAGCTATCTGCCTCCTCCATGTAATGTGTTGTCATAAGTATAGTGATATTGTATTCTTCTTTCAACTTCTTAATATAATTCCATATCGCAGACCTAGTCTGAACATCCAAACCTAGAGTCGGTTCATCAAGGAACAATACTCTAGGTCTATTGATAAGTCCACATGCAAGCTCTAACCTCCTCCTCATACCTCCAGAGTATGTTTCAACTTTTTTATCTTTGAATTTCGTCAACTCCATTAATTCCAGTAACTCGATAGCTAGTTTCTTAGAAACATCTCGAGGTATCCCGTACAAGTCTCCACACAATATCAGGTTTTCAAAGCCTGTAAGGTCTTCATCTGCTGTATATTCTTGGGGGACTACTCCGATTAGCCTCCTCACCATGCTAGCATTCTTTACAACATCGTATCCTAGTATAGATGCTCTGCCCTTTGTAGGTTTCAGAACTGTAGTCAGCATATTGATTGTCGTGGTCTTGCCTGCTCCATTAGGACCTAGTAAACCGAATATCTCACCCTCATTAACTTTAAAGCTAACGTTATCAACCGCAACTATGTTTCCGTTAAACATTTTAGTTAAGTTTTCAGCTACTATCGCATACTCAACCATCTAAACCACTCTCCATTTTCATCTTTAATTCTTCAAGTTTTGAAGACGCATCCTTTACTATTGTTATCACCTCTTCAATGTACATTTTATTATCCTCCTCCCATATCTTAGATTGGAGAGAGAACAATGTTTGCATAAACATTCTTACTGACTGGATTAATTCATGCTGTTTATCGTTAAGAGTTTTGTAGAAAAATGTGTCAAGAACGTAGGGCGCAAATAGTCTCCAAGTCCTCATCATGAAAGCTTTAATTTCTCTCTGCTCTTCAAGGAACTTCCTACCTTTTTCCGTTAAAGAATATCTCCTCACATTGATATCCCCAGTCTGAGCTTCCTTAACATACCCTCTATCCCTTAGCCATTCAAGTAGAGGATAGATTGAGCCTGGGCTCGGTCTCCAAAGACCCCCACTCCTCTCTTCTATCAAATCCATTAATTCGGAACCCGATCTAGATTCCTCTGATAGTAACTCTAATACATAGTATCTCAATAGACCTTTAGGTGCCACAGCTATGTGCTTCATCCAGTGCTTCGCTCTAGTTCCTCCTGCTCTTACACACAAAATTATCGATTTCGATATCATCATCGATATATTTAACTATTCATCTGTTAACAAATTTTTAGGTCTATGTAGACTATATGTTTAACAAGTGTACGTCAATCTTTCGATGGCAGCGTTTCACGTTCCATTGTAAAAGGTCGTGGACACTCTACGACGTCTTTAAAGTCATTGTATTGAACTATGTAGACACCATATTCTCTCGCCATGCATAATTCTTCTGAGCCACTCTTTACCTTGGTGAAAGCACAGACCGTGTTGGATCTATTGTCCAACACTACAACATCTTCAATGTCTTGTAGAGCATTTACTATGATCGCTCTATCCACTGTACAATATGCATTGAAAGGTCTACTAACAGTTTGTAAAGGTAAAGTCCTGACCAGGTACGTAACATAGAAGTGTAGAACAATTGAGGCTAAGATAATCAATGCAATGCCTATTAAGAACACTCCAATCTTTGAGAAATCTCTAAGGTATGATTGAGAGGACATAACAGTCTCCGCTTTCTCTCCAGTAAGATTTTATAAAAATTTTTTGGTCGCTAGAACCTCTACTTCTTCATTTATTGTTAAAACATTATAAGCGAAATATAGTATGTATCTCTAATGGCGCCTAGAGTCATTGGTATAGATCCTGGAACTAAAAGTTTTGATGTCTTCGGGCTGGAAAATGAAGAAGTATTCTTAGATGAATCTATACCGACCGAAGAAGTTGATAGGGATCCTGACAAGCTTATTCAGTTACTCCTGAATTCAGAACCATTAGATGCTGTAGCTGGTCCATCAGGATATGGTTTACCATTAAAACACATATCTCAATTATCAAGTGAAGACCTATTCCAAATATTTCTTGTGAGACCAGATGATGTTGAATTGTCGATTCTAACAGGTTTCTCCAGACTTGTAGAAGGACTGAGAAAAACAAATCTGAATGTATATTTTATACCAGATGTTATTCATCTCCCAACTGTTCCTGAGCATAGAAAGCTGAACATGATCGATATGGGTACAGCCGATAAACTATGTTGCGCAGTTTTAGCTGTACATGATTACTCGAAGCGTCATGGAATTCCGTATGACGAAGTTTCAGCAATCCTTGTAGAAGTTGGTTTCGCATTTAATGCAGTTATAGCTATTGAAAGGGGAAGGATAGTTGATGGGATAGGTGGAACTAAAGCAAGCCTCGGTTTCCTTACCTGTGGTGCTCTAGACGGGGAAGTAGCATATCTGCTAGGTTCATTTAGTAAGAATTTACTGTTCACAGGAGGTGTAAGAACAATAGTTGGAGATGGCATGCTTAAACCTGAAGACTTTCCAAAAATAGCTGAAAGAACAGTGTCAGGCAAGATAGCTTGGGAAGCATTCATAGAAGGAGTTGAGAAAAACGTTAGAGCCATCCAAGCCTCGGTAAAGAAGCCTGAAGCAATAATAATCTCTGGGAGACTAAGCAGTATCCCTGAAATATACAAAGAATTAGAAGAGAGATTATCAGAAATAGCTGCGGTTGAAAAACTTGAAGGATTTCAAGCAAGATCTAAGGCTGCTGCTTAAGGAGCTGCATTGATAGCTGATGGATTAGCTGGAGGAAAATACGCTAAATTGATAAAACACATGAAGATAACTGAAGCTAAAGGTTCAGTCCTAGATTACATCCACCTTGGAGATATAAAAAAGAAATACTTCAAGAATTGAGCCACCTAGTTTCACAAAATATAACGAATGTATAAGTGATTACGGTTGAGGTGATTGCAATTAAGGATAGTAACCTTAAGAGAGGATTTCGTAGAGATTGAGGTTGAGAATGAAGATCCATCGATCCTCGATTCATTAGCTGAGTCTATGGAAACATCAGTAGAATAGAAGATGTCTTTGATAGAGGTAATATTGTTCGCTCAACTCCTACATGGGATATAGATTCACTAGATGCTGATCTCGGCAAAGTTATATACATGATACGTGAGATCGTCGAGGTTCTGGACAGATTCAATATATCGAAATCCATAATAATTAAGAAATTATAATTAAGAAATTGAGAGAAGAATTGGAAGACTTAAATGTTAAAATTGTTCACAATCCATCTATACAGAAGCCCAGTAAGGAGGTATTAGTCAAATTCGTTGAGAACCAGCTTTACATAATCCCCCACGACTTGAAAGCATTATCCCATGCTCTTTCCAAGGCAAGAGTTCTAGACGAAGTTGAATAGTCGACTTAATTCATTAGTGAGAAGACGTAAGAGTATTTCATCTCTCATTTCCTATGATAGAAAGATGGGAAAGACGTATTATGTAAAGAAAGATGTTTACTATCTCTATATTCGAGCAAGTTCTAGACGAAGGTTTGCTGAACTCGTTGGTTTCACTATTAAGAGGAAGATGGAGAGATTGATGAAAGCCCTCTAACCTCCCCCCACCATTCTTTTTCCCTACTAAAATTACATAGAAGATAAATAAAATTTGCGGCCGCCGGGATTTGAACCCGGGACCACTGGCTGTCTCCGTAGAACGTGAAGGCTCGGAAGGCCAGTGTCCTTCCAGACTAGACGACGGCCGCTATTCCATATCCTTGTCATGGTGATATTTTTGCTTAACTTTGATTTTCATAGCTTTTTAAGTCTTTTCAAAGTATTTCACAGGACATTATCCCTGTCTACTCCATTTTCAGGAATCTCTCTCTTAGATATATTCAACCGTGAAGAGTAATATTATGAAAAAGATGGGGGTCGAAACAGTCATAGAAGAGTTTAGGAAGCAGCTTAAGATTATTGATTTAGAGTATGAAAACATTGAGAAGAAGACTGTGTTATTGAGAGATGTACAGAGGCTGGTGCTTCCTGGCCAAGTCTTCGAGAATCTAAGGAGGGGAACAACGCTGATGATTAATAAGTGGGCAGCAGCTAAACTGCAGGAAGCCGGGATCATCGAGTATGGAGAAAAAATCATAGACTTGAAAAATTTAGTCCAACTAGAATGGAAAGAGAAGAATAACCCAGGTGAACTACAAGAGTTACCAAAGTATTTCTATTTAATGGTGAAAGATGATGTTGAAAAACTTGACCAAAATACTAAAAACATTATTATGGATATAATCTCGCTAAGACTCAACAAGATACTCGGTTTTGCTTCTAAGAGAGTAAGCATAGATTTAGTTGAAAACCTTACAAGAGAAGAAGAACTACTCTACGACACTATCAGAAGAATAATTGAGGAATGGATAAGATATGTTTCACCAGCGGGTGGGAGATAGATATGAGTGGAATTACAGAGATTGAAGAAAAGATAATGGAATTTTTCAAGCAAGAGAAATATCGATCAATAATTGCGAGAGCCGCTGCACAAAGATCTACGAGTATAGCTCTCGACTTCAATGACCTAATAATCTTCAATGAAGAAATAAGTCACTTAATTGTGAATGAACCTCTGAAATATCTACCACTACTAGAGAAAGCAGCATGGAACCAGTTGAGAATAGAAGATCCAGAGTATGCTGGACAGATTAGAGAATTCAAAGTTAGAATTTACAATCTACCTGAAGTAATTCTGATTAGGGATATTAGAGCATCTCACCTTAGGAAGCTTATAGCGATTGACGGATTAGTTGTTAGAGCTAGTGCAGTTAAACCGATCATAAAGACCGCGGTCTTCAGATGCAAGGCATGCGGAGCAGAACAAACTATTCCACAGGATGGTCAGAGAATAATCCTTCCTGAATCCTGTAATAGTATTAAATGTAGAGGTAGAAGACAGAAATTTGATTTGATTGAAGAAAAGAGCGAATACTATGATTACCAAATGATCGGGGTTCAAGAGAAGCCTGAGGACCTACCACCTGGACAATTACCTAGAAGCATAGATGTTGGACTAAGAGGTGACTTGGTAGATAAAGCTAGACCAGGTGATAGAGTAATAGTCACAGGAATACTCTACGCTGTACAGGAAAGATGGGCTGAAGCACCATTGAAGACTTCTAGAATGTATCTAGAAGCTGTAAGCATAGAGACAGCGAGCAAAGAGCCTGAAGCTCTCCAAATAACCCCTGAAGAAGAAAAAATGTTTAAAGAAATGGCCCGTAGCCCAGACATACATCAAAAACTAATAGAAAGCATCGCGCCATCAATCTATGGATTAGACCATATTAAGAAAGCGATAATGCTCTTACTGTTTGGAGGGAGAACGAAACAGTTTCCAGACGGTGTAAAAGTAAGAGGGGATATCCACGTTCTACTAGTAGGAGATCCAGGAACTGGGAAGTCCCAACTACTAAAATATGCTGCACAGATTGCACCTAGGGGACTATATACTTCAGGGAGAGGATCAACAGCAGCAGGCCTTACCGCGGCAGTAGTTAGAGACAAGGGTGGAAACATGATATTGGAAGCTGGAGCTCTCGTTCTAGCTGATATGGGGGTCTGTTGCATAGATGAGATTGATAAGATGAGACCTGAGGATAGAGTTGCTATTCACGAGTCGATGGCTCAGCAGACTGTGAGCATTGCTAAAGGAGGGATTGTCGCGACGCTTAACGCTAGAACATCTATACTTGCTGCAGCAAATCCAGAGCTGGGAAGATATAACCCGTATGAATCGTTCACAGTCAATGTAAATCTACCCATCACGATCTTGTCCAGGTTTGATTTAATATTCGTTCTGAGAGATGAGCCTATCCCTGAACAGGATCAGAAGATAGCATCTCACATTCTCACGCTCCAGAGCAGGTCTACACCACCTTCTGAGCCGCCTATAAAACCTGAAATCTTAAGAAAATACATTGCTTACGCTAAAAGAATTCAGCCTGAGCTAACTCCGAGAGCTGCAAAACTGATAGAGAATTTCTATCTACAGATGAGAAGCATATATCAGCAGACTTCTACTATAGCTATTACTGCTAGGCAATTGGAGTCTTTGGTAAGACTGGCTGAGGCTAGAGCTAGAGCAGCTTTGAGAGAATATGTAACAGAAGAAGATGTGATAGATGTAATCGACTTAATGAAGAAGAGTTTGTCAGAAGTCGGGATAGATGTAGAGACAGGTAAACCAGACATAGACGTAATATTGACCGGTAAACCTAAGAGTATTAGAGATAAGTTCAGCCTAGTGTTAAAGATTATTGGAGAAATCCAGGAGAAGAAAGGATATGTTGAAGATGCCGAGCTTAAAGAAGCATTGAAGGAATACGGTGTAGAAGAACAAGAAATCAAAATGATATTAAACAGATTATTAAGTGATGGAAAACTGTTTACTCCTAAACCTGGAATATACAGGCTGACATGACTTGAATATCAAAGATTTACCGGTCCCTCAATACATCATAGATAATTTACTGAGAAAGAATATCAACCATCTATATCCTCCTCAGACTGAAGCTGTCAAGGCAGGCATCCTCGAAGGAGAAAACATTATACTATCCACTCCTACTGCATCAGGGAAGACTCTAGCAGCTCTACTAGCAGCCTCAATCCATCTACAAGAAGGAGGCAAGGTCTTATATCTTGTACCATTGAGAGCTCTAGCATCAGAAAAGATCATAGAAATTAATGAGATTCTATGTACAGGGACAAAATTTAGATCAGCTATATCTACAGGTGACTATGACTCTTCAGATCCATGGCTCCGAGCATATGATATCGTTGTGGCCACTAACGAGAAAGCGGATAGTCTATTGAGACATGGTGCAGAATGGATTAAAGACGTATCTTTAGTGGTTCTCGATGAACTACACTTGGTAAGCGATAGTGAACGTGGACCAACGCTTGAAATGGTTATCACAAGACTTAAAAGAACTCTACCTAGAGCTCAATACATAGGGTTAAGTGCAACTATAAGCAATGCTCGCGATCTCGGAGGATGGCTTAATGCAAAAGTGATCCAATCAGATTGGAGACCTGTTCCACTTAAAGAAGGTGTGCTAATAGATTCTACTATAGAATTTAATGATGGTGAAATTAAGGAATTAAAGATTCTTCATAAGAACACGATAGTTAACGCTGTACTGAATATAATTGAGGAAGGGGGTCAAGCCCTCGTCTTTACTTCTACAAGGAAGAAAGCTGAAGATTACGCATTGAAGATAGCACAAGCATTGATTGAGAGACTTGACCTGCTTTCATGGGAGGAGAGAGATAAGCTTAGAGAATATGCATCTGAAATCTTGACGGAGGAGAGGAGCGCTTTCACGGAAAATCTAGCTAGGCTTATTGAGGCGGGAGCAGCATTTCACCATGCTGGACTTTCTTCCCTTCATAGAAAAATAGTTGAAGATGCTTTCCGTTCCAGAGTCTTGAAGTCTGTTGTAGCTACTCCAACTCTAGCTGCAGGAGTTAATCTACCAGCTAGGTTAGTGTTGATATCTGAAGTAAAGAGATATATTCCAGGATATGGATATCAGAGTATCCCCGTAATCGAGTATAAACAATATTGTGGAAGAGCTGGCAGACCATTATATGATGAAATCGGTTATGCGGTAACCGTATGTCGAACAGAAGACGAAAAAGAATACATCATTAAAGAATACATTAATGGACAATTGGAGAAGATCGTTTCTAAACTATCTTCAGAGAAACACTTACGGACTCATGTTCTAGCAATAATATCTTCTGGAGAAGTGTATAGTGTTCATAGCTTGATCAAATTCTTTGAGGAAACATATTTAGGATATCTGTATGGGTCGAGAATTGTAAAAGGAAAAATAGAATTAACATTGGAGTTCTTGAAGAACTGTGGATTCATAGAAGTAAGCAAACAATCTTTGAAAGCTACTAAGCTGGGAATAAGAGTCTCTCAATTATACATTGATCCTTTGACTGCCAAGATACTGTTAGAAAACTTTGAAAAATCATCCCCCAACCCGAATGTGTTCGGACTGCTCCATCTAATTGTTCTTACTCCCGAAATTCCGAGAATACCCATGAAGAGACTGAGTACTTCACTGCTGGAAGAACATCTTGAAAAGAATAGAGATGGAATGGTCGTCCCAGTACCAGAGCCAGATAGTCCAGACTATGATGAATACCTGGATGCTGTGAGATTAGCTATGGTGCTTGAAGGATGGATTGAAGAATTGCCTGAAGCTGAACTATATGAGAGATTCGGTGTACAACCGGGAGATATGGCTGCTCTAAGAGAAACTGCTGAATGGATTTCATATTCTGCATCGCAGATAGCTAAAGTCTCAGGTCATACTAAGTTTGTCTTACCTTTCGAGAGATTAGCTGAGAGGATAAGGTATGGTGTTAGGGAGGAACTCTTACCTCTTACTAGACTGAAAGGTATAGGTAGAGTTAGAGCGAGGTCTCTCTATAGAGCAGGATACACATCGATCGAGAAACTTAGAACGGCGACAATCGATGAATTAACAAGAATCTTAGGTATAGGGAGAAAAACAGCGGAAAAGATCTTCGAGCAAATCTAAAACGATAAATCACGACCTATTTATTCTTCTGTAAAATTCATAGACAGATTTTTCTTGATTCTGCTCAATAGATCCAGGTCTCATCTCTCTGACTATTCTTATTGCTTCTTCAGGTGGTATACTTTTCCTAGCAATGAGATAAGAAGCTAAGATAACTCCTGTCCTTCCCAATCCAGCGGCACAATGTACAAGTACTCTGCCTCCCAAGCTAACTTCCTTCAATATCTCGTTAACTATCTCCTCAACTATTTCCACGTTTGGCGCAGAGTGGTCTTTAATCGGAAAATGGAGATATTTTATTTCCAAGTCTCTCATCCATTCATCTGGTAATGGAGATTCAGTTAAGGAGATTATCAGAGATATCCCTTTCTCTTTCACCCATCTAACTTGTTCATAACTCATAGGTCTACCTGATCCAGCTACGTATTCATCTATCCAGCTGAACCTGTATGGTGTATCCTCGAAGATCGACCTAATCCTTCTATATACTTCCCCAGCCAAGTTCATGAAGATTATCTCTGTGGCCTCTATTAAAACACAATCTCAATATTTATTGATTATCGTTGAATATAATTAGGAAATCTTTTTCATTTAGTTTTGATATCTGATTGTGGAATGACTGAACTTCTATACTTGAAAGATTGTTATCTTAGGGAATTTGAGGCAACGGTGATAGACGTAGCAGAGGATTGGGTCATACTTGATAGGACATCTTTTTATCCTGAAGGCGGTGGTCAACCGAGCGATACAGGCTGGATGGAGTGGGGTCAAAACAGAAGTCAAGTAACCCATGTTATGAAGAAGAATGGAGAAGTATATCATGTAGTTGGTGGGGAGCTACCTGCTAGAGGGGCAAAGATAAGAGGAATAATAGATTGGGATAGAAGATATAGGCATATGCGGTATCATACAGCTTTACATATCTTGGCAGGAGTCGTGTACCATTTATACAATTCCACGATCACGGGAAGTCAGATTAGTGAAGATAAAGCAAGGATAGATTTTACATTAGAAGATTTGAGTAAAGAGAAGGTTGAGAAGATAGAGTCTGAAGCTAATAGAGTTGTTGAAGAAGGTAGAAACGTTAATATCAAATTCATATCGAGAGAAGAATTAGTAAGTAATCCACAATTAATACGTATAAAGCCTGAACTCATACCGAATATACCAGTCTTAAGAATAATTGAGATAGAAGGTTTCGACGCTCAACTAGATGGTGGAACACATGTAGCTAACACTAGAGAAGTTGGGAGAATAAAAGTCTTGAAGACAGTCAATAAAGGAAAGTTCAATAAGAGATTGGAGATAATTCTATTGTGAATTTATGGAGATGTAATATATGAAATTAGTTGCAGGTCCAGCATCTAGGGATATTGCTTACAAGATATCCAGCCATATGAATGTGGATATTGTAGAAGTGGAACATAAGTTCTTCCCAGACTCTGAAAACTATATTAGGATAAAGCAGCCCGTGAAAGGAGAAGACGTCGTCATAATCCAGGGTATGCATCCACCCCAGGACACACATATTTTTCAAACATTCTTACTTATTGACGTGCTATTGGATCTAGGAGCAAACTCTGTTGAACTAGTCTCGCCTTATCTCGCCTATACGAGGCAGGATAAGAGGTTTCTAGATGGTGAAGCTGTAAGCTTTAAGGCACTATTAAATATTCTTGACAAACTAAGCTTAAAGAAGATATACACTGTAAACATTCATTGTCCATGGCTTATACCTGAATCTCCACTACCTATAGTTGACCTCAGAGGAGAAAAACCATTAGCCCAATACATTCAACAACATCATTTCAATAATCCAATAGTCGTTTCAGTTGGAAAGAAGGGGCTTGACATGGCCAAGATGGTTGCAGAATACCTTAATGCACAATATACAGCGGCTCAATCAGAAAGAGATAGAGTCACAGGTCAGGTTAGAGTAGAACTAGACGGTATTCCTGGCGTAGAAGCAATAGTTGTTGATGACATAATAAGTACAGGTGGAACAATGGTTGAATTAATCAAACTCTTAAAGAAGCGTGGTTTCAAGAAAATCTATGCTACATGCATCCATGCTCTACTCGTTGGAAATGCTGTTGAGAAAATATTCAATGCAGGAGCAGATAGGATAATAGCTTCAGACACTATCCCAAACAAGTTTGCAGAATATAGTGTGGCCCAATTAATCTCTGAAGAATTAAAGAAGAATCATGGGTGAAAAATACTTCTTCCTATTGTCTGGATTTGATAAAGAACTACCTTACGGTGAATTAAGAGCATTAATATCTATTCTTCACCCCGAACATGAAATAATTAAAAAAGATAGTAGAATAGTTGTTGTGAAGACTTTAAAAGATGTTGCAGAAGAAATAGTAGACAGGTCAGCATACACTAAGCTGTCAGCTCGATTAATATTTGAAATAGATACAAACGAGAAAGACATACTATCTTCAATCAATACCTCTCTCCTCAAAGATATAATACCCTCTAACTCGACAATACTGGTAAGAGGGTTAACGATTAATGGAGCCTCCCTCAATAAGACAGAACTTGAAAAAAAGATTGGTTCATTAATAATTGATGAAATCCCTAGTTTGAAAGTTGATTTAAGAAATCCTGAATCCACAGTTGTTTTCATATCTTCTCCTGAGAAGACGTATATTGGGATTCTACAAAAGATTAAACCTAAGAGAGTCTTTTATTATAGAGTTGCTGGTAGGAGACCTTTCACTCTACCATCAGCTATGCAGCCTGACTTATCACGATGTCTCGTCAACTTAAGTAGAACTATGATCGGTGGGAGAATACTTGATCCATTTGCTGGAACAGGGGGAATAATGATTGAGGCGATACTATTAGGATACCAAGTCTATGGTGTAGAATTAAAGAAATGGATCGCTCAAGGAGCGTTGCGTAATCTCAAGTATTATACTCCATCGCTAGAGAACATGGTCATTGGAGATGCTAGAAAACTAATGTTCAGGAAATATTTTGATAGTATTGTTACAGATCCACCGTATGGACGATCCACCACCGTGCCAGACCATTCACTAACCAATCTATTAGAGAAATTCTTGTATGAGTCTAGAAATTGTTTAAAGGATGGGGGTACAATAACCCTAGTTACTCCTGAGAATATATGGATTGAAGATACTGCTTCTGAAGCAGGATATGTCCTCCAAGAAAGCTATAGAATAAAGATACATAGAAGTCTGATAAGAAAGATCATGGTGTTTAAATGAGTACTTTGAGGCTAACATTTCTAGGTACAGGTGGAGGAACTCCGAGTATTAGTAGAGGTTTACCCTCAATCGCTATCAAATATAGTGGTGAACTCATTTTATTCGATTGCGGAGAATCTACCCAGAGACAGATGATGAAAGCGGGTGTGGGGTTCAAGAGTAAGTTTACAATATTCTTAACCCATCTCCACGGAGACCATGTAATGGGTCTTCCAGGACTACTTTATACTCTCTCCATGCTAGATAGAAGAGAACCAGTCAAAGTATATGGACCTAGAGGCGTAGAAGAATTCATTGAGATGTTTCAGAAAACAAGATATGGGAAGATTAGTTTCGAAGTAGAAGTCGAGAAAGTTAGAGAAGGATTAATACATCAATCAAGAGGATACGAGATAATGGCCATTAGGTCCAATCACACTATTGAATCCTATTGTTATATGTTTAGAGAGAAGAATAGAGTTGGAAAAATGAGGGTTGAGTTTCTTGAGAGTATCGGCTTACCTAGAGGACCATTATGGGGAAAGCTCCAGAGAGGAGAATCTGTAGAGTGGCAGGGTAAAATAATTAAACCGGAGGAGGCTGTTGGACCTCCACGGGCTGGAAGAAGAATCGTCTATACAGGTGATACTGCTCCAGACTTTAGGATTGCTGAATTTGCAAAAGATGCTGACGTATTAATTCATGATTCAACATTTGACTCTACTTATGAGAAAGAAGCAGCTGAGCAGGGTCATTCAACTTCAATTCAAGCTGCTGAGATTGCTAGAACATCAAGGGTTAAGAGACTGTACCTCTTCCATATAAGTCCAAGATACGAGAACAATTCTGAGAAACTTCTTAGAGAAGCAGTGAAGATATTTCCTGAAACATATCTCGCAGAAGACTTCTTGACTTATGAAGTCCCATGCCGAGATTAATTCGTAGAGTCTATACATCGTTTATTCTGTTAGCCATTCTATTATCTTGTCTACGTCTTCTGCTTCTATCTCTACTCTTATAGGTGGTAACGGCGACTCCGTGAAAGGCTCAGTAAAGGATGCTTGACCAACATATGCTGCCTGCTTATTCATGTAGAAGACAAGCTTAGAATCAACTTTAGACTGTTTGAGAATATTTCTCGCAGCAGATCTTATTCTCCTATTTTTCAACATATTCTTCAAGTTTTCCAAGCATTCTAAACCTGAACACTCACCAACTACAATCTCCATAGCACCTTGAATCAGAACCTTAAAATCGATAGTTGGAAAAAGATTCTTCACAGCTTGAATAACTTTTTCCTCACTCTCAGTAGGATAGACTTCAGCTTCAACCCGAATCCTCATGAGGTACTCGAAAAAATCTCGACATGACGGTATATGAATGTTTTATAGAGAGCTTAGAGCCATCAAATGAGGACGGATCTCTTCAGCAAATCTTAATAACTAAGAAGGAAGACAATAATATAGATGATGTGTCTGACCAGGCTGACCGCTAACGGGATGATCTGGATCTTGAGCGCTGATGAAGTAAGATTCTGATCAAGATTTTCCATTCAGCAGTTTTCATTAGATATGTGTCTAGAAAGACAGCATACGTAATTAGTCATATATGTACTTGTTTTCTTGTCATAGGAAATTAGCTTAGAGTGAAATTATTTTATTATCAAAAGTTATTGAAGATAACTCTCCTATACATGGAGATTCTGCTTAGGAGAAATAGATTAATTCTAGGTTTTTGATAATAATATTTGATGTTTGAGGATCTGCTTAGACAGGCAGTAGATTATGCTTTAAGTCTTGGCGCTCAATATGCTGAAGCTAGATATCAGAAAGATTCTCTTGAATCAGTTATATTGAAGAATGGTGTCCCAGAGGTTTCAGCATCATCTACCAACGAAGGTTTAGCTGTAAGAGTATTAGTAGGTAATTCCCTAGGGTTTGCTTCAACAAGCAAACTGAATAAGGCTACTGTTAGAAAGATTGTAGAAGACTCAATTACAATGGCTAGGGCTGCTTCAAAGATTATCAGTAAAGGAGTAGCATTTGGACAAGGAGAAATATCTTCTGCAGTTGTACAAGTTAAACCCAGAATAAGCTGGGACACGATCAGCATTGAAGATAAAACAGAGTATCTAAAAGATGTGGATAAGAGTATAGTCGAAGTAGCTGAAAAAACTGGTGTCAAGCTTCCATCTAGAATGCTGACTATAGAGAAGTGGGATCTGGAAAAACATATTATGAATAGTGATGGTGCAGATGTAGTGCATATTGTTCCCAGGACTATGGCTAGCTACGTTCTAACATTGTATGACCCGCAACGGGGTGTTTTACAAAGATTTCAAGAACTTGGAGAATCTAGGGGTTGGGAAGCTGTAGAGAAATGGAATCTAACAGATACATTAAGAGATGAAGTAGAGAACCTATGTCAAGTCTTGTTGAAAGGTGTTGAACCACCAAAAGATCAAGTTGACGTTATAGTGGGCTCTGAAGTTGTTGGATTAATATGTCATGAATCTGCAGGTCATCCAAGTGAAGCTGATAGAATCCTAGGTAGAGAAGCTGCACAAGCAGGTGAGACATACATTAAACCTGAGATGCTCGGAGACAGAATAGGATCTGAAACAGTAACTATTGCTGATGACCCAACTATCCCAGGATCCTTTGGATACTATCTATACGATGATGAAGGAGTGAAAGCAAGAGAGAGAATACTAATCAAGAATGGCTTAATAAATGAGTTTCTACACAATCGTGAAACTGCTAAAGTCTTCGGAGTCGAAAGCAACGGGTCTGCTAGAGCAAGCCAGTATGATCGTGAACCAATAGTACGTATGGCTAACACTTTCATGAAGCCAGGTGATTATACTCTTGAAGAGTTAATAGAAGATATTCATCTCGGAGTATACATCAAGTCAAATCAAGAATGGAATATTGATGATAAAAGATGGAATCAACGATACGTTGGTGTGGAAGCATACAAGATAGTCGATGGACATATTCGTGAACCTGTAAGAAACCCAGTCTTAGAGATCACAACTCGGAACTTTTACTCCTCAATAGATGCTGTCGGTAAGAAAATATTCTTCAAAGCAGGATACTGTGGTAAAAGTGAGCCCATGCAAGCTATACCTGTCTGGTTCGGAGGACCAGACGTAAGATTAAGAAATATTAAGATAAGTGTTAGACCCGTCCATTGAAACAACTCCAGGAACACTCAGCATCTAATCTAATAATCCAATAATTATGAAAAAAGCTTACATAGAAGACTTCTATTGTATTTCTGATGAGATCCCTATACATACTGCTGGTTGTCCTATCAATATTGCTTCTTGGTACTTTAAACGTATATGGTTCTAAGTCTTTTGAGATCGATGTTACTGCAACAGTTTACAAGATAATTGATGGAGATACTTTTGATGCTTTTCCAGTTGGTAGAGTAAGATTAGCAGATGTTAACGCCCCTGAGCTCGATGAAGCAGGTGGCAACGAGGCTAAAGAAGCGTTGAGTAATCTCTTGCACAACGTCAAGGTATACCTTGACGTTGATGATAAATACGTTATGGATAGATACAATAGGTTAATCTGCGTAGTCTATATAAGAGTTAACAAGGATAGATTAATGAATGTGAATAAATGGATGCTTGAAAACAATTACGTAACCTTGGCAGATTTTGATAATGAATTTAATCCTTCAACATGGAGTCTATACGAATATTATCCTGAACAGGCTGGGGGAGAATCTGTTTCGACGATTCTTATATCAACAACGAAACTTCTAACATCCACGGTTACAGCCACTATTACTGAAACCTACGTGAAAGAAGTAACCATCCATAATATAAGCACTCGCACTCATACTGTAACTTCGACTCTTAGCAAGTCTTCTATACTCGAAGATACTCAAAGAACATTCGTCTTGGCCCTATTCAGCTTAATAATAGTTGTATGCATCATCCTTGTAGTACTTGTCTTACGTAAAAGAAGATAGTCTGCTCTTATCGATCTTTAACCTGTTCTTAACAAATAAGAGTGGGTGCTTAACCTCAACCAGAGTATTATTCTTTATCTGGATTCTACAGGTCTCACTCTGTGAAGCTACTGGAAGACTAATTCTATTCAATTCATTAAACAAGTTTGAACCTATCTCAATAGACAAATTATAGTGTTTCTTATTCAAGCCCCATATTCCCCCGATCCCACAGCATTTATCTATCTCTTTCAATCTATAACCTGAAGATTCTAGGATATGCTTAATATTCTTAGTTAACCCTGAAGCCTTGGTAAAACAACTGTGATGATATACAAGTTGATTTTCGAGAACATTATCGAAGTCTATGACTCCGTTCTCGTATTCTTTTAATAAGAGTTCAATTATGTCTAGAGTATTTTCTGAGACGATTCTAGACTTGGTATCACCTAACAATTCAGGATAATCCTTCTTTAATGCTAGATATGCTGCCGGAGAGCTTGTAATTATTTTCGCCCCATTCCTAACAGATTCATAAAGGCTTTCCACATTTTCTTTCGCTACTTTGTATGCTTCATCTATTAAGCCTTCTTCTAGTAGAAGTGTTCCAGCTTCTTTCTGAGGAGGAGCAGTAACAAGGTATCCTAATTTCTCAACTAATTCAACTACTTCTCTGCCTAGAGCTACCTCATGATAATTAGTGAATACATCTATGAAGTAAGCAAGCCTCCCCCTATAGTTGGCGGGTTTTCTCTTGTTATTAATCCATTTTTCTAGACTCCGATTAAAACTTGGAAAATCTATATTTTTACTTACCCCTATTGTTGCTTCAAGTAATGTCTTGCCTATGTATGAGTGTAGAAATAAATTGGATAAGCTTGGAAAGTTTGAGAAAAGCTTCTCCATTCTTCCAAAATTCGTAAAGATTATCTTTTTCAAGAATCCCTGTCTTCGATTAAGCTTCTTAACTCTCCAGATTAAGTTTGGAATTCTCACTCCAGGTGGACAGACTTCCAAGCATCTCCTACATCCAAAACAGTATTCCATCAATTCCTGTATTTTTTCATGATCTAAGGATTTGCTTAAAAGATCTTGAAAGTATGCTTGAAGAAGTATGATCCTGCCCCTCGAAGTCAGGGAGGCCAAGTAGGATTGTGAAGTATTGGATGTCGGGCATACGCTATTACAGAACCCGCATCGGATACATTTCCAAATATCTTCAAAGTATTCTCCTAGTTCTCTTTCGAAAAGCTTCGTTACAGTCATTGTTTGTCACGTTCACGATAATACTTCTTCTAAATCAAAGATTACCCCTGGCGATAATACACACCTAGGATCGATTGATTTCTTTATCTTGAGCATTAAGTCAAATGCTTCTCTAAACTGTTCCTTGACAAATTTCTTCTTCTCAGTACCTATTCCATGTTCTCCAGATATTGAGCCACCTATCTCTATAGTCCACTTAGTTAGCTTATCATTTGCTTTATGGAGGTCTTCTATCTTGTCTTTATTATTTCCAGCTGACCAATGTACGTGAAGGTTTCCATCACCGAAATGACCGATAGTAGATGAATGAATACCATACTCTTCTCCTAGCTCATATGATTTCTGAACAGCATCATATAGTTTAGAGAGAGGCACTACAATATCGCTTATGAGCATGTATTTACCGAGTCTAAGAGTTGCAGGATATGCACCTTTCCTAGCAGCCCAGAATCTCTCTCTTTCCTCTGCATCTCTAGCGACTCTTATATCAACTGCATTATTCTCTTCAAATATTCGGATGCATTTCTCCATTGTCTCAGAAGCCGCTAACCTTGTTCCATGAGTCTCAATCAATAGCATTGCTTTAGATTCTGGAAGATCTATTTTCCTATATTCTGCAACTGCTTTCATCATCTTCTCATCCATGAATTCCACTGCTGCTACATCTAAACCTCTCCTAACGATCTGATAGACCGTCTTCACTGCAGACTCGACAGATGGGAAGAAAGCTAAAGCCGTCTGATAATATTCAGGTAGATTTCTAAGCCGGAGAGTTATTTCAGTGAATACTCCTAGAGTTCCCTGCGAGCCTATCATCATTTTTAAGAGATCGAATCCAGTCGAATACTTGAATGTTCTTGTTCCAAGCCTTATAATTCTACCTTCTGGCAATACTACTTCTAAGCCCAGAACGTATTCTCTAGTCGTTCCATACTTTACTGCTTTTAAGCCAGAGGAGTTTGACGCTACCATGCCTCCGATTGTACACCATGAACCACTTGAGGGGTCTGGAGGAAAGAAGAGCCCATACTTTTCAAGTTCTTTATTTAATCTATCATAGATTATTCCCGGTTGAACAGTGACCTGCATATCTTCTTCGTATATATTGACTATCTTATTCATCTTTGTTAAGCTTAATAGTACTCCGCCATAGATTGGAACAGTGCCTGTTAAACCTGTACTACCACCCTTCGGATAAACAGGTATCCTCTTCTCATAAGAGTACTTAAGTATCTCAGAGACTTCTTCAGATGAAGTCGGCCACAAAACTATTTCAGGCTTATAGAAACCTCCCGGATAAGCATCAACAGCATTAGCAACTAATTCCTCTTCCTCGATAGATACATTTTTTCCACCAAGAAGCTTCTCAAAGAATTCCACATCTCTACCAGTTATCCTGCTAAAGTAACTCGTCATCTATCCCCTCGTACAGACTAATACGAGAACTATTATTTATTTCTAAGTAAACTAAAAAATTTGGGAAGTTTAATGATTGGTGAGAACTCTACCAATTATGTAGGCTCTTTCTATAAATTTCCATTATTTCTTGAATATTTACTGGTCTTGGACTGACTGCGAGAAGTCTCTGCTGCAGTATAGCTCCTTCTGAGAGTTCTTTTAGATCTTTCTCATCGAAGCCGAATTCGCTTATACCTGAAGGTAGATTAACATCTCTCATTAATTTTATCAATGCTTCTTTAGCGAGTGCTGCAGCTTCTCTCACTTTTAATCCTTCTATTTTCTCTCCTAATAGTTCAGCTATCTTAGCAAGTTTTTCTGGGACTATTGGTTCAAGAAATTCCAGCATTGCTGGTCCAGTTACGGCCACAGTTATACCGTGTGGGAGCTCATGTCTTCTACCTGCAATAGGATAAGCTAAGGCATGAGAGATATGTACTCCCGCATTTCCGAATGCTCCACCTAGATGCGCTGCTAAAAGCATGTTTCTCCTAGCTTCCAAATCGTATGGGTTAAAGTATGCCTTACGCAGGTATTTACCGATTAGCTCCATTGCTTTCTCAACGAATATGTCTGAAACAGGGTTTGAACCAATGTAGACAGGTCTCTTATCTGGAGAAGGTGGTCTAGGTCTAGAATTGTAGGGGATAGCTGTGTAGCATTCAATGCAATGCATTAATGCATCTATGCCTGTTGAAGCAGTATAGTATGGGGAAAGAGTAACAGTGAGGACAGGGTCTAGTAAAGCAAATGATGGTAGAAGATAAGGATTAGAGATCCCAACTTTCAATTTCTCTCTAGTTAAGTCGACTATAGCTACTGGAGTATTCTCACTTCCTGTCCCCGCAGTAGTTGGAATACATATCAATGGTTTAAGAGGGCCGGGGACTGGTTTGCCTCCCCCAGTTGGTGGAGCTATGTAATCCTTAAAATCTGGAGTAGGGTAAGAAGTGTAAAGGTTTATCATTTTAGCTGTGTCGATCGATGATCCACCGCCGACTGCGATGAATCCATCGTAATCTTTTCCTTTAGCAAATTCGATCGCTTTAACTACTTCTACATCTATTGGTTCAATGTGGGTTCCATCAAATATATCGGCTCTGACACCTGCACCTTCAAGGTATTCTCTTATCCTTGAAGGGAATCTTGTATTCTCATTTATGTTCTTATCCGTAACTATTAGGGCCTTCTTGATTCCTAGCCTTACCGCTTCATATCCTACTTCTGAGCTGACCCCTTCCCCGAACTTTACTTGGACATTCCTAACAGTAAATACAGTATCATTTGGAGAAATGTATTCGAACTGCGACATATTGGGCTCCCTCAGCGTCTTTGAGGAAGTTTTACTTTAATGCTTTAGGAGCTTTAGGATATTTCTCCCAAAGTTTTGGATCGTGGCTTATCACTAAATTCGTTCTCGGTCTCCTCGCTAGCAGCTTTATCTTTCTTAAACCAGTAATATATTCATCTACGTCTCCAAGTAGCCAACCTTTAGACTCCCTTTCCAATTCTTCAGGTAGGTGGATGAAGTCTCCTGTAAATAAGTAGTTGTTTCCAGCTTCTGTTGTAACTTTAATTATTATGCTTCCAGGTGTGTGACCCCCAACAAACATTAAGTCTACTCCTGGGAGAAGTTCAAATGTTTCTCCATCGAATGTAAACCATGAGCCTCCTTTCAGCGCTTCCAAGTCCACGGGCTGATATGCACCCGTCTTCCCTAGATACATCAGGTATGTAGCCCACATTAATTCCTTCTTATGTGCAATCAACGGTGTATTGAGATCTTTGAAGTGGTATGCTTGACCTGCATGGTCTAGATGTAGATGCGTGAATACTACGTAGTGTATATCTTCAGGTTTAAGCCCAATCAACTTTAACTGATTCTCTAATCTATTCTCATCAGTGAACTTCGTCATTGGAAATACTTCCCAGACAGGTCCCCAAACTTTCTTTGCTTCAGGGTGACTGCCCGTATCCATTAATATTATACCATCTGAATGTTCTATCACAGCGCCTGTAACAGGTATGTCAGTCCAGACTGGCATCTTAGGTTTCTTCTCTACTGCTGTCTCAGTCCATCCAGCTGGATCTGGTAGAAACCATCCAAGTTCTCCAGAGAGAATACCAAAATCCAGTAGATAGATATTCTTTACACCCATATATGCAACCTCACCATATTGAAATTAGAGGAACTTAAATACTTTTACGATATGCTTAAGTGGAAGAAGAGTTAAAAACCCACTTTTGCGAACCCTTTGTGAGGATGGAATATGTATCTGCTTCTCGAACCAGAGCATAAATATCCTAGATGTTTCTGTAGTGAGGAAGAATTATTGATGGCTAAGAGTATCAGAGAGTTTACTGAGAAAGAGGTTTTTCCTAGGAGACAGGATCTTGAAGGGGGCTGGCATAGAGATGAAGATCTCGCTCACAAAACATTGTATGAATTATACTATAAGTGCCACAAGCTTGGTTTAACAATCGCTAATCTTCCAACAGAGTATGGGGGGCTTGGTCTATCACCGATAGTTCGACAGATGATTAATGAAGAATTATCTAGGGGAGATCCTGGACTAAGCACTCTAGTAGGTAAGATTCACTGGATAGTATCATTTATGTATAATCGTGTAAACGTTAGGAAAGATCTCTTAGAAGAATTTGCTCCTAAATTGACGGGTAAGATTCCATATATTGCATGTGTATGTATCACTGAACCTGAGGGGGGAGCTAATATCGAAGATCCATCACTAGAGTTCAGAACTCTAAATGTTGTTATTGCGAAAAAGAGAAGTGACACCTATGTATTGAATGGTCATAAGATATGGCCTGGTCCCGCAGCTAAACCAGAGTACTGGGATAGATGGAGGGAGAAGTGGCCAGACATATTCGCTGGGCATCTAGGATACTGGGTCGTGGTTACGGAGGATCCGTCAAGAGGTGAAGAAGCTGCTGGAATGGTTTATGTCCCCTATAATGCTAAAGGAATGAGCTTTGGAGAACCCTACATGAAATGTGGTTTCTGCATGACAGATGAGAATGTTGACATATGGTATGAGAACGTTGAGGTCCCAGCAAAGTATAGGATAGATACTAAGCCAGGGGATGGTGCTAAGATTATACATGGATACGTTATAGGTTTAGGTAGATTAGCTGGAGCAGCACGACTTACAGGGATAGCTACTGCAGTTCTTGAGATAGCTCTTGATTGGACGAAGGATAGAATGATTGCTGGTAAACCAGTGAGGGAGAGATCACTATTTGCTTCTATACTTGCTCAAATGTATAGAA
The DNA here is from genome assembly GCA_023269855.1 of Nitrososphaerales archaeon. Taxonomy (GTDB): domain Archaea; phylum Thermoproteota; class Nitrososphaeria_A; order Caldarchaeales; family Wolframiiraptoraceae; genus Geocrenenecus. The sequence continues at coordinate 3,560 of JAGDWP010000047.1, read as the reverse complement.
TGGTCGATTTAGCTAGACAGTATTATCTATCAGTGACTTGGCAAGCGTCCCGCCCAGACGTCTACGGTGAACCATGGTCTCCACATATGATTGCGAAGTTTTCTTCAGCTAGATCTTTTGCTGGAGAAGTAGCTATGTTCTGTACAAATAAGGCCATGGAGCTGATGGGATCATATGGATACTCTTTTGAGATGAATGTTGAAAAATACTATCGTGATTACAAGATTATACAGATGTGGCTTGGAGGAGCTCAAAGAGACCTAATGGATATTGCTCAAGGACTATATGGTTCGTTTAAGTGGGGAGGCTACGATGAGTGGTTAACTAGAATTCATGAGAAAGGGAAAACATTAGAGAAGAAAATAGATAAAACTATGTCTGAGGCGGTCGGAGAATCTGAAACAAAACAGATCAAAAAAGACTTGGAAAAAGATAAGGAGTACGACCTCGATAATTTAACGAAAAAATGAATAATAACTTGAGATATCTACTCCTCACTTTTTATTTTCAGTTTTCTCCCCCTATATTTTTGATGTCTTAACAATTTAAAGTTCCATGAGAATTAACTTAAATTCAACGGTTTCCTGAGTATCTGTTAGAATGGACGAGAACATTGAGTTAAAGCTTCTAAGATTAAAGAAGATGAAGCAGATGCTTTCCTCCACGATTACTCAGGATACTAAGCATCCTAAAGAAGAAGTTGAATTTGAAAAGTATCTTAGAATCTTTAAAGAGAACCTAATTGATAGAGGAGAAGAAGTTCTTGAAGCGGCTATGAGAGAATACCCAGACATTACAAAGAAAATCGTTGTATTAATTGCTCAGAAGATAATTGAGGGGAAGCTAACGGAGAAGATTTCCGGAGCTGATCTTTTAAGATTATTTGAAAACCTGGGCCTCCATATACATCTTGAGACTAGGATTAGATTCTATAAACATGGTGAGTATAAGTCGCTTTCAGACTTACTCAGAGAATAAATCTAAAACAATGACGCTCTACATTGTGTAGATGCTAGTAAGCATAGATTTATAGGGAAGCGATTTTATCCCTTGACCGTGGAGGTTGAGTGAATGTCTTTAGAATATGACGTACCTGAAGGATATTATTATACTAGAGAACATGAATGGATTAAAGTTGAGAAGAATAGAGCCAGAGTCGGCATAACAGATTATGCTCAAAAGAAGCTTAGAGAGATAATCTTCGTAGAACTCCCTAATGTAGGCCAGAAGATTAAACAGAATGAGACTCTTGCAACTATTGAATCAGTAAAAGCTTCAGCAGACGTTTACTCACCTGTGACGGGCAAAGTAGTCGAAGTTAATAGCAAGCTAATAGACAACCCTGAGTTAGTAAATGAGGATCCTTATGGTGAAGGATGGATAACGGTTATCGAGCTAACTGAAGAGGTTAACTATGAAGATTTCATGGATGCTGACGAATATGCAAAGTATCTGGAAGACCTTGAGGAGGCTAAGGCTGAAGAGTGAGAGAAAAGAATGGTTCTAGTGAGAGTGTATAGAATCTCAAGCATGCGTGACCCTGAAACAGGTAGAAGAGGAAAAATAATTGAACTAGTTGAAGAGAAGAAGCCCGTGAGAGATGTTAGTGTACGTGGTCTAACTGAAGATTCTTTCATGGTCCACCAAATGCTCCAAGACATGCTAAGCCATCTCCAAGAGCTAGGATTAATGCCATACATTAGAGAACCAGTAAAACCTAAGATGACTCTCTATCTAAGTGAGGAAGAATACGAACTTCTAGGAATAAGATTAGAAGTAAACGACGTATATGAACTAGAATTTAAAGAGGGGTCGATAATATTCAAGAAAGCTTTCGACTGAGAATCCTGTTAACATATATTATTCTATGGGTCAGTGTGATGAGAGACAAGATAGCCAGCAATATTATTGCGAGATTTATTGATCCTTGCAGGAACGGTTCTAGAAATGATGCTAACGATGTAATAATTATTCTTTCAGCTCTCTCCATCAACCCAACCCCTTTTAAATCAACCCCGAGTGATTCTGCTCTAGACCTCGTATAACTTATGAGTATAGATGAAGCGAGAGATAGTGAACCCCAAAAAGGTGTAACCAAGCCTGAAGTTATTAATCCAATAAATACAGCTGATTCGCCTATTTTGTCAAAGGTTGAATCAAAGAATGCTCCACTCTTACTCTCCATCTTCATTCTTCTAGCTACCGCTCCATCTAATGCGTCTAGGAAACCTGATAAGAGAAGTAATGCACCTGCTATAGGAGAGAAATACAGACAGTCTTTGGAGAAGTAATAAAAGAGAGACGATATCAATGCTAGAAATAGTGATGCAAAAGTTAGATGTATGGGTGTAACACTTGTAGTCGAAATGAAGTTTACTAGACTATTAGATATTTTTATTAAGATTCTGTTTTCGATTTCTCTCTTCCAGCTCAATTACTCTCAACCAGCCTTTCAATCCTCGAAGATAATTTACAAAAACTACATATTAAATCAACTGAAGGCATACCGCATTTTTCACATTCTCTGAGAGAAGGCGGTGGCACATATTCTTCAAGTATTGGTAAGAAACGCTTTATATGCGTCTTCAGTAACAGATACTTGAAGTGAGGGATTTCTTCTTCAATCTTCAAAATTAGCTTCTTCCGCTTAATCATTCTCGAACCTTTAACTAGTGGACATTCTGAAGAAGCATAATCTATTTTCCTTGAGATTACATAATATAAGTCTTCTTCATCAGTCATTTCTATTAATGGTTTAATCTTCTTAACGATTCTCGGATTCACACTAGATAAGACCGGTCTTATTCTTGCAACCTCATCTATCCTACCATTAATGTATAAGTTAAACAATACTTCTACTGTGTCATCGAGGTTATGGCCCGTAGCCAAGGTATCGAAGCCATTCTCGAATGCAATCTTATTCATAAGATACCTCTTCACAATACCACATACTCCACAGAGCCTCTTACTGAAAGGTCCATCTACAAAATCGTAGATAGAATAACCATTTCGATTCTTTAGATCGTATAGTATTAGCTCTATAGAGTTTTCACGGCAGAATCTTTCAACTACTCCTTGACATTCATCTGAATAATTGGGTATTCCTAGATTCAAATGTATAATGGTGAACTTTATTTTTGGAAATGCTTCTAGAAACACTCTCGCTAAAGCTAAACTGTCTTTACCTCCAGAAACAGCTAATGCAAGCTTCCTAACATCTTTCAACATTCCATACTTTAAGACAGTATTCTTAACCTTCTTCTCATAATACTTAATGAAACATGATGGACAGATCAACCTTCCTGTAATCTTCAATCTAAATAACGGTTTCTCAGTAGTCTTACATCTACTACATTGCTCCATCACAAACAATCATCAATGAAGAGTATTTGAACTTATTTGAAATTTATTGAGAACTATCCTTAAACTTTATTCTAAACATTTTCCAAACTTTCTAAACTCTTCAACACACATTTATCCCACTTCTAATTTAAAGATTCTATAATAACCCTAGTTCCCATCAGATTTTAGTCTTTGACTAGTCGATTTAGATTTTGATT
>JAGDWP010000069.1 GCA_023269855.1 Nitrososphaerales archaeon | reverse complement strand
GACCGTGACCCTCAACCCGAAAAACTCTACTAGAAGGTGCTCTAGATGTGGGATGATAAATGCCCCGAAAGAAGCAATATACGAATGCAAATCCTGCGGGTTGAGAATTAACAGACAGCTCAACGCTGCCATAAACCTATACCTCCAGATGGAGGGGCTTTCTCCAACCCCAAAGCTCTTTGAAGAGCTAATGAGAGCTTGGAGCGGGTTCACCCTAACAGGGGAGGAGGCTGATGAAGGCTCCAATGAACTCAAGAGGAGCCTTAAGCTAATGAATCTCAAGAGCTACGTATGTCCACCAAAGACTACGTAGCTCAGAACCCTATCTGAAAACATCACTATACTTCTAAGTACTAGGTCATGGAGTATTCTCATGGCATTAGCTACTTCGATCATTTCCAATAAGCTAAATAAATCATAATTAATATCATGCTAATCTACCCAGTACTGTGATTCAACACTTTCTCTTAGCGTCTTTTCTCCATGTAGTCTCCATAAACCCTTCTTCGGCTTAAACAATTCTATTCCAAGCTCCTCGGCCAGTGAATCACTTATAATCACTTCATATTCACCTAAAACACATACAGCTCTCGATCTCATCTATTCAGTCACTTTATCTCCTGTATTTATCCTAACATAGACTTCTCCAATAATGTACATAGGAATTTCTACCCCACCACTCTATACTTCTCACTTCTAAGATACTCGAATTTGAACTCTAACCTCTTTGCTAAAGTTAACAGTATATGTATTTCAGGCTGATCTGATTCCTATCCACTATTTACTAGAGCGCTTGTGGAGACAAATTCATTGTTACGCTTTATTTCTACCAGTACTCTCGTAACCATAATTAATCATCCCTATATATCTTCCTGAATTTCCCAAAACTCTTCTTGAGATACTTGGTACGCCACAGTCTGTATGGTATGAATCTACCGAACCGCAAGCTCTTCCAACTCATCGATTGTTCTGGCTGTATACATGCATTGTATAGGTCTAGGTGGTTTAATAGACGACCTAGAATATCTTAATTACTTATAATCCCTCATCTTTCCTAGTATTTCTTCTAAATTGTCTATACTATTAGCCCAATTGTATCCATACCTGTTTAAGTGGATTGTTTTTACACCTATTCTGCTGGCAGGTTCCAAATCATATTGTGGGTATGAGGATACATGTACAACCTTGTCCAGATCCATGCCGATTAGCTTGTAAGCGTTTATGAATGCTCTCTCATCTGGTTTATAGTAGCCTGTATCTTCAGCTGTTATGAGGTAGTCGAAGAGGTCTTCAACACCTGATAACGTTATCTTGACTAGGTCTCTGTCAGTGTTAGAGATTATCCCTGTCATGTATCCATTCTTCTTCAGCATCATTAACCCTATAATGGAATCTGGGAAGAATGGAGATTTAGCGAAAGAGATAGCAATCAATCTTGCATATTCTTCTCTAAAATCTATACCTAATTCTCCTAAAACCCCTCTTAAAACATCCTCTAATACTTTAATGTAAGGCGTGTAGGTCTTAAGCTCCCTAATAATATGGAATTCTCTTTCAAAAAACGTGTCAGCAATACCTTCTCTAATGTAGTTTAATGCACAGGATATACCATACCTCCAATCAACGAGTGTACCGTAAAGATCAAAAGTAACTAGCCGGATAACCATAGCAAAGAATATCTTAGTGATTAATGCCTAATAAAGCGTATCTTCTTAATTTTTAAACCCGTCTAAGGGTGAGGTATTAACTGGATATCATCAACGTCAAGATCCAACATGCTCAAAAGCTCTATCTAAGATAATCGTCATAATTGTTTGAGGAGTTCATTAATATTTATGAGGACATATAAGAATTGATGTTGAGAAATGACTGTTAATAGCGTTTTAGGTTTCATCAATGGTAACATATATGTTTCTTTTATTCCATTGAGGAAAGTTACTGGATTAGTTGTTTACGGCGAACGCATCCTCTATTCAGGTGATTCGGAGAAAGCTGAAAGACTTGCTAAATCTTTGAACGGTTCAGCTATTAATCTCGAAGGCTTAACTGTTATGCCCGGGTTCATTGATACTCATATGCATCTAGATATGTTGGGAGTAACTCTTAATACTATAGACCTTCGTGGAGTTGAATCGATTGAATCTCTTAAGAAGCGGTTAAAAGAATATTATGAGAAACATCCAGACTCTTCATGGATCGTGGGTAGAGGATGGGACCAAGAATTATTCAAGGAGAAACGTTGGCTAAACCGTTTTGATTTAGATGAAGTAATATCAGATAAGCCTGTTCTATTAGAGAGGATCTGTGGACATGCTGCAGTTATAAACACTAAGGCCTTAAATCTGATAAGTGAGCATTTCAACATTTCGCAAAACCCGAATTTCCTGAAAGACAACCATGGAGACTTCACAGGAGTAATAATCGAAGATGCTGTTAAGATCCTAAGAGAATATTATCAATCTAGGTTTAGTGAAATGTCAAGGATGCTGCTTAGTGGTCTCAAGTATGCTGCTTCAATGGGTGTGACTATGGTTGGGTTCATGTCTTGTGATACGTCTTCTCTTCGGATACTCCAGATACTGAGAGAAACTGAAGGGTTGCCTATAAAGGTCAGGGTTTATCTAAAAGATGCCTACTTAAATGCTCTCTCAAATCTTGGTTTGAGAAGAGGATTTGGTGACGATATGTTAAAAATAATGGGTGTCAAGATATTCGTTGATGGGTCATTAGGTGCTCATACAGCTTGGCTTTCAGAACCTTATGATGATCTCCCGGGAACATGCGGAATTCCCGTTATCGATGTAGAAAAGCTCAGAGAAACTATGTACAACTGCCATAAGGCAGGTCTCCAATTAGCTATCCACGCAATAGGCGATAAAGCCATCGACTACATGCTAGACATCTACAGTCTTCTAGGCAATGATTTCTCAAAGCATAGACACAGAATAGAGCATGCATCTATACTAAGACTTGATCAAATAAATAAAATAGCTCAACTTGGATTACTTGTCTCAATACAACCACATTTCATTATCTCAGATTGGTGGGTTGTAAAAAGAGTAGGTCAAAGAAGAGTACACTGGGTATATCCGTTTAAATCCATGGTTAAGAATAATATCAAAATTGGTTTGTCAACGGATTCTCCCGTTGAACCTTTAAATCCATGGGAAACAGTTCATGCTGCTGTTACGAGGGGTAGCCGGCAGAAAATCGAACTATCCAAATATAGTCCTGGTGAAGCTCTTACTATACAGGAGGCTCTACACTACTATACAAAAGGCGCTGCATACTTCTTCTTTGAAGAAGAGAGAATCGGAACGTTAGAAAAAGGAAAATATGCGGATTTCATAATTATCGATAAAGATCCCTTAAGTATCGATGTTGAGGAACTTTTAACTATAAAGAACCTAATGACTATTGTTTCAGGTAAGATTACGTATCGTGATGGTTCTCTTGGATATATTAGATTTTAGATTATTGACATAATGTTAAGGAGTAGAAATTATGTGCTGTATTTATCTATCTCTTTTATACAAGTATGGAAAGTGCTTTAATAATTAGAGTAAAGCTAAGTCTTTATATTGGAAATTGTAATATCATGGTATTATGAGGATAGATATAGAACTAATAACCAAAGTATACATATACAACATACTCTTAAACACAGTAACACCATAGAAAAACAAGACCCAAACACGAGACAAGAGTATCAAGCCCTAAGAATTAGGCCACAAGGCATTAAAAACTAAAAACTTAAAATAATTTCGCTTAAGTTATTGAGGCTCTTAATTACCGGCAACTTCTCACTATTCAACGATCCGAAGTTCGCTATGTTGTTCTTCACAATAAGTCTGGAAAAATATAGTGTCATGTATAATCGACAAAGAATTATTACCTAAAATAAAAGTGGCCTATATTGAAATACCACATGAATTTTGTTATAGAAAAGGAAGGTTGTTATTACGGGAATAATAATATAGTAGGCACATTACGTATCCGCAATCCTTAACTCAAACGTGATAACCGTTGCAATAAAGCCATTGTAGCCCTGAGGCTTTTTGACGAAAGACATATTGTTAGAAGACCTTTATGCTTCTTATTCCAAAATTCGACCTAAGTAATCACATCTACCTAAGGTTAGCTGAACTTAGCAAGCTTTATCATGGGAAAGGTTGCAAAGACCACGTTTACTAAGAGAACTGTTGTAGGCTTAAGAAGGCAGTAATGGAGGCAATAAAGAATGAAATTAAAGAGGCAGATAGACTCGTCGCCAAGCTCTTGAAAGTCCAAATGCCTATTTAGCAATGAAGGAAAGCTTATGAGCAGACCCTTAATTAAAAAGTTGACAAGCCCTCCCATAGTCTAGCAATAACTATTTATAGGGTTTTAGAAATCCTAACTTTGGAGGATTTCAATGCATGCTTAAACGTGAATATAAAATTATAATCGTCATAGTCTTAGCATGTTTATTAACTTTGTCCGTGGTGTCAGTCTACTCATATCTTAAAGGTTTTGAAGTTAAGAAGAACATAATAGGGATCATAAGTATAGATGATGCGATATTGTCTTCTGAAGATGCTGATAAAATTATTGAAGCTATAAACTATGCAGCGATCAATGACTCCGTAAAAGCTGTGGTTTTAAGAGTAAACTCTCCAGGAGGATATGCTGACCTAGTAGAGCAGATATACTTGGATCTCATAGAATTAAAAAAAAGTTAAACCCGTAATTGTTTCTGCAACTTTAGCTTTGTCAGGTGGTTACTATATAGCGGTTGCCGGAGATTACATCTATGTGGATTCTTCATCTTATATTGGGAATGTAGGAGCTATAGGTGTAATGCCTTCTACTTATATTCCCTCAGAGACGGTTATTGAGACTGGAGCCTACAAGACTACGGGATTCTCTAAACTCAGATTTCCATACACTTTAACACATGTTCTAGAAAACTTTGTTTCAGCTATAAAAACTAATAGGGGAGAACGTTTAGCCATCTCCCTCTCAGAACTTAAAAGTGGAATAATTTATATGGGTAGTGAGGCAGTAAAGCTAGGATTAGCAGATGAAGTAGGCTCACTTCAAAAAGCTATTAGCAAAGCTGCTGAGAAAGCAGGTATAGTAAAGTATGAAACAATCGACATCATTAGCATATTAGAAAACTCTAATACCTTTAGTTCTCGTACTCAAGCAGAGAATTATAAACTGACATGGAGAAACTTGACTATCAACATTCTTAACAGGTTTTATCCACCACCTTCCGTATGGTACCTATACCTTCCACCTAACGCCTCTAGATACAATATTGGCATGTCCGCAGAAAAAATTAATGAAAACATTACTTTACTTGGAGAGAATGTGAGCCCCTTTATAATAGTAGATGCATCTCATGGGAACAGGATATCAGCTTCCGAGCTGGACATACTCATAGCTGAATCAGCGAAGAACAATATAACGGTTACCTTTATTTCGGACTGGAGCAAGATAAAGTTAGGGTTAGAGAATGCTTCAGCTCTCATAATAGCTTCTCCAACGAAAACCTATTCAATAGAGGAAGTTAACGATGTTGAAAATTATGTTAATAGAGGCGGTTTACTTCTACTATTCTTTGACCCAGCTCAGGAATATCTAGATGTTTCAGAATTATCTGGTCCAATAAATTCTATATCTTCTAGATTTGGTTTAACATTCGCTAATGGATACCTCTACAACATGGAAGAACATTACGGTTTCTATAGAAACATATATGTAAGACAGTTTAGAAATGCTTCTATAACAAAAAACATAAATTCGCTTGTTCTCTTCACAGCTACATATATACACTCTATGAATAAAGAGGTAGCATGGACATCAAACAACACATATTCATCAACAGCTGAAAGGATGGGAAACTATACGGTAATAGCGGTTACAAAGAGAAACGGCACAGTAATTGCTTTCAGTGATAAAACATTTCTCCAAGAACCATACTGTTACATTGAAGACAACTATAAACTTATACTCAATATAGTTTCCGAGATATTAAGCGTCAAGATTAGACCAGTGGTTGAGAGAATAACTGAGGAAACCAAGGAAATAGAGAGACCCCACTTACCAGTTGGAACAATTAAAGAGTTTACAGCCTGGATTAATGGAGAAGAGTATTCAATAAGATGGATTAAGGCTAGTGAAACGGAAATTATAGTTGAGGAGCCCAATAGAACTACTCATTACTACTATAATGAAGAAGAAGCCCTAACCAGGTATACATCAAATGGTTTAGACGTCGTATATGATATACCAATACCTTCTCCACCTTATCCTCTCACTAAGTCGAAGACTTGGAACTATAGAAGCAACTACACACTACGTATTGACGGCAAAGAAGCTCGTGGAATCTATATCGAAGAATGCTATGTTGAGAAGCTTGAAAATATAGAAACAAGCAATGGTAAAACATATTTTTCTGCTAAGATAAACTGCAAAATCATAGATCGATTTAAAATTAATGATAGAGAGCTAGCAATAGTTGCTGAAGGAAGCTCATGGATATCTTCTGAAGCTGGCCAGATTAAAGAAGAATATTCAATATACTACTATACAGACGGGGCTCTTACCGGACAGCTGAAAGTAAAGACGTTACTAAAATCCATTCAAGAGAAGAATAAATAACTTAAACCAACTTCTCGTATTACTCCCCCTGAAATCGTGAACTTCTATCCACAATCCATTCACCCATACAGACTATCACATCACCACTACCAACATCTAGGACATCTAATTAATAATCGTCGCCTCTAGAACGGATGCTGACACTTACTCATTCCTCGAAAACAATTTTCAATAATAGTTTACACTGTTGACTAATACTAGTCTTCAATCAATAAAGAGATGTAATCTTATCCTTCAAGCATAGTTTCATAAACAAGAAACTCCATATATGAATAAGCATTGTGCAGAAGCCATCTCCATCTGGTTATAACTGTTCCACCTACTAAAAAGATTTATAAACTTCTAGGCTTATTTATATACGGTGCTTAAAAAGGGGGTGAATATAAAACGTCATCTAAAACACCTGAACCATCAGTCGAGATACAGAACGTGGTAGCATCAGTAACCATTAACCAGAGGCTAGACCTAGCGCAAATACAGAAAACATTTCCAGACGTAGAATATAAGCCAGCCCAATTCCCTGGACTAGTATTCAGACTGCAGAAACCGAAGACAGCAACACTAATCTTCTCATCAGGGAAAATGGTATGCACAGGAGCAAAATCAGAGCAAGAATCAATAAAAGCTGTACAAACAGTAGTAAAACTACTCAAAAAAGAAGGATTCCTAATCCAACAGGAACCACAAATAGAAATCCAGAACATAGTAGCATCAATAGACCTACACGGAACAATAAACCTAGAAAAAGCAGCAACACAACTTGAAAACACCATGTACGAACCTGAGCAGTTCCCAGGCTTGATATTCAGAATGGCTGAGCCTAAAGTTGTTATTTTGATGTTTGCTAGCGGTAAGCTTGTTTGTACGGGTGCGAAGACTGAGAAGGAGGTATATGACGCCGTCTATAAGTTGAAGAAGATTCTTGAAGAAAATAATCTTATCACCTATCCTTCTCGTTGAGAGAGGAGATGGGTAAGAGAAAGACTATCTAAGTGGATGTTCTTTGCAGCCTTCGGGCATTCAGGAAATTTATTTTCCTTACCTTAATGGACTTCTTACCAGAGGTTGTTTCTTTCTTACATGATGATAGTCTTTTCATTGAACGTGATTCTTCTTCTAAGTCTTTGAAAGGTAGGATATATGTTGAAGCTTCTAGGAAAGTTGTCATTAAAGTGTTAAAAACTTCATCTAGAGGATGCCTTGTGGCCTAATTTTTTGAGCTTGATACTCTTGTCTCATGCTTGGGTCTTGTTTTTCTATGGTGTTACTATGTTTAAGAGTATGTTGTATATGTATGCTTTAGTTATTAGTTCTATATCTATCCATCTAGGTTTTCTTGAGAGTAAGTGTTCTCCGAAGAATGTTTTGAATCTTGATATTGCTGTCTCAGCCATCCATCTCCTACCATAA
>JAGDWP010000008.1 GCA_023269855.1 Nitrososphaerales archaeon | reverse complement strand
GAAAGCTTAAGGTTACAGCACCCAACTAGTCATGCTAAAGTAATTAGGGTACAGTAATCTCACATCCAACATAACACTTAAGCCAGAGATCTTAAAATTCTTGTTCTAGCATTAACCGTATACGTTCACCACTACAATGTATCGGCACCATCTTTCAATACCTAGATCTAAGAGGAGCTTAATAGTCTTCCTACATAAGCTACTTGAAGCCCTTCCCATATGGAATCCACCTATAACTAAGTAGATAAAATATTCTTTGATGATACGTAGAAGCTTCCCCTACTCATAACCTGAGTAACCACATAAACTAACATAATTCTAGCTTAAATCTATTAAACAATTCTTCCATAAGTACGATTAAGTACAACTCCCTAAAATTATGCTTTGAAAAAAATACTAGACGTATGAAGCATTGGAGATGGATATAAGATATGTGATTTCAGCTGGACATGTTTTAAAGCATAGCAATCTGTAGAGCTAAGTTGAACCTAATGTTTCTACTCAGCAATAAATTTATGGTTAGTCTTTCTCTAAAGAGAATTTCACAGACCTAGTACCTTAAAGGTCTATATGCTTTATTAGTAGATGTTTTTCACTAAGCTAGCCAGCATCCTGGATCCGAAGCCATAAAGTCTCCAGTAACCTCATATGCTCTTCCACGGCAGCCTGCACAAACATCTCTAAACCTACATTTACCACATCCATCCTTAAGTTTACTTCTATCTCTAAGTGTTGCTAGGACATTCGATTCCTCCCAGATATCTATAATACTCTTCTCCTTAATGTTTCCAAGCTTTACTTGTAGAAGCATGCATGGGATAATGTCTCCATTCGGGAGTATTGTAACGTATCCGTTAGGCATCCCTGCAGCGCAGCCTCTATCGTAGTAGGGTATCCTCTTCAAGACGCTTGAAGGGAAATGCTTAGGCTGGACATTCTTCTCTTTAAGGACTAGTGTGTACATTGGGCATCCTGGAACACGTATGATTATCGGGCATTCTCTCTGAGCTTCCGCAAGCCACTCCATAACATTCTTCCTCAAGCCTTTATCAAGAACCTCACCCATACATTCTCTCTTAACTCTAGGAACCTCTACTAAGTCGAAGAATTCTGCAGCTATAGCTCCGCTCTCAACAGCTAGCTTCAACATATCTGGAAGCTCGTTTAGAATACTCTTTCTTATCACCATGCCAAACTGGAAAGGCATACCAGCTTCTCTACATGCTTTAACACCATTCATTGCTTTAGAGAATGCTCCAGCCTCACCTCTAAATTCATCGTGAGTATCAGGTCTAGAGCCATCGAGAGATATCTGTATACATTCTACTCCAGCTCCCCTCATCTTCTTAACGAGATCCACATCTAATAATGTGCCATTGCTTCCAAGGACAATCCTCAACCCTTTCCTATGCGCATATCTCACAATATCTAGGAAGTCCTCTCTACAGAGGGGCTCACCACCATCAAGAATCAGTAGCTTAATATTCCAGCTGGCAAGATCATCAAGCATCTTCCTAGCTTCCTCAAACGTTAACTCATCTGGAGAAGCAGAATCCCTAGCATCACTATAACAATGCTTACACTTAAGATTACACTTCCTAGTAACAGCATAAGAGACAAGGAAAGGTGGTGCAACCATACTCTCCGAAAATCTAACCTGCCTAAAACTTAAACTTTTAACCTAAAAGTCAACCATGCTTTTGGAAAGTTCATCAAGCTAAGAGTTCAGTAGACAGAACAACAAAATTCTTTTGAGAAGCTATTATCTGAAAGTAGAAGGAAAGTCATAAATACTGTAAATTGTGAAGATGTTGTTGGGTTACAGTTTTGCTTGATGAACCTGAATTTAGGAGATGGATGGAGAGTGCTAGGAAGACATTAATGTCTGCTGAGAGAGATGTCAGTGGGGGAGATTATAACTGGGCTTGCTTTAAAGCTCATCAAGCTTCAGAGAAAGCATTAAAAGCCATCTTATGGGGTATTGGTAAACCCTGTATAGGACATTCACTCACACATCTCCTAAACTACTTATCTGAATCCTTAGAAGACCAGGTTCCAGAAGATATTCTAGATGCATCTATCACTCTAAGCAGATACTACACACCAACTAGATATCCAGATGCATGGAGTGAAGGTATCCCAGAAGAGTATTATAGTAAGAAAGATGCTGAAGAGGCAATTAACTTATCTAAAAAACTAGTTGAATGGGTTGAGAACGTATGGAGAAGATTATCAGGGAAAGAGCTTTAACAAGGATCAAAGCATTAGAAGAAGCTGGAAAATTCATCAACTGCATATCACGAATTCTTGGAGAAATATCTGTAGCCCTCTATGGAAGCTATGCTCGAGGAGACTTCAATGAATGGAGCGATATCGATATCTTAATAATTGCTAAAGATTTACCTGTAAACCCGCTTGCCAGACTTAAAAGAATCCATGAATGCTTAAAGAAACATCCAACAATAGATCCCATCCTAGTAACAATAGAAGAATATCAGAAAATGACCACAAAACAAAATCCAATAACAGTAGACGTAGAAAAGAACGGTATAATATTAAAAGATAAACTAAACATACTCCAGAAACCTAGTAAACCCAGCGTAGAAAGAATCTAACACAAATCACTTCACATAATACTAAAACCACGCCGATCTTAAATAGCGATAGAACAATAATTTATTTTATGAAGGTTAAAGCAAAATCCACCTTAGATGGATTTTATCTTAAGCTTTTCCAGATTCATAACTAGAACACGAGGTTTGCTTCCTATCAAAAGCATTGTTAATGTTCTTTAAATTACGTGAAGAATATTCTATCATGGTTTGGTTGATTGTTCTCTCAGGCTACCCGAAATCAGGTAAGACAACCATCTCTAAAAAGCTTACTAAAAGCATCGAGAAGTGTGCTAGAATTGGAAGCGATAATCTTAGAGATATGCTGTTTGGAGAAGTTTACCCATGTAGGGACGAACTCCTAATATGGGAACTCATTAAAGAACTATCAATAAAACTCCAAAAGAAAGGTTATAGTGTCATAATAGATTCAACGGCACCTGGTAATGATCTAAGAAGAAAGCTTTTAGAAGTAGCTATAGATAGAAAGCTGTTACTAGTGGTTAGAGCTTCAGAAGAAGCTATAAGAGCTAGAGGTGGAAGCGAGCTTCTAACAACTTGGAAAAGATTTTGGGAAGAACCTGAAGTTGAAGCAGACATAATACTTGATGAGAGATGTGAAGAACCTGAAGACATTGAGAGAATAGTTGATAAGCTAAAAATGATAATCACTAGCGAGAACAGTATTAAAACTAGTAATGATAATCTCTAACGCTACTTATCAAGATATTGTAGGATGGAATAAATGTTAAGGATGCTTGCTTCTCTAACAGTGTCCCAACGAGACTCTTAGGAGTCTGGTATCTTGCTGAGAGCTCTATGAGAATTCCTTATAAACTAGATATAATTGTCTTCAATTTGAGAATGAGTGTAGAGGCTGAATTAAAGTCAAAGATTCTTAAACTCTTGAAGGAGGATGAAGAGTTTAGGTATACTGTAGCCGGCTTAATAGGGTTAGAAGAGATATTGAGAAGACTTGAGAAACATGATGAACGATTCATAAATATCGAGGAACGAATCCTGAGTATTGAAGAAGAGATAAAGAAGCTTAGAGAAGACATGAATAAAGGATTCGAACGGCATGATGCTGAACTTGCTAAGCTTAGAGAAGACATGAATAAGGGATTCCAGAGATATGATAATGAGCTTGTCAGGCTTAGAGAGGATATGAACCGTGGATTCGAGCTCGTTGATAAGAGGTTAAGGTACTTGGAAGCTTTCACTGAGAGGGTAAGCCTAACCTTAGAAGAGGAAGCTATAGAAGTCATTACTGGAAAGCTTTCAGAGAAGGGGATAGAGATTAAACTTGATAGACTAATTCTACCAGACGTGGAGATAAACATATACGGGATAACAGATGACTTATGTGTAATCGGAGAAGCAGCAACCAGGGCAGGTACTAGGATAGTAGAAGAGATAGATGAGAAAGTTAAGCAGCTTTTAGCGAAACATCCAGAGCATATGAGGGGGAAAGTCGTAAAGATACTTTACACAATGTGGATCACTAAGGAGGCCATAGAAGAAGCCAAACATAGAAAGATATGGATACTAAAAACAACACAAGAACTAACATCATTCGAACCCACATAATAGAACAACACTAAAACGGCGTATTATTTAATTGGGGTTTAGAGACTACTTCTAGCAGGTCTGTTAAGTTGTTTTTATGTTTTTCTTTATGGTCTGGTTTTTCTTCTCTTCTTGTATAGTCTCTTTGCTGGTCTTAGGACTCCTCTCCCCATAGTCTTCTATGCTCTATATCTTAGGTTCTTGGGGGATAGTCTTAGGAAGGTTTCTAAAGCGGTAGAGTTCTTCACCGCTAAGAGTCATGTTGCTGTTTGGCGTTGGGAGAAGAAGCTTAGAAGCTTCAGGAACGTCTCCACTTCTAGATGCAGGGTCTCAGCATTCTTAATAGATGATACTGAGGTTAGGGTTAGTGGTTATAACGCCTGGGTCTTCATAGCTTATGAGCTTTTTGAGAAGAAGCTCCTAGGCATGTGGCTCTCATGGACTAAGAACCAGCTGGTAGCTGAGAAGTTTCTAGGGGAGCTTATAGGGAGGTTTGGAAAACATCCAGTATACAGTGATGGAGGATACTACTATGCTGCTTCATGTAAGAGCCTAAGCCTAGACCATAGAGTATACAGTTTCGGAAGCTGGATCCATCAAGTAGTAAAGAGCATAATATGCACTAGGATTAAAGATGCTACTAGAATATTTGAATACTACTTCCCATGTAGGAGGAAGAACTGTAACCTAGAACATGTATGGAGCTGGATGCCATCGTGGATACAGCTGCTACCTTTACTAAAATCCAAAGATCCATAGCTTAGGAGTTAGGGCTTCAAATAAAATATGAAACAGAAGTAGAATTAGGAGACAAGAGAGTTATCAGAAGGAGGCTTGCACTTGGAGATGTAGAGATAGAAGGTGTTATAGTCGTAGATGGAGATGAGGAGAGACCTATAATAGGTTACACAACTCTAGAACTGTTCGGCTTCAAAGTAAACCCCATCACTGGAAAAACTTGGAAAAACACTCGTAATAGAATATCTAGAATTTAAACCTGTAGAGATTCTAAAAAGACCGCACTAACCTAGATCATTTTCCTAAATCTGTGAGTTTTTTTCAAGAATGGCAACTCTAAATAAAATATAATGGAGGTATGCAATTACAACAATAGGTAAGGCCTGTCCTAAACTGAAGCGGGTTTTACGTTTCCCCTCCCAACATCCTTTATATGGAGTAAAGATAAATCTAGATCCTGAGAGTATCTTCTGGCGAGAGAGCTTGCAATCTGAATCTGATGCGCTCAGCGAAACTGATATCGATCCACTCGAATCAAGCCTACTTCTAGGCTTATCTCTTCTCTCGTTTGGACACGCAGGCATAACTGTGAAAGTCTCTATTCTCAGAAAATTCCTCGATTACGGGAAGTCAACTTATGATGGTATGATATTTTCCGCTCTCCAATCGCTAAAGCAGAAAAACTTGATAGAGGTCGTTAAGAGAAGATCTAGAAAAGGTGCTGAGAATATAACAAGCATAACGTTAACAAAGCAGGGCTCAGCTCTCATCGAACAGATATTGTATTCTTCCCGACCTACAAATTTAAAAGACCTAACTGGCTTGAGCCTCTTCTAGAAAAATATTGTAGCAAGATTATAGACTTTAAGGTTGACGAATTGTATGGTTGAGATCGGTTATATGTAGAGAGGAGGGTTGACGTGGGGTTCATTCTCCTACTCGGAAGCATCCACATACCAGGACTGTTCAAACTTGAGAAAAGTAAAATTCAGCCTCTACAAGCATCAGGATTCTTTGACGTTTTAGTAAGATGCGTTAAACTTTACCTCAACCCAATAATAGGGCAGTCTGTTGACGATGAATGGTATCCCAGCAAGATAATAGACCTAGGAATCTTTAGGCTACATATGCTAGAATTTAATCGTGAAGAGACCTTGAAGAAATACCTTAAGCTACATCTAAAAGATGTCAGAGCAGCCCCCTCTATTAAAAAAGGAGAACTCATCAACCAGTTCTATAGAGATAGATACTTGTGCATGGCGTTCAGTAGAGGGGGAATAAATAGGAGGCCTCTGCTCACCAGAGTACTCCACCTAGAAACGATAATTCCAGTTCTCTCATGGGTTAATAGTGGTAAAAATGTTCCGAGACTTTTCAAAAAGGCTTTGAGAATAATAGGTGTAAGATTCAAGCTATTCAGGAGTGCTGTATCTTCGTTGATCTTCCTCCTTTCAGCGTTAATAATCTTAGCTTTAAGACCTGGCCTAGGATCACTATTAGGTTTTACAATCTTCTTCTTAATCTTGATAGCATCCGTAGCATTAGCCATACTAGGAGTATTGTCTTTCACATCTCTCATCATAAGACTGTACTGGGTCTGGTGGGAGGAGAAGCTTTACAATGAGATGCTTAGAGAAAAAGGATTCTCTTTGAAAGCTAGAGGACGCAACTCGCCTGAAAGAAGATCCCATAAATGAGATCACGAAAAATATTCAACCAGACTGAGAATAAATAATGTAGGAGAATAGCGGGGATGATCCAAGCAGAACAAGTAGTTCAACGGGGCAAGCTGGATAATTCAGTTATACGGGAACGTGGTAAAAAGAATAATATTACAATAGATTTACAACGTATCATAGCGATCTTGCTACAGGTTAGTGAGAGGCCGAAAACGAGAGGAGAACTTGGACTAACCCGTGAGGATGTATTAGAACTCGTTAAGACAGGATACTTTGAATGGAAACATGTGATCTTCCCGACGGAGAGAGGTCGTGAGATTGTTAAATGGCTACTTAAAGGAGGGAGAGAAGAAGAACTCGAACTCTTCGAAGCAGTAAAACAAGATACAATTGAAAGGATGCTGAAACGAGGAAATAGAATGATAACTTCCATCAAGATGTTGGCGCCAATCCATATTCACATAATGCAGAAGATAAAGGAGGGGCAGATGGTGTTCTACGAAGATGTAGAGAGAAGAGCTGTGAAAGAGTTAACCAGATGGGGACTAGTAAAGAACGTAAGCAGAAACGGATTTCCCTGTCTTACAAGGCTAGCTCAAGAACTCTTAACATGCTTCGAGGAAGCGTCACGAGCCATAAGACTAATAACTTGTTCAAAGGAGGTGACAAATAAGAGGTAAATGGAGCATGCTCATACCATCTCTGAAGAATGACATACACTATCACCGACGCGCCCGGGCAAAGTGCTCTAAAGAGAGGATAGCCCCTGACGTCCCACTCTCCGGTGAAAGGACGTCATTAGGGGGTTGAAGTCGAGTGAACATGAGGAACTGTGAAGCAGTGAAGTTTGGAATACTTGAACCAATACTAGCAGCCTACCTAACCGATGGACACTATAATGGGATCTCGATAGGTGTTAGAAACACGGATCCAATGATTTTTAAACACCTCGCCGACCTCGGACTAATCAAGTCAGTATTTATCGTAAGAGGAACGGGAGATACATGGAACCTTGGAAGCTACTTCCCGAAAAAGCTAAGTGAAATAGCTTTGAGATGTATGGAGGGGCCTGGAAAGCCGTACATGAGAATAAAGAATGACGTCCTAGAGAGCATGGATATTATGACATTTTTCAGATGGGTAGTAGAGTACGAAGGAAGCATATTCATTAATCGCTAGAAGAAAAGATTACTGCTATCAGCCTTCTTTACACAATATGAACCTATCCATAATCCATTGAATATTTATGTTGTTAAGCGACTAAGATTGTCAGCAAAAAGCACCGAAGAATTGATATTTGGTGGATCCATCACGCCGACTAGATTGTGGCTCGATGACGCCATTGAGGAATTTATAAGGCGGGAACAATGCCCACACTCCATCAAGTACTATAAGTATTATCAAGTCGACGCTGTGGAAAACAAGGCGAGCCTCGTTCACAATTATCAGCTGTACGCTGACGTAACCAACAATAGTACGGCTGTCGAGTTCATTCGCCTGCTAACTTTAGACGGTACTTGGAAAAATATCGTGGCCAACATTCTTAGTGAAACAATTCAGGCATACCATAAGGGCTATATCAACAGTGAGGATATTGACTTAATAAAGAAAATCTTAAACTGTAACATTGAGAGACCATTGAAGGGCCCCTATAATGAATACGTAGTGAGGTATCTCTCAGTGATCCATCCTCTTATATTAAATGGGACGAGAAAGCGGGTCGGAGAAAGAATAAAGAAACTTAAAAGCTTTATTGAGTACTTCACCATAGGAAGAAAGAAATCCTTCGATTACCTATTAAGATCGATGCCGA
>JAGDWP010000117.1 GCA_023269855.1 Nitrososphaerales archaeon | reverse complement strand
TAAATAAGGAAACTTTAAAAACATGCATCATCTTCTAGGAGCTCTCCTCCATCAAGTCGAAAGGCCACCACTAGTAAAGTTTCCTTAATGGATAAAGCTCTAAAGCAACATATTGAAGAATTCCACAGAAGTTCATATTTCAGAGAAGGAAGTATAGATGATTCTTGAGCTGTTTTTTACCCTAAACGATGCTGAAGTCATAAGGTTCAAAATTCTTGTCTAAAGTCTTCCTCGAATCATTCTAATCTACATTCTAGTCTTTTACTTGGGTAATGCTTTTATCTAGTCTAGTGGATAATCCTATTGAGTGTGTTGAATTGGCCACGGTTAAGGTTGGTTTAATCGGTAAGACAAACACAGGTAAGACAACATTCTTCAATGCTGCAACACTTGGATCAGCTGAAGTCTCAACATATCCATTCACAACTAAACAGCCAAACTATGGAACAGCATACGTTATCTCCTTATGCGTATGCCGAGAATTCGGAGTAAGAGATAACCCTAAAAACTCTAAATGCGTAGAAGGATGGAGATATACGCCTATTGAGTTAATAGATCTTCCAGGATTAATTAAAGGCGCATGGGCAGGTAAAGGTCTTGGAAACCAATTCCTCTCAGTTGCTTCACAATCAGATGTACTGCTCCACGTAGTAGATGCTAGTGGGAGTGTAGATGAAGAAGGTAGATTAACTGAGCCCGGGTCAGGTAATCCTCTCGCAGATTACTATGATATAGAAGAAGAACTCGTAATGTGGATAATGAAACTAATTGAGAAAAATGATGAAAAAATAATCAAAGGCGTGAAATCAGGTAAGAGTTTATCTGAATCTATGGCTGAGATATTGAAAGGTGTAAAGATAAGCGAGGAACATATAGTTAAAGCTTTAACATTGGGCAATCTAAAAGATAAAGATTTTGAGAATTGGACACCTCTTGATGATAAAAAGTTTGCACAAATACTTAGAGAAATAGCTAAACCCACCATAGTAGTAGCTAATAAAATGGATCTAGATACTGCACCTGAAAACTTTAAGAAGCTTAGAGACAATCTTCCAGATAAAATTGTCGTACCATGCAGTGCAGAAGCAGAGCTATCTCTAAGAAGGGCGGAACAGAAAGGATTGATAAAATATATTCCTGGACAAGAAACATTCGAGATAATAAAAATGGATGGATTAACTGATAGACAGAAGTGGGCTCTAGATTATATTGCTAAGAAAATACTTGGAGAATACATGAGGACAGGTGTACAATTCGCCTTAAATGTTGCAGTCTTCAAGCTTCTAAAAATGAATACAGTATACCCAGTATACGATCCACAGAAACTCTCAGACAAGCATGGAAACATTCTACCAGACGTATTACTGATGCCTGATGGATCAACTATCGAAGACTTAGCTAAAGAAATACACTCTGAGCTTACAAGAGGTCTCCTATACGCAATAGATGCTAGAACAGGTTTAAGACTCCCAGTAAACTATAAGATAAAAGATAGAGATGTCATATCGATCTACTCAACCACGAGGAGAGGATAATGTTAGAGTATCCCATTAAGAGAGAAGATAAGAAGGATTAAGACATTTTAAAAGATACTTTAAATTCTACATAATTTTATTCTTGATCGATGTCTGAGGTTTTCAGGAAAGCTTACAATTACGTTAAGAATGAACTTTCATCCAATGCTGTGAAGAAAATGTTACTGTCTTTAGAGTTTCCAGAATTCCGTGAAGGAGAATATGTAGTAAATTTATTCATAGATTCTAATCCTCTGTTACTTGGTAGAAGATTCGAGAGCAAGATACTGGAGCTTTCACCACAGAATATTAGACATATTATAAGGGTTGGGACACTACATGGCTGCACAGTGCACCGTGTGGGAGAAGAATTCTACTATCTAAGAGATGATACAACAGTAGCAATAATAGGTAGAGATTACTACGCTGCTTCAGAACCAGAGCTTTTCGAAGAAATAAGTAGAGAAATCTATGGAATAGGCTCTAGAAGAATGATAGAAGTTGACAAACCCGTAGGATGGCTAAAAGCATTTAAGATTGTTTTCAAAAGCTAGCGTTACTAGAAAAATTCCAACCCATAATTACACTCGAACCCTATGCAGGAACACTTAATACTCAAGCCTATTAAACATCATCTCTACTGATCTATGATAAAACTGACAAAATCAGATGTCACAGAATTTTTCACAATAATTCATATAGAAAATAACGTAGCGTTAACTCTTATCTATAGGTAATCTTTCATGTAGAGATCGAAGTAGAACATTAAGCGGGTGACTAAGCTATTGTGAAATATTGGTATGTTTTCAGAGAGTATAAAGCAGTTCTGATGACCCAGTTTACTAGAGGTTTAGAGAAAGTCCTAGAAATTGGATGTGGACCTAAATATTACATGCGTTTCTGTCAATCTAAAATGTATGTAGGGGTAGATTTAATGAATAAACCTGATATAATTGCTTCAGCTATGCATCTACCTTTTAGGGATGGATGCTTCAACGGGATCATAATGTTCGACGTGCTTGAACATATAAAAGATATAGATAAAGCTCTAAGTGAATGTAAGAGAATCCTAAAAAGAGGGGGTAGATTATTGATACTCTCACCTAATACGCTTGGATTCGGATTATATGATAGCTTCGCTGATCCAGCCCATATACATCATTTCACATGGTATACTATTAAGAAGATCCTCTCTGAAAATGGTTTCAAGATTAATGAGACAATACCACTTCATCTCCATATTACATGGCCTCTCAGACTTATTAGTAAGAAAGTATTTCAAGCCATCCAGCAATCAATATGTGTAATATGTGAAAAATAATGAATCTTAACTACTTTAAGAAATCACTATTAGGGATAATCTCAGTAATAATCATCACATCAGTGATTATCTATATCTTCAATATCCCATTAAATGAAATAATACAGTTTACTCCTCAAGTTTTATTACTTTTTCTAATCTTGTCGATAATCCGTCTACTATCTCAAGGTATCAGATTTCACATTCTCTTAAAACTTTTCAGTAATTCAGGTTTAACGTTCCAAGAGTCGGTGATTATAAGAGGTTCAAGCGAGTTCTTCGCTCTTACAACTCTACCATTCTTAGCAGATGAAGCAGCTAGAACATTCATGCTTACAGAAAGAGGTTTACCATTCTCAACTTCTTTCTGGATCACCTTCATTGAGCTCTTACTAGATACTCTCATCGGCGCTATTCTATCGATAGCTTCTGGAGTATATGCTCTATTATCTGGTGAAAGATTATTAGCTTCAACTATATTAACGATTTCATCACTCCAAATAATCCTATCGATAATCTTCATAGCTTTATCAAAAAATAAGGGTATCAGTCTATTCAAAAAAATAAGATTACCTCTATCTCGGAAGCCTCAATTTACTCAATATATATCTTCCATGTTTAGAGGTGGAACTAAAGAATATTTTAGAATACTTGGCTCAATCTTCTCTTTGAAGTATCTAACGCATCTAGCATTGTTAGTATTAATCTCTATAGTGATTATAATAGTGCCTGCAATCGTTCTATACGAAATATTGATAGAATGTAGATACAGTAACTTCTTGAATGTGTTATATGCTTTCCGTTCAGGAGAGACTGTTGGAGTTTTACCGGTAACCGTCGGTGGAGCTGGATTAACAGAGATAGGAGTTTACTTCTACTTAGTGAGAGTGTTAGGGATAGATTCATTAAGCTCGGTTATCAAGTGGAGGATAGCCACATACTATCTAACATTAATCATAACTTCCTTCATGCTCATCTCTACTTCAATTAAGTATCTCAGAAAATTCTTAACCAAAATATGATAGAAAAGTCTTAGCTGTAAAATATTATTTCATCTATCAATAGGTATGCAGGCGGCTTCCAGGGTTTATTCCCATTTTAGTGTTCTATTAGAATCTGCTTTGACTTCTTCTAAAGACTAGAACTGCTACAACGACTACTATTACAGCAGCTACAGCTATAATCTCTATAATTATCTCGATCGGTAACCCTGCAGGCTGTATCGTCGGTGGCGTAGTTTCTGTCTTAGTCGGCGTCGGAGTGGTTAACACTGTTGTTCCAGGAGTAGTAGTTATGGTTGTCGTGGTACTAGGCTGAGTAGGCGTAGTCACTGGAGAACCTTCAATTGTTGTTACATATGTTATTGTAGAGGTAACTATTCTTTCAGGCTCACTTATAGTGGTAGCTCCGCTGGGCAAACTAACTACAGTGGCTATTGTTGTTCCAGGGAACATCGTTGTCTCCGTATATGTTGTTCCAGGCCTAGTATCAGTAGTTGTTATAGTTGTTAACGGTACCTCTTCCATTTCTTCCATAGTGATAGTTGTCCCCTCGAAAGAGTAAGTCATCTCTGGATATTCATAGTAGAATGTAGCTGGAACGCTTCCCATAGTAATAGTTACTTCTTCTGTGACTTGTATGGTTTGGCATTCACTGATGAATTCTGCATATATAGGCATTGGCAGAGAGAATGTTTGACCGGCTACCGTGGTAACGAATTCTAAATATGTAAACCCTGTAGTAGTCGTTACTCCATCTTCCTGATAGACTGTAGAATGCTTCATCGTTGGGTCAGTAATTACAGTCTGCATGGTTGTTCCAGGAATAGTAAAAGTAGTACCTGGAATAGTCATTACTCCACCTGCTTGAATAGGCTTAACCACTAACCTACAAGCTTGATCTGGATATTTCTCAACGATTATCATGGTATACTCGGGCACTATCAATGTTATTGTAGATTCTCCGCCTTGGAA
Organism: Nitrososphaerales archaeon; assembly: GCA_023269855.1. Taxonomy (GTDB): domain Archaea; phylum Thermoproteota; class Nitrososphaeria_A; order Caldarchaeales; family Wolframiiraptoraceae; genus Geocrenenecus. Next base: position 3,862 of record JAGDWP010000117.1, on the reverse strand, counting down.
TGTTGTAACATAGGTTTTTCCAGGAATAGTTATAACTGTAGTCGTAGTGGTTGTTACTACTTGCTGAGCCATACCCGTTGCTAGAACACCGAGAAAAACCATCAACAAAAACAAAATCCTAAAACTTTTCACAAACTACACCTTTATTTGTTGGGTATATATGGAGACACAGGTATATAAACAGTAAGAAATATACTCAGAAAGTTAATACCCGAAAACATTTATAATTGTTTTGCTTGCTGATTCTCTTAACATATTGTTTGTAGAGTAGGGCGGAATAGTAGGGAGCAGTAAACTTTGAAAACTTGAATTATTCGAGAAGACTATTGGAGGAGATGTAGCATCAAGGTTTGGGGGTAGAACATTTGTAAAGGAGCTGCCGGACAGCTTGAATGCTACAGTTACAAGAGCCGCCGATGACGTATGAGAATAAAGTAAGTGGTTTAGAAGTGAATCTTAAGCAATGAAAGAAAACCGGGAACAGCTTAAATGAGGATAAACCTGTAAACGTTCTACATGAGTCTATGCTGGCGGATAACTATTTTAATCCATGCTCCTACAGGTTAGTCTTCTTTCCAATCTTCTCTTCAACTTTTTCCATGAGTACTCTATACCACTCCGGGAAACCCACATCCGTTATCACTCTATCAAGAGTATATGGTTTAATATCTAGTATTGGAGTCCCGTCAAATAAGTCTAGATTCTTAACGTAGAGTTTTCTTCCATCCCTTCTTATGAGTTGAACTATTGTTAGAGCTATTGGGTTCGGTCGATGAGGAGAATCTGTACAGAAGACTCCTACTTCAGGTAAATCTCTTAGATCTATCCCAAGCTTCAGTAATCTTTTATGTCTAACTTTCAGGGTTCTCCTCTGCTCATCTGTCACTTTATCTAGATACGCTATGATTATTAGATGTGTAAAACCGTCTATACCTTCTAATCCATCAGCATATTCCTCGAATACTTCTATATATCCTTCTACACCTTCCAAAGATTCCTTCACCAACTCATCACTCATATTTACCCTAACAACACCTATCGGATTAAAAGATACATCAACCATAATTACAACCTACCAGCTCCAACTCCAATCAACCACTTAATAAAATATAAATTGTTAAACGAAGTCAACAACATCAAATATACATCATAGAACTTCAAGGTAGAATCGTATGAAGTTTTTAAAATAATGAGATTGAGAATTCTATGTGAGCTGGATCTTCCATAGCAGTAAAAAAGATTCCCAGCAGCTGAGTAGTGAGGTACTCTTCGGTGTAAATCTTATTATTAAGAGGATCGGGGAAGACATTGTTGTTGAGGGTAGAGCGAGGACGCTGAATGATCTAATACGTCTTAAACGTTTAGCTGAGGAAATCCTAAATCAAATGATTAGAGAACATGAAGACAAGCGAACTGGCTCAGCTTCTACTAGACATCACTGAAACAAATATCAAACTATATGATTGGCAGAGAAGATGGCTTGACGATACAAGCAGGTTCAGAGTCATGCTTAAATCTAGAGCCGTTGGCGGAAGCTTCACAATAGCTTTAGAATCAATAACATGGAGCCTCATAAAACCATTCCACACAACTATACTCTTAAGCTATTCACTGAGACAAAGCATGGAATTATTTAGGAAAATCAAAGAACAACTATCCAAAATGAAAAATAAGCGTGTAAAGTTTGGAGGAGAAAATTATTCCCTTGATGTTGTCGGTTTTGAATCAAGGACAGAGATAGTTTTCAGGAATGGTAGTAGGATTATCTGTTTACCCAACAATCCTTACACAATACGTGGATACAGAGCAGACCATCTATACATAGATGAGGCAGCAATGTTCAAGAACGACTTAGAGATAAAAGTTGCAGCAATCCCGATCATTGCTGGAAAGTCTGGTAGATTATCACTAATCTCAACTCCGAAAAGCCGGAGGGGATGGTTCTACGAAGCATGGACAAGTAACATATACTCGAAACACAGGATACACTACACTGATTCCCCCCACATCACCAATGAAGATCTCGAAGGATTGAGAACTACATTATCCCATCTTGGTTGGATGCAGGAAATGGAAATGGTCTTCCTTGAAGAATCAAATAGCTTGTTTCTAACAGAATTAATATTCTCATGTTTAGAAGACTACCAGTATACAGATTTTACTAATATAAAGCCTTCAAACCCACTTTATATCGGGATAGACTTAGGAAGATATAGAGATTCAACAGTAATAGTAGTTCTTGAAAAAGCCTGTGAGGACTATCTAAAAATAGTCTTCATTAAAGAATTCACAGACGTAGACATGACATATCAGCAGGATTACATAACTAAACTCATAGACGCTTTACCCCCATAAGAGTTGTAATAGATAAGACAGGAATGGGGATACCCATGTATGACTTCCTAGCTAATATCCATCCAAACATTGAGGGATTAACACTAACATACAACGTTAAAGAAGCAATACTCCTTAACCTATACAACTACATGAAATCTAAACGCCTCAAGATACCTGTAGACTGTGAAGAACTAATAAGACAGCTACAACGATTTCAGAGAATACAAGATAAAAATGGGAGAGTAAGATATGAAGCACCACTAGGAGGACACGATGATTACGTAGTCCCCTTAGCTCCAGCCGTAGCTAGCAGTTTCAAAACAGATAGACTTAAATAGGATATAGTTAATATAGTCAACTATGGAAATGAGAGAAAAACTGCTAACCACGAAAGAGGTAGCTAAAAATCTTCAATGTTACAAGGCATGCTGTAGACAAGTGGATTAGGGAGGGCAAAATAAAGGCTATTTAAGCTACCTGGAGGTCGATATAGAATTCCTGAAAGCGAGGTTGAAAAGGATTTGGAAGCAGTTAAAGCAGTAGTCTTCAAGCATAACGTAGATGTTGAGGGTTTACTTCAAATATTTAACCAAATGGTTAACGACTGTATAAAATATGCTTTGAAGTATAACATAAGTTCTCCAATGAAGCTTGAAAAAGCATTATACGATAAGTTCAAGCAAAAGTATGGATTAGCAACCCACTACTGCATATCTGCTTGCAGGATGGCTTGTTCAGCATTAAAATCGTGGAAGAGACTTGTAAAGAAGAAAAGAGTGAACCCGAATAAACCTCCAACGTTCAAAGCATTAGCCATGAGGCTTCAGAAAGAGCTTATGAGGTTTAAAGGCGATAGAATACTCATCACGACAAAGCCTTATCATCAAGTTGAAGTTCCACTAATCCTTGGCTCCTACCAGAAGCGGTTCGTCGAAGCATGGAGAAGCGGTGAGCTTGAAGCTGGAGAAATAACGCTTCTTAGAGACAGAGCAATAGTGACCTTCAAGAAGGAAGTTGAAGAAAAGGAAGCTGAAGGCTATGCTTCAATAGACGTTAATCTAATGAGTCTAGACATATTGAAAACAAAAGGAGATTCATTAGAGTATTGGAAGATCGATTTGAAGAAGCTCTATGGCATTAGGGTTCACTATTTCAAGAAGAATAGAAAAATTCAGAAACTCTCGAAGTTTAAACCTAAGACTTCCAATCGACTTCAAGCCAAATACTCTAAGCGTGAGAAAAGAAAGATAAACGATATGCTTCACAAGATAACCACAAGCATAGTTAGGAAATTAGCTGAGGGAGGCATCGTCCCCATATTTGAGGAATTGAAAGGGTTATCTTATCATGCTACGAGGAATCACTATACAAAGTGTAAGAATCGAAAAGTAGCATCGTTACCATATAGAAAGATTCAGAGTTTTATTGAATATAAGATGAAGTGGCTAGGGTATAAAACGCATTATGTTTCAGCTAAAAACACCTCAAAGACCTGCCCTAGATGCGGGAGTTTATCCAAAGTAGA
>JAGDWP010000125.1 GCA_023269855.1 Nitrososphaerales archaeon | reverse complement strand
CATATATGATGGTAATTCATCAATCACCCGTCGGTGAATACCATGACTACAGATTCCATATAGTCTTCTATTCAGAAGGAGTGGTACGATGAGATACCATGTTCCAGCAGTAAAGATCAATACGTTTCCATCAGCGATTAAGTCTAAACCCCACCAGAACACATTCTTATAGACTAATGGGTCTATCGCCGTGACCGGTATGGCTGCCCCTGGGATGAAGTGAGATACTGCGAAGACAGTTAACAATACTCCTACGCCACAGATGACGAATGCATTAAGAGTTGTATCAACACATCCTCTAAAGACTGCGACCACGAATACTGGATAATTTGAAGCTTTTGAAGCATATTCTGGTATTCGGTGAAGCTTCGCTTTAATCTTGTCAAGATCGAACGCTGTTATTAATAGTTCTTTCATTATGTACCATGGGCTGACAGATGCTCCATTAGTATGACGTGGAGGCAGGAAGATTGTTGCAAACATGTTCCCAAAGAATACTAGTACTGAGGCAAGTATCAAGGATACGCCCAGTCCGAAGAATAGTATGCTATGTAATTCCCAGCCAATTATATTATAGGCGACAGGTATCGGCCAATAGAGTGTGTATAATGGAGCATAATGTGTTATGAATGTAGTAGTCCATAATGTTAGGACACCTATTATCATTAACCAGAAGCTAGCATAAGCAGCTTTCTTACTATAAACATCTTTTTTGAGAATGTATGGTACAAGAAAGTAGAATGCACCCATCACTGCCATGTATGCCCATCCATATATGCCGACGAATGGGTGAGCCGTCATCATGGAATAGAAATGCTTTTCATCAAAGAAGTCAGTTAGATAATTCATGATTCTGAACCTCATTAGTATTCCTTCGATCCCCGTTAGAGCTAGAAAGATTAATGAAACAACAACAAACCTTATTGAGAGAATCTTCCTTTCTTCTTCATTCATCTATTCTCATCCTCCCACTACATGTATAGCATCCGCAACATACATGTATGGATGTTTAGGTCCACTATACTCGGTTGATCGCAGATCATAGTAGCCGGGTTCATCGAATACCCATACGATACGGTTTACGTAGGGCTGTGGAACAACTTGCATCTGGAAAACCATTAACCCATCTTTCCTGAATACCCCGAAACCGTAAACAACGTCATGGGATTTTACGATAAATTCTACGGGTACGCCTGCTGGAATAGTTATCGGCTTCTCCGGTAGTATAAACTCGTAGTTTTTCACTTCTATAGTAATAGTTATCTCTGGTTCTTTATCCAACCATAATGCATTTCTTGCAGATGGTAGTACTGGAGATAGCATTAGTATGTTTCCGATAATTACTATGATGAATAAGAAGATCAACCATCTCCTCTTTCCCTTCTTCATTCCCCTGCTCTCACTTTTACTATCTTCTGGATCTTCTGATTTCTTCCCGCTTCTTTGAGTTAATATGTAGAAAGCTATTATGAAGCCGATTACTATCGATATTATGGCGAAATATACATACTCGATAAAAAGCTGGGGGGCCATATCAGATAATAATTATTTATTGTTAAACTTATATAATCTATGCAATATATTGCATTTATGACTTAATTTTCCGCTCGACTATCCAGCTAGTCAAATGTTCTGATAAGAATTCTCTTTACTGCAGATCTATACATTCTAGAGACGGTTGAAGGATTTAATCCTAGAAGGAATGCGATATCTTTCATCTTAGTCTCTCTCTTACTATCTAAGTAGCCTGACTTTAACAGAGTTGTTAGAAGTTCCTTCTGTTTCTGAGTCAACTCATAATCCTCGAAGTCTCTCACTGAGAGAACCTCGACATCTAAACCTGCATTCTTGAGGTTTTCAATAAGCTTTTTCTGGAATAATCTGCCAGGTATCACGATTTTTGAGATAATGCCCAGCGGCTCTACATAGAAGACTGAGTCAACTATTACTGGAAGCTGAGAGTAGACTCTACAAGCTGAACAACTTGCAGTTGTTATCCAGAGATAATTATTTGGTAGCAGCATATATGAGCCTGGAAAACTTGACAACTCATCTTTTCGAATAGGTCTAGACAACTTCAATAGATGAGTAGACTGTGATTCACTAATCCTTATCTTCTTAAATTCGGCTTCTATCTTCTTACTACATAGAAGTCCAACCACGTTGCAATCGCTATTACGTATTAGGATCCTTAAGATCTTCAACCCAAGTTTTTGCTTCAAGTTCAATAAGATGAAGGGAAGAGCGTGTAGATATGTCTTACTATTGTACTCGGAGTGCTTATGGGTTATTCTTCTAGGACTACTTTAACAGGTTTATCCATAGTCTTCTTCACATATATGGATTTAATATTGTCGAAGTGTTTCTCTAATCTATCAGCTACTTTCGAGACTACTGCTAAAGCATTCTCAACTAGACTTTTTTCATCCATTGTCTCAACACCAATCATGCACATCGCTTGAGGATTCTTCCTAACATTAACAGTTACAGTCCTACTATATCTTTTAGCAAGGTCTACAATATTGGCTCCGGGAGGTATTGGGATAGGTCTTTTACCTCTACCACCTAGAGCTGCTCCAAGAGCTTTAGCTGTTAACCCCATCAGTGGAGGATCAACTAAGAAGTAGTCATATTGAGAGGCAATCTTTTTTGCTGCTCTCTTATTCCCTACAAGCGCTTCTAATTCATCTCTCTCAATTACTCTATCAATCTCAGGTATCTTCTTTGCTTCAGATGCTAAGGCAGGTGTGGCTATAACACATATTTTCCTCTTCTTCCCACCTAGACCATGCGGAAGCTCAATATCTTCAACGAATCGATTCTCAGGCTTCTTTAAATCTATACCCTCAATATTTATCATTAATTCTATACTCTGCTTAAACTTTCGAGTCCTATTACTCTTCTTGACTTCTTCAATTGCTTTCGCAAGGTTTGCTTCCAAAGCTCTTAACATACTTCTTCACAACATTTGAGAAGCCAGGTTAATTTAAGGATATGTTAGTATAAAAGTCTGAGAGAATCTCCTGAGCCAATCGTAATAGTCTTAGACTCTACGGGGGTAAAAGTGAGAAGGTATAGTTCATGGCTTGAGAAGAAGTATTCTAGGAGGAGATATCTCAAGATACATTTCGCTATAGATGCTAAGACTGAAGAGATAATATACATGGAGAGGACAAGCAGTATGGTACACGACTCTGAGTTTGCTAAAAAGATGATTGAAGAATCCTCAAAGTCTAGGAATGTAGTTACTGTTATAGGTGATGAAGCATACGATTCTAGAAAGTTCATAAGATACTTAGAAGGTAACGGGGTAACTCCAATAATTAAGTCTAGGAGATGCTAGGACGGATAGAGGACCTCCATCCAGGAGCTCAGCTACAAGAATTATTAGAGATTATGGGTATAGAGCTTGGAGTAGGATAGTAGGTTATGGTAGGAGATGGATGGCTGAGACAGCAATATCAAGATTCAAAACATTCTTCAGAGAATATCTCCTCTCTAGGAAGCATAGATGGATAGATGTAGAACTAATAACCAAAATACTCTTAAAGACAGTAACACCATAGAAAAACAAGACCCCAACATGAGACAAGAGTATCAAGCTCAAAGAATTAGGCCACAAAGCATCTTTAAGGATAAAGAGATAAAAATTATTGGAAAATTACATTATTTGAAGGAAGGTGAGGCTGGTGAAACTTTGCATATCTTTAGAACGTTATACACAATCCCTTTTCAAAGGTGATGTATCATGAATAAGAGAGTCAAAAAAAGTAGGATTATTTATTGGAATAACCTTTGGACTCAGTTGGCTTATAGCAATCTTATTTTTTGTCTTTGGTGGAAAGTGGCATACCATCGAATCGATGATGATAGGGACAGCTATCATGTTCATTCCTATGACATCTGCAATCGTAGTTCAGAAATTTTACAAAGAACCGATAAAGCCCCTCGGAATTTCCTTTAAAATAAACAGGTGGTGGTTGGTAGCTTGGTTACTACCACCACTTATCGCTTTTGCCACAATGGGAATTAGCTTCCTCATCCCTGAAGTAACTTATTCTCCTGATATAGCTGGATTTTTTGAAAGGTTCGAAGGAATCATACCACCTGAACAGCTTCAGCAAATGAAAGAACAAATGGCCATCTTCCCCATCCATATCTTTTGGATTGCCTTAATCCAGGGATTAATCGCTGGAATTACTATAAATGCTGTTGCCGGATTTGGTGAGGAATTGGGATGGAGAGGTTTCCTTCTAAGAGAATTTGGTCATATGGGCTTTTGGAAATCATCTGCAATTGTCGGGCTAATATGGGGGATATGGCATGCACCGCTCATCCTTCAAGGGCATAACTATCCACAAAATCCAGTTATTGGAGTATTTATGATGATAATTTTTTGTTTGCTTCTTTCCCCTATATTAGCTATTGTTAGACTAAGGTCAAAATCTGTTATTGCTGCCGGAATTTTTCATGGCTCCCTTAATGCTAATGCAGGATTAGCAATTATAATGATTAGAGGAGGCGATGACTTAACCGTTGGTGTTACTGGAATAGCAGGTTTTGTTGTTCTATTGGTCTTAAATCTCTGCATATTTCTCTTTGACCGGTCGGTCAGGGGAAAATTTTTGAATGTCATTATGGATGAGATCAAATGAAATTCGGCTCTAAATAGTTAGAATATGGGACTGCGTGTAACAGCGAATAAAGGTATGGCAACTTAAATTAGAATGGGTTTAAATCGATATTGTTATTGTTCTAGCCGCTGGATCCATTTCACAGTCATGCAGTTGTTCAAAAAAGAGCAGACTGTGAAATGGTTGTAGATGATGATGATGGCGAGATTGTATACCCAGAATGTAATACCATTATATATCCTGATGATTATAACTATGAGTTTATAGATATTTAAGTGTCTAAGATGTAGTTGTATATTAGAAGTGTTTTAAATGTATATCAAAGACATTATAAAGTGAAACAATAGATTATAATGGTTTAGAAGTTACAATATTTGAGAAGTTGGAGAGTATTGAAGTCTTCGACAAATAGATAGAACTATTATCTAGAATATGTAGATGAAGATATAATAATAGAGGCTTTAAAATAAGGTCTTTGGTTGAGTATAGAACATATAGTAGAAGATGTATAGTAAGATTTAGAAGAAGCATCAAGTCTGGAGAGTTGAGAAGATACATTCTGATAGAGAAGATGAGGCAGACAAACCATAACAAGTATCTACATGAAAATAGATATTATTTCAGGTAAAGGATTAATAATACTTGGTCTCATTAGAGAGAAGATAAGGTTTAAGCCTCCCTTGATTCACGATAGCTTATCATCATATATTCCGGAATCTATTTCTCTAATTACTTCCTTCGGGTTTTTTCCATCGACTAATATACCCATACTTAAACATGTTCCAAGAACTTGTTTTACAGCTGATTTCAAAGTTTTAGCACGCATATCATCCATCTTTACTCTTGCTATCTTTATTACTTGGTCTAAGCTGATCTCGCCAACATTCTCTCTCCCAGGCATCTTCGCACCCTTCTCTATACCTGCTTCCTTGACTATCAAAGCAGTAGTGGTCGGTGTTCCAACTACTACCTTAAACTCTTTCGTATCAGTGTTAACGGTTACTTCTACGGGAACCCTCATTCCCTTGAATTCTGATGTAACCCTGTTTATCTCTTCAACTATTTGTAGCACGTTTACTCCTAGGGGGCCGAGGGCTGGACCTATTGGAGGACCAGCTGTTGCCTCTCCTCCTGGTACTAGGAATCTAACTGTTTTCTCAGGCATCTTAACCACCTCCTCTAACTTGTTGCTGAGCTATTCTAACTTGATCTGCTGAGATAGAGATTGGGAGTGGGAAAGCTGCATCAGTAGGTTCTATTGTAAGCTCATTTTTAGGTTTATCTATCCTTATTACTTTACCATATATTCCTCTTAGTGGGCCAGCAATTATCTCAACTACATCTCCGATAGAGATTGACTCAATGATTGGTTTCTCGATTAAGTGTTGCATAATTTCTTCCTTCTTAACAATTAGAGTAGGTCTAGATTTTACATGTCTTATCCCCTGAGTTATTAACGATACTTTTTCTTTGCTTTCCGCTTCAATGAATATGTATCCCTTAATGTTTGGGAGAACTATTATAGAGTATATGCCATCTACTACTATCTCTCTATTCACTACTTTCCCATCCTGGATAGTTTCTTTAATGATTTTGCTCTCAATTATTCTGGCCACATTTCTCTCTTGACCCACAGTTACTTTAACCGCGAAGTATCTTGGAGAAGCCGTAGACAATCTCTATCCACCTATACTCCTTGAATAGCTAATGCTACAAACCTTATAATAAACGCTATTGTACCTATGATCCCTACTCCGATCAAGGTTATCCTCAATGCTAGTAGAAACTCATTCCTAGACGGTTTCCTAGCCAGCTTAAACAATACTATTGAATTCTTAATGAATTCTCTTAGACCCAATTCTCTACCCTACTGAATAGGGTTACTCATTTTCTTAAATATTTACCTATCTTAGAGGAGATAATGTGTTTTCTCTTTTCTAGAAGTATTAAGTATATTGAGGGGGTTTTCTGGACAGCGAGTATAATTAAGATTAGGATGGCTTTATATTGTAGAGTTAGGAAAGAGAAGTGGTATGAGTAAGCGGACGCCACTCTGTACATCATGTAATAAGCCTATAGCGCCAGGAGAGTCAGCAGTAAATTTCCCATGCCCAAACTGTGGAAGAGTAAGAATATGGAGATGTGAGCTTTGTAGAGAGCTTGCTAAAACATATATTTGCCCATCTTGTGGTTTCGAGGGGCCGTGAGATAGATATGGCGAAAGTAGCAGTACTAGTTAGAATAATGCCTGTAGATGATTCAGTTGACATAGATGGATTATTATTAAAAATAAGATCTAATCTCCCAGAGAATATTGAGTTGATCTCTGTAAAGACTGAACCATTCGTCTTCGGTATCAATGTAGTAAATGCTTTATTCAAGATGCCTGACGAGGAAGGCTACCCTCTAAAACTAGAAGAATATCTGAAAGGGTTTGAGGAAGTAGGAGAACTAGAAGTAGTATCAATGAGTAGAGTTAGCTCCTAAACTCAACTGTAGAATCCATCCACTTAAACTTATTTCTGTATCACAGCTATCAATAGCAACTGATAGTTGTTAAAGCTTATTAACCCTGTCTAGACTTACTCAGATATAATCTTTCCTACGATTCTCATAAGTTTATTCAAAGATTGAACATTTTCTAGAAGTTGTCATTTAAATAGTGGATGGAGTATCTTGGTTGAGGATGACGCCTAAAGAACTTCGGTTGAGGGTTGCAGAAGCTAGACAGAGAGATGTCGGATACGGTATAGCTAGAATTGATAGAGAAGTAGGAGCTAGCGCAGGCTTCCAGACAGGAGATATGGTTGAGATCAGGGGGAAGAAGATTGCAGCTGCAACCCTCTGGCTTGGATATCTTGAAGATGAGAAAGATGTTATTAGAATTGATGGATACATTCGGAGCAATGCTGGAGTAGCATTAAATGATTGGGTAATAGTACGTAAAGCCGAGGTTAAGGAGGCACAACTAGTAGTCCTTGCACCTGTTAATACAACTGTTAAACCTGATGAAAACTTTACTAGACTTGTTAAGAGTAGACTTATAGAGTATCCTCTCGTGCAGAAGAATATAGTCCCAGTATTATTCTTCGGGAACTTATTCACTTTCGCAGTCGTTCAAACTAGACCTACTGGAATAGTTAAGATCACACCCAAGACTAAACTCGTAATCCACAGCAAAATCATACAAGAAAAAGCATTCAGAACAAGCGTTACATATGAAGACATTGGAGGACTGCAAGAACAGATACAGAGAATTAGAGAAATGATAGAATTACCTCTTAGATATCCTGAATTATTCCAGAAACTTGGAATAGAGCCTCCGAAAGGTGTCCTATTGTATGGTCCACCTGGATGTGGTAAGACACTACTCGCTAAAGCTGTAGCGACGGAGGCGGAAGCAAACTTCATATTGATCAATGGACCGGAGATCATGAATAAATATTATGGAGAGACTGAGGCGAGGCTTAGAGAGATATTTAGGAAAGCTGAAGAAGAAGCTCCAAGCATAGTATTCATCGATGAGATTGACGCTATAGCTCCTAAGAGGAGTGAGGTGACAGGAGAAGTAGAGAAGAGGGTTGTTGCTCAGCTACTCGCTCTAATGGATGGACTGGAAACGAGAGGTCAAGTAATAGTTATAGGTGCCACGAATAGACCGAATGCTTTAGACCCGGCTCTCAGGAGACCTGGAAGATTCGATAGAGAGATAGAGATAGGTATACCTGACAAGAAGGGTAGAAGAGAGATCCTTCAAATACATACACGAGGTATGCCTCTCGCAGAAGACGTAAACATTGATAGACTTGCAGAGATGACTAGAGGATATACTGGAGCAGACCTTGCAGCATTATGCCGTGAAGCTGCAATGAAAGCAATTAGGAGGATACTTCCAAGCATAGACTTCAATGAAGAACACATATCTCCAGAGATACTTGATAGCTTAGTGGTTACAATGAAAGACTTCCTAGATGCATTTAAAGAAATAACGCCTACAGCTTTGAGGGAGGTTGAGGTCGAGATACCTAACGTTAGATGGGAAGACGTCGGCGGACTAGAAGAAATAAAGCAGAGACTTGTAGAAGCTGTTGAATGGCCTTTAAAATATCCTGAAAAATTTGAAAAATTCGGTATTAAGCCTCCTAGAGGAATACTTCTTTACGGTCCACCTGGATGTGGTAAGACACTACTAGCTAAAGCAATAGCTACCGAATCTGAAGCCAACTTTATAAGCGTAAAGGGACCTGAAATATTCAATAAATGGGTTGGAGAGTCTGAGAAAGCTATAAGAGAGATATTTAGGAAAGCGAGACAAGCAGCTCCATGCATAATATTCTTTGATGAGATCGAGTCTATCATACCTAGGAAAGACTTCGTAGACGATTCTTCAGGTGTAACAAATAGAGTCTCAAGCCAATTCCTATCAGAGATGGATGGTGTAGAAGAATTATCAGATGTAATAGTTATCGGTGCAACTAATAGACCAGACCTAATAGATCCAGCAGCTATGAGACCTGGAAGACTTGATAGACTGATCTATGTTCCTCCACCAGATGAAAAGGCTAGATACTCTATCCTAAAGATATATACGAGGAAGATGCCTTTGGCCCCCGACGTAAAGTTGAGAGAACTAGCAGCTAGAACTGAAGGGTTCTCAGGAGCAGACTTAGAGTCTCTATGTAGAGAAGCAGCTTTAAACGCTCTAAGAAAGAACATTGAGGCAGAATATGTTACTAAAGAAGATTTTGAAGAAGCATTGAAGATCGTTAAACCTAGCATATCACCTCAAATGGTGAGAGAATATGAGAGGGTTAGAGAAGTCTTACGATATGCTGAGAAGCAGTTAACAATGATAGGCTAAAAGGGAGTTGAGCTTTGAGTAAGAAACACCTCATTCTCGTAACTGAATTATCTTCAAGAGTGTTAGAAATACTTCAGAGAAGCGGTGGGAAAGCATTAGAAGAAAACATTCTAGAAGAATTGAGGAAGAGAGGTATTGAGGTTACGTTATCTAGTCTTAGAAGTGTATTAATGAAGTTGGAGATCCATGATAAGATAAGGGTAATAAGCTTAGATGAGGAAAGAAAACTAGTTGAGTTAACTACTAAAACATGACAAGCGATACTATTCTCTATTCATATATTGCCCAGTCTTCGTGATTGACTAGAACCATTCATCTAAACTTGTTTTTCCACGTTCTCCTCTCATAAAATTCTCTAGTTCACTCAATGCTTTCTTAACTCTCTCAACTGAGAAATCATGCTCCCCACATAACATATCTTGAATGCCCTGATAATCAGGTCCACTCCATTCTATCTTATACGATTTAGTCACATTTGGCTTTAAGAAAATATTCCTAATCTCTTGTATATCTACGTCAGCTTTCATGTTTAAGTTTTTCAGAACATTCTCTGCTGACCCGTAATCCTTAATTAGTTTTAGAGCTTTCTTTGGACCTATCCCTTTCACTCCCTCCCAGTAGTCAGTTCCCACAAGGATACCAATATCTATCAACTGTTCTCTAGTTATCTTTAAAGCATTTAAGAGTCTGTCTAAATGTATAACTTCTGGGACAACTTCTACATACTCTTTTCTACCTGGAAGCTTCCTTTTACCAACTATTGAGAGGTTTCTAACTAGTCTAGGTGAACCGAATAGTAGTGAATCCATATCTTGGGATGCTGAAGCATAAGCATCTCCTCTCAAAGCTATATATGCTGCTTGAGCTTCACCTTCACTTGGTGCTTGAACTACAGGCAACCCCATTAAACGTATTAGTTTCTTAGAGCTTTCAACTATGAATTCGTCGAGTACAGCTGCTTGTTGAGCATACTTTCTAGCCTCTTCAATTCTCCCTTCCTCCAATGCTTGACGATAAAGCATAGCTGCTTCAGTCCTCTTCTCCATTCTCTTCTCTATTTCCCCTTTCTTGAGTTCTGGTGGTCTACCATCATAGACGAAGATGGGTTTGATACCTACCTTCAGGAAATTTATAGTTCTAAAGAATAATCCACTTAAATGGCTTGTAATTCTTCCATGTCTATCCATTAATGGTCTACCGTCTTGCCCACGAATAATAGTAATGAATTGGTAAAGCATGTTGTATGCATCAAGAGCTATGACCTTCCCTCTAAGACCCTCCAAACTCGTCTTCTCAATAATTTCTTCAGGAATCAAGTCTCCAAGTTTTACACCCATCCTACCTCAACTCTTCCATAAACAATATAGAGATAACATGTATAAATCATTATCCTCAATCCAGTTATAGATTATCATCTAGAGATTAACTATCAAGGTTATTGTTCACAATTACTTAGCCGTTTGCCTACTAGTCTTCTCTCTGAATCTTGGAAGCGTCTAAATGTTTTAGCTTATCTTCTTTATGTCTAAAGCTATAATGAATTTTCTAGGAGCTACCTCTAGTACTTGCCGTGAGTAGGTTATTTCTATTCTATGACCAATCTCTTCCGCTAGCCTAGTTACTCTAAGCTTCGCTCTATCTATTGAGTCAACCCCACTTTCAACATGGTATAAGTGGATTACTCCATGATTTTTTAGCTTGCTTAATGCTATGTCGAGAAAATTCAATGAATTGAATGGGAGGTCCATGATTATCCGGTCAAATATTGGTTTAAAATCTTCTAGGATTTGTCTAGCATCTCCAAGATATGGCTTTACTCTATCTTCAACTTTATTCAATGAAATATTGGTTAGAAGGTAGTTGTAAGCATCTGGATTAAGCTCAATAGCTGTAATAGTTACTGTCGGATTCTTCTTTGCTATGAGAATTGAGAATGGGCCGACACCCGCAAACATGTCTAAAATATTTTCTTTATCTCTAACTTGGAGAGCTACTCTCAATCTTTCACCACTCATTCTAGAGTTGAAAAAAGCTTTCATTAAATCCACTTTATACATACACCCGTGCTCTCTGTGAATCGTCTCAGTATCCGGTCCGCCTGCGATTATATTAAACAATCTTATCCGATATTCTCCAATTGTTTCACCCTGTTTTGAAAGTACAGTCTTAACTCTCGGATAAAGATCAATTATAGCTGTCCCAATCTCTCTACTGTAGCTTTCTAGTTTCTCAGGTATAGTGATTAGGGCTATGTCTCCAACTAAGTCTATCGATGATGGAATATACGAGTGAAGATCGTTTGGAAGAATTTTCTCTAAAGCTTCTCTTAAGCTCTTCGGCTTCCTCAATCGCTTTTCAAAAAACGCTTGAACAACTTCCACTGAATACTCTTTGTGTAAGCTATTTAACCCATTGACTGTTTTCACTGGAAAATAAACATAACCTCCTTCAAACATAGGCTTGAAATCATTATCAATCAACCTTAGCAATTGTAGTTTTCTTCTTACTTCTTCGGCTTTGCATCTCTCAACTTTGACGGCTATCTTCTCTTCCAATTCTCTCTTATAATGTTGATGTTGGGGAATACTTAAAAATATGAGCATCGAATAGGTTATGATAGGTATGGAGTTGGAGGAAGTAGTTGAGAAAACGATTGAAGAATATAACAAGTATAGAAAGTCGGTGGCAGAAGCTAAAATGCTAAAGATGAATGATAATGGAGAGTTACTG
The DNA here is from genome assembly GCA_023269855.1 of Nitrososphaerales archaeon. Lineage (GTDB taxonomy): Archaea > Thermoproteota > Nitrososphaeria_A > Caldarchaeales > Wolframiiraptoraceae > Geocrenenecus. Next base: position 27,880 of record JAGDWP010000125.1, on the reverse strand, counting down.
GCTGAGATTTCTGGAACACTCTGTCATACATGCGGGTTTATAGATTATCTTGAAGACTTTGTCTATGAAATGCAGAGGGTTACAGATGAGTATAAAGCATCTTTACAAGACTATGAACAGGTTACAGATGAGAGATTCATCGTCAGTTACAGAATTGAGAAGACTAAAGACTAACCTGGTTCAAACAGTTATCTAAGGTAGTCTCCTTTACATGTTCATGTTAATTCTATACGGATGGACAGTCGTATTTATTAAGTAGTAGGTTATGGGATAAGGCAGGAAAGAACGGTTGAATAATTGATGGAGCAGATTTCACTAGTCGATCTCTCCGCAATCCAGCTTAGGGCAGCCTCATATCTAGTGAGAGAAGGGCTACTCAAAGGTAGGCTGGTAATCCATAGAGTAATCTTATCAAATATAGAAGAGCAAGCATCTATGGGTGATACCCTAGCTATAAGAGGCTTAGAAGAATTAGAATACACATGTGGACAGCATAACGTTGAGATAACGTATAGCGGTTCATATGATAAAGACGGTGAGAAAGATAGGTTAATCATCCTAGAAGAAGCGAGAAAGCTTAATGCGAATCTAGTTACATGCGACCCTATAACAGCTAGGCTAGCTCAATCTATAGGTATTAAAGTATTTTACGAGCTGCCTCCGCCACCCTTCAAGATAGATGACCTGTTCTCTGAAGACGTTATGAGTATCCATTTAAAAGAGGGATTGCCACCGAGAGTTAAGAGGGGAGTCCCAGGCAGGTGGAGACTAGAAGAGATCTCTGATAAACCTATGAGTCGTGAAGACCTAGAGCTTCTGATAGCTCACTTAATGAAAGAAGCTTATTCATCTTTTGGAATAAATGCATTCATAGAAGTCGATAAGCCAGGTGTAAAGATTTTCCAGCTTAGAGATTATAGAATAGTTGTTACTAGACCACCTTTCTCAGACGGGTTTGAACTTACAGTAGTTAGACCTATACTGAAGAAGAATTTGAAAGACTATAACCTACCTAGAGAAGTAGTTGAAAGACTTGAGGTTCACGCAGAAGGAATCTTAGTTGCCGGTCCACCTGGAATGGGTAAATCAACTTTCGCCCAATCATTAGCAGAACACTATAGACAGATGAATAAGATTGTTAAAACTATCGAGAGCCCCAGAGATCTACATGTCTCCCCAGATATTACCCAGTATTCTAAGTCTGCTTCTAGAGAAGATGAATTACATGATGTTCTCCTTCTTAGTAGACCAGACTACACAATCTTTGATGAAATTAGAAGTTCAGAAGATTTCGATCTCTTCATAGATCTTAGGTTTGCAGGGATAGGGATGGTTGGAGTAATCCATGCAACCACGCCTATAGACGCTATACAGAGAATAGCTAACAAAGTAGACGTAGGAGTTCTACCATCAATCATAGACACAGTAATATTCATGGATAAAGGAGAAGTATCGGAAATATACACTTTAGAGATGACTGTCAAAGTTCCAGCAGGGTTAAAGAAGGCAGACTTAGCTAGACCAACAGTAATTGTTAAAGATTTCCTGTCAGGAGAACCAAAATATGAATTATATGTCTTCGGAGAGAGAACCTTCGTAGTTCCAATAAAAAAGCTCAGAGAAGAAGCTAGTACGCCAGTAAGACAGATTAGTAGCTTTCTACATAGGTATATTCCCGAATTCAAGATAGAAGAAGATGATGATACGATTAGAATATATATTCCCGAAAAGTATTATAGAATCTATCTAAGGAAGTGTCAGAATAAGTTACTTAAGTTAGCAAAAAGACTTGAAGTAAACTTGGAAGCGATCCCTAGAAATCTATAGAACATCAGTGTACTGGTTGTTCGCTGGGTGGAGTAATGATAATTGATGGGCTAATTCTTGAATGAAGGAATCTCAACCTCTTAGAAACTCACTGATTTTCTTTAATTTTTCTACGACTCTTAAAGCGTCTTCTCCGAATAATAATATCATTGGTTCTTTACCCCAATCTCCAAGATGATAAATCAAGTCTGGTGTTCGCCATCCAATTTTCTCAAGCGCTGTCTTAATTCCCCAGGGTATCGTCTTTCCTTCTACGTTCTTAATTTCAGGTGGTTCTTCCCTCCTATCATAACTACTAACGACGTAGTGAAGTTTCTTAGCAGCTGATATTATTTCCTCAGAATACTTAATGTTAATGGCTGATCTCAGACTTGGATAATATTGCATCATTGTTATTACTGCAGAAGCTACATGCTTTGATGAATTAAACCATGGATGGGATGAAGCTTTAGCTCTACCACCTACTTTAACGATTCTACCTGGTATACCTGCAACATCATCTAACCCTTCAGGGTTCTCTATCGCCATTACGAGATTACTCTGGGATTCAGGTATGAATTCTACTATCCACTCTGATTCTTCAATAACTTTTATCGCTTCTCTTAGATTCTCTAATACTCTGAATTTCTCAGCTTCTCTAACGATCCTACCTGTCGGGTTTACTGGACCATGGCCTCCACCTATATTCAGCCCATATTTAATAGCAGAAGTAACGAATTCTTTAGCTGTTTGAATAGCTTCCGGTATATTGTATCCTTTAGCTAATTGAGCGGCTATAGCTGAAGCAAACGTGCATCCAGTTCCATGAGTATTCTTTGTATTCAACCGTTCTCCTACGAATTTTCTAAATTCACCTTGATAGTAGAGTATGTCTACAGCTTCTAAACCTTCGATATGTCCTCCCTTAACGACTACAGCTTTAGGTCCCAACGATGCGATCTCTTCAGCAGCCTTCATCTGGTCATTAACATCCTTGATCTCCATCTTAGCCAGTACTTCAGCTTCTCTCACATTAGGTGTAACAACAGTAGCTAAGGGGATTAATTTCTCGATAAGAGTATTGATAGAGTCATCTCTTAATAGTTTAGCACCGCTCTTTGCAATCATAACTGGATCTACAACTATCGGTGCATTAATGTTCCGTAGTTCATCTGCAACCGCCGAGATGATCTCAACTGTATGAAGCATCCCAGTCTTTACAGAATCTACACCTATATCTTCAACTACTACTCTTATCTGTTCACGAATCATTTCAACGGGGACATCATGTATCAATGTTACAGTCTTAGTATTTTGAGCAGTGATAGAGGTTATTGCAGACATACCGTGTACTCCTAAGGCTGCGAAAGTCTTCAAGTCGGCTTGGATACCTGCACCCCCACCCGAATCTGAGCCTGCTATTGTTAAAGCTCTAGGGATCTTCATCTCCATTATAGTTTTTCCAAAGCTGTTTAATATATCTCTATATCAGTGACTTATCTCGTTAGAATTTCTTAACGATATCCACATTATCTTTGAGTATACTGAGCAATCTTCTTTCCTTCTCTGTTATCCCTGAACCTTTATCATCTTCCAGCCTCCTCCCTTCATATGCTGTGGCCATGAATGTCTCTGCTACGTCAATTAATTCCATGATCTTTGAGATGTTACCAGCATGAAGATAGATAGATAAATCATTTACCAGGAGAATTCTAGTCGGGTTAGATAGATATGTAGTAATTAATGGCTCGATGTTTCTTCTATTCTCTTCTGCGAATTTTAAGACTTCTTCTTTGTTTCTACCCAACAGTCTAGGTGCCCAAACTTTCTCAGACTTCAAATATCTAACGTATAGGACTAGGTCAGTGTATTCTGACATCGACCCGCCTACTCCTTGGATTCGCACGGGGGCCATATCAATGATCGTGACGTCATTGGAGTAACCATTCTCTACTAGAAACTTTAAGAATTCTACAAGGAATAAGGTTTTACCAGTACCGACTTCTCCTACCAGTAAGGTTTTCTTCCCAAGAAATTCTTCCAAATATTTTTCAACTCTTTAACAGTCCAAATCTCCTTAATACGTCTTCAAGGTCTGGTTTACCTATTTCTTCAAGCTCATATCTCACCTTTACGTATGGTTTCTTCAAGTTTATCAGTCTTCCTAAATCTATCGGTGTACCTAGGATGATAAGGTCGCACTCTATACTATTGATTGTTTCTGCGAGTTCTTTAATCTGTTCTCTAGTGTAGCCCATGGCTGGAAGAACTGGGCCTAGATGCTTATATGTTTGATATGCTTCTTTAATGGAGCCGACAGCATAGTCTCTTGGGTCAACTATTTCTCTTGCATTGTATGTTTTTGCAGCAATCAATCCTATTGAGTAGCTCATGCCCCCATGAGTTACAGTTGGACCATCCTCTACGACGAGAACCTTTTTACCTGAAATAACTTCAGGATTAGACACATAAAGTTTAGAAGATGCCTTAATTATGAGAGCACGTTGATTCAGTCTTCTAACATTCTCCTCTATTATCTTTACATTTTCCAGGCTTGCTGAATTGACTTTGTTGATTATCACTACATCAGCCATCCTTACATTTACTTCACCTGGATACGTTGAATATTCCTGTCCTGGTCTAAGAGCATCAGCAACTGTCACCATCATAGCTGGTTTAAAGAATGGGAAGTCGTTATTTCCACCATCCCACAATATTAGGTCAGCATCTTTTGATGCTTCTCTTAAAACCTCTCTATAATCAACGCCAGCATACACTGTATTCCCCATCTCCAAGTGTGGTTCATATTCTTCTCTCTCTTCTATAGTACATTCATATTTGTCTAAGTCCTCGAATGAAGCAAACCTCTGAACCTTGTACTTTAGCAGTCTACTATATGGCATAGGATGTCTCACGATGTTGAATTTTACATTGTTTTTCTTCAGTATTGAAGCTATTCTCCGAGTGACTGTACTCTTACCAGCACCTGTTCTCACAGCGGTAACCGCTATTACTGGTTTATCCGATTCGATCATAGTGCTTTTAGAACCTAGAAGCATAAAATCTGCTCCAGCAGCGAGCACTTGTGATGCTTTATGCATTACTTCTTCATGTGTTAAATCACTATAGGATAGAACAACTAAATCTACATCATACTTCATAATTAGCTCGTTCAACATTTCCTCAGGATAGATTGGTATTCCATGTGGATAGTTTTCTCCAGCGAGTTCTGGTGGATATATTCTACCACTTACCCCAGGTATCTGAGCAGCCGTAAAAGCTACAACCTCATAATACGGGTTTTCTCTAAAATACATATTAAAATTATGGAAATCTCTTCCAGCAGCACCCATAACGATTACTCTCTTCTTCATCATCATCTCTACCCATAAGATATTTTCTCTAGACTAATCTAAGAATATTGCGATTAATTTTTCAAGACGAAGTTAGTTGATCTAGATTCCGAAAAGACATTATGGAATATTTACTGTTAACATGAATTATTGAATCTTGATTAATGCGTTGAAAAATCTGTATAAGGTGCTTATATGATTCCTTATAAGGAAGTTAAACAATTCGTTCAAGATGATGGATAATAAGAAGATAGCTCTGCTGGCCGTATACACTGCGCTTGGAGTATCCTTGGCACCATTTTTATGGTTCCATTTTATTACAACGAAAGCTTATCCAACTCAACACTTCGTAAACGTATTAAGCGGCATAACAATTGGACCATGGTGGGGAGCAGTAGCAGCAATATTCATTGGAACTATTAGAAACATGCTAGGAATAGGGACACTGTACGCTTTCCCAGGAGGAATACCTGGAGCAATACTCGTAGGACTTGGATACATGGTAACTAGAAAAGCAAAGAATAGATTCGTGAAATATTCTGCAGCTTTCCTCGAACCAGTTGGTACAGTCTTGATAGGTGGAACATTCTCTCTACTAATCTTCGCACCTCTAATAGGGGATGTAAGACTAGTTGGAATGTTAAAAGAACAAGGTGTTCTCAATCTTCTACCAGTCTTCTGGGCTGGATGGGCTGCGAGCTCAGTTCCTGGATCGATCATAGGCTATCTAATAGCTTTATCATTGGATAGACTGGGTGTACTGCCACTCTTAACAGAAACAGTCAAGAAAGCATATATCCAGAAAACATCTATTTCTGAGACCATACATAGACATCGCTTGTATAGAAGTTTGCTAGCACTCCTAAGCCTACAGCAATTAGGTAAGCTAACAGCTCGTTAACCCTGAAGATGTCAACTAGGATGTATAATGTTCCAAGCGTTACACCCATTCCTAGAAGACGTGAGAGATGGAAGATGAAGATTCTGGAGGGGAGATTCATCTTCATATTCCTATTTCGGAAAGTCCACAAATCATTAAAAATGAAATTATTAATAATAGATATCTCCGTAGCTAGTCCTCCTGAAATCATATAATGTAATGAGAGCCAATCTTTGAGAAAAATATATGCAGCCATATTGACCACAACCCCAATTCCACCAACGATGTTGAACTTGATGAATTCAGCTGAGAATATTCTCTTTAACAATTTATTGATAAACTTTGTAATACTCTTCATGTATCTCTTCTCTTCGATCTCCCAAAAATTTATAGGTATAGTTCTCTACATTTAGCAAGGTTTGTTGCAAAGTTCCCCCTAGAATCCACTGGTGTCTCGAGGATTAACGGTAGATTTCTAATGTGAGGATTGTGGAATAATTCTTTGAATCCATTTTCACCTATTTTACCCATTCCTATGTGTTCATGTCTGTCAAGGTGGCTTCCAAGATCTCCCTTCGAATCATTAATGTGCACTACTTTCAGTAGTCTTAAACCTATTATCTCATCGAAGTCTCTAAGAGTATTCTCTATAGCTTCCCTAGTCCTGAGATCATATCCTGCAGCAAATGCATGACATGTATCTATGCATACTCCAACTCTATCAGGATATTCTATCAAATTCAGTATTCTCTTTATGTCTTCAAACCTGGAGCCTACACTATTTCTCTGACCAGCCATGTTCTCAAGCAGAATCATTACATCATTGTCTACTTTACTTAGAGCAGTATTAACAGCTTCAGCTGCTTTCTTGATTCCAGCATCTAATCCTTTACCTAAATGACTCCCAATATGTACAACTAGATAGTTTAATCCAAGTTCCCCACTTCTCTCCAGTTCTTGTATGAGTGATGAGACAGATTTTCTAAAAGTCTGCAGTATGGGAGATGAAATATTGGGTAGGTAAGGCATGTGAGAAACAGCAATATTGTAATTGTATTCTTTCATCTTCTTCCTGAATTCTTCAACCTCTTCATCACTAAGCTTCTTAGCTTTCCAACCTCTCGGATTCCTTGTAAATATCTGGAAAGTTGTGCACCTTAAGTCACGTGCTCTATCAACTGCTTTATCTATCGTTCCAGAGATTGAGACATGAGCTCCTAGCAACATGCTGTGTCCTATAATGATATTTCACGGGTACACAATAAGTTTTACTATGCATTATTAACAGTAAGTGTTAAAGAAAACATGCTGAATCGATGTTTTTCTATATTACTTTAGCTTCTTGAATCCCACTGGTTTTGTAGATTTAAGATTAAGAAGTTTCTCTCTAGCCTTAGATGGATTATCTGTTCTGAATATGACTGTGCTACTATCAATATCTATGTTCACACTACATCTAAAACACTTACAACTATGTTCTGCGAAGGTTATCTGTAAGTGGCCACAGTTCTTGCATACAACTATTTTATATATTCTCTTCCTCATATCTGTATTTATGGAAAATGAAAATTATCTCAGACCGTTCTCCTAACATTCTCAAGTATTTGCGAAGATGTTAGTCCATACTCTATTCCAAAAGCAATTCCTGAGAGGTTTCTTACTTCTACTTCTTTAAGCTTTATAAATGAGTAGATTACTGCAAGCTTGAATATTTCTTGTAGGAAAGCTTTCCTCGCTTTCTTTATTACTTCATCCTTAAACCAGGATTCTATAAATGCGATTGTTCTTAGCATATTGGATGCATCAATATTCTTTAGAACATCTTCATATATTGTATCTTTTAATTCTGAAAGAATTTCCTCGATACTTGCTGCTTGAATCATCTTCTCAATCTTTTTTCCATTTATCTTTATCCCAGAAGATAGCATAAACTTTCTTGCTTCAGCAGGGGTTAGGTTCCAGACCCTAGATCTTAACACTGCTGTTATAATGTATCCATCAACATCGTATGCTAGCAATGATTGAAGAGGTTTTCTCTCATCTCTCTTCATTTTCTTAAGAGAACTAAGTAATCGTTCATAGAATGATCGATCCAAGAATGTCTCAAATATTAGAGGGTCTTTTTCTCGCAGGTAAATCTCTAAGGCGTCTTGGACGTCTTTATAGAAAGGGGTGCCTCTAAGCGTCTCAACTGTACTTTCTAAGTCTTTTTCAGCTAATGCTTTAACAACCAAGTCTCTAATCTTAAGATATTCTTCAGCTCTGAGATTTATTTTTCTAGCTATTTCCTCATATGGTGTTCCGACAGCTCTAGCTTTAAGTATAGTCTTGACGTTTCGATACAAGTGTCTGAGAAAATATGATTCAAGAAATCTTGCTTTAGGCACATACTTGATAAGAGAGTATTCTACATCTATTAGATTTGTTTGGAAGATTTTTTCAAGGCTTTCCGCATTCAATGGTTTAGGAGACTCAACTAGCACAACACTGTATATTGTTGTCCTCAGTCTATCAATCATTTCTTCCAGGTTCTTTGAGTTGGATAAGTCTTCATAGGTTGAGTATTCGAGGAGCATCCCCTTCAAAGCATAGGAGCGGACTATCGAGTAGAGGCTGCTAAGCTTCGTAGCTGACATCCTATTTCTCTCCTTCAAATACAAGTTTTAAGACGTTACTTACTATCTGGTCTATCTGTCCATGGAACTTTTCTCTAATCTTCTTAGCTTCTTCCTCAGCTTTCCTAAGCAATTCTTCAGCTTCTCTGCTAACCTCCATCTCAACATTCTTTAGTAGATTCTCAAGCTCAATCCTAACCTCAGAGACTATCTTCTCCCTAATCCTACGTGCTTCATCTTCCGCTGCTTCCAAGATCTTCTTCTTAAAATCTTCACTAACAGACAATATCTCATCAATCTTCTTCTCAAAATCTTCTAGAATCGAGATAGCTGAAGAAAGCGAATCAGTACTCATGCCCGAATAACCAATAACATAGATCTATTTAAATCTCTAACCCTCAACACTACTCTCCTATCCTCCTTAAGGCCATAGCCTCATATTCTTCAATGAAATAATGAGTAAGCCTTCAGTCCATTTCTCGAGACTATTACCTAAACTTCTCTACCGTCTAGACATTCTTTAATAAGCTTCTATTCGTCAAACTCTTAAATATTGAACTTCAGCCTCATCAAAAACTCTACAAACTAGAGGCCACCTAGACTACTTCTATTTGAGAGATATAGCTGAGATACTCATAAACGCTCTATCCTATTCTTTCTCCTACTTCTGGGTCTTGATCTCAACGGTAGCCTACATCTTGGACAGCTCTTCACATCTAGAAGATATCTACTCTCTTTACCTACATCCTTGATAATTGTACTACCTGTAAGCATAGTCGTTGTATATTTGCTGGCATACAATGTTTTAATGATGGTTCAGCAGATGGGAAGGTTGGACGAAGAAGGTATTGAAGGTTTTCAGCAAGATTCCAAGGAGGATTACAGAGGTACCATTACACAGCTATCCTGTCGACACCTTCTTCCCCATCATCCTATGTAGACTATCTAAGACAGATAAGAGCGAGGTATACCTGTTGTGGAAAGCATATGAATTATCATTGATTAAGGGGAATACTCATAAGTACTTTAAGGAATTGACTGTTGTTGATGTTGAGTTGAGGCCGTTGCTTATGAGGGGGCAGATGATATATAGGAGTCTTCAGAGAATGCGAGAAGCTGGTGTAGATGTTTTAAGTGATATCAAGGAATATGAGGGGCAGTTAAAGATTGTTGAGAAGGCTACTAAAATTATACCAAGATTGGAGGAAGTTGCTGAAGCTCTTGGTCTAGACAGAGACGATGTTAATGGATTGATTGAGCTAGTAAGATTACTGACGTATCTTAGGTTCCGTCTTGGATTTACATCGATAAATAAAAGTATAAACTATCTAGGTATCCATTTAGAGAAGGGTAGGCAAAGCAATGTGAAGAAATGTAACAGAAAAGCAGCAAAGTACAGCAATCCATTAACTTCAGATATTTTTTATCAAAGAATTATTAAAGATGCTAAGCAACGTTAAGAGAACAAAGAATTATACTGAGGCAGCTGATTAATCTATTGAGGCGAAGGGGGATCTGATGCATGGCTCGTTATTGCTTGTCTGTGGGTGCTAGGGCTACCAAGATAGCCCCCTTCCTTCTCTATTTTCTATTTCTGTATCCTCCGATTAATTTAAGCAATAAAAACGTATGCTTAAACATCAAACAACGATTTTTATAGATTGGAGAAGTTAAAATAGGATGTGCAAAAACTACAAAAACCAGTATATTCTAAAATGATCATGGAAGCCCGGTCGTCTAGCGGCCAAACCATGCTGGTCGGACCTTAACGGGGTAAGGGATCCCGGGCTTTGGATCATTGGCCGCATGAGAAGAAACCCGGGGACGCCGGTTCGAATCCGGCCCGGGCTAAAACTTTTCTTTCCCTTAGTCTTGCTTGCCTGAATAGTATTTTAAGAATGCTTCTATCTCATCTTCGGTTGGTAGATTCTCTTGGTCCCCCCTTACCGTTACTACTAATGTACCTGCAGCGATAGCTCTACGAAGTGATTTTTCAATAGTGTAGCCTTTCAATAAGCCGGTTAGGAAGGTTCCAGCTAAAGCATCTCCTGCTCCTATCGGGTCGATAACATTTACTTGATACCCGTTTACTTCGCAGTAACTTGATTTTGTTGCAGCGATGGCTCCTTTCGGTCCAAGCTTAAGGACTACCACTTCAATTCCGATTGAAAGATAGTGTTGTATAATTTTCTTAATATCCGATTCTCCTATGAGTATTTTTGAATCATCTATGTCGGTGAACAATATATCTGACTTCTCGACAATAGGTAAAAGTGTTTTCCTTGCATCTTCCATGCTCTTCCAAAGAGGAGGTCTAATATTTGTATCGAAAGATAATTTGGCTTCATTCTTTTTAACTATATCTATAGCTTTCAATGATGCTCTAAGAACTGATTCACTTAGAGCAGGTGTTATTCCGCTTAAGTGGAGTATGAGTGCTCTACTAAAGTATTCTTCAACTATATCAGATTCCGTTATCTTGCTTGCAGCAGAACCTCTACGATAGTATATGACTGAACTTCTTCCAGGAACCGGAAAACCTCTCTGTATAAAGTATATCCCCGTAAAACCTTCGGGATCAAACTTTATCTGAGAAACATCTACACCTTCCCCCCTAAGCCAATTATAAAGAAATTTTCCAAATTCATCACTGCCTAATTTTGTGACGAAACCGGATGATAGACCCTGCCTCTTAACACAAACTGCAACATTTGCTTCCGAGCCTGCAGCATGTTTTTCAAAATATGTAACATGTCTTAGTGGTCCAGGGGTTACTGCATTAAATTGTACCAATATCTCTCCGAGACAAATTACATGTAGGTTATCGGTGGACATGTTCCTATTATGTTTCACCTAATATTTATTGATATGATATACTACTTTCACTTGAAAAAGATTGGTGAGGGTTACTTGTAGATCAATGTAGGTCTACCTAGTACTTCACCTTTTCTTAGTTTATCTAATGCTTTCGGGAACTCTTCGAAGTTAAATGTTTCAATTACGGGTTTCACTTTACCTTCTGCTATCATCCTTAAGCTCTCTGTGATGTCATATCTTGTGAAAGCTAATGAAGCTATAACCCATTTCTCGTCAAGACCCCATTCAATGACTGGTAAACATAGTTTTCCTGGTGGATAACCTAGCAATACTAGTATTCCACCTTTCTTTAAAGAATAGAATCCTTGCTCATATGGGGTAGGGTCAGGAGATGTAGCTAACGCCAATACTATATCTGCTCCTCCTAATCCTTTAATGAATTTTACAGGGTCTTCCTCTAAAGTGCTAACAATATAGTCTGCTCCAACTTCTTTCGCTTTCTCCAATTTTTTCTTACTTCTCCCAACCGCTACAACCGTGCATCCTTTCGCTTTAGCTACTTGAATTCCATTAAAGCCTAGTCCTCCTACTCCCCAGACGACTACTAAGTCTCCCTCCTTCGCATTGGCAAGCCGTAACCCTTTGAATGGCGTAGCTATAGCATCTGTAGCAGATGGCGCATACTCCCACGGTACCCCGTTGGGTATCTTTATAACATGACTTGCTTTCGCCAATACATATTCAGCATATCCTCCATATACATGCCTTCCAGTCTCAATCAGGTTAACACATAATTGTTCTCTTCCACTTATACAGAATTCACATTTTCCACAAGTATACCATAGCCAAGATAGGACAACTCTATCACCTACTTTCACGTCTTTGACTTCTTCTCCAACTGCATAAACTTCTCCAGCTATTTCGTGTCCAAGAATAGTCGGCATCTTAGGTGGAGGAGGGAATTCACCATCTATTGTCGCTAAATCGGTATGGCATACTCCAACAGCTTTAGTCTTCAATAAGACTTCATCATGATGGGGGTCTGGAAAATCTATTACTTCTAGACTTGGTTCTTCTCCAGATTTTTTAAATACGTAACCTCTACCTTTAACCATAACTATCATTTTATTAGAGCCTATGGCTATTTATATTCTATTCTTAATTCATCATATTATGATGCAATAGTAATATTGAGTGTTAAAATTTAATTACGCCTACTTCAAAAAATATTGTGATGTCTGAAAAAACCGAAAGTAAAATATCTAGAAGAAGATTTATATCCGCTTCGATTGGAGCAGGAATTTTAGGAATAGTAGTCGGCGCAGCAGGAGCATGGTTACTTAAGCCTGAAGTCGTAGCAGAGAAGACCGTGACTACAACATTTACAAGAGAAGTAACTAAGACTGTGACTGCGACTGCTCCCGTCACTGTCACTACTACCCCGGTCGGTATAGACATGGTAGCTCAAAGAGCCATAAACGGTGTGAGAGATTTGCTCGCAAAAGGTGTAGCTAAGCCAGGAGATACTATAAGAATATTACATGTAGCTGGGTCCCGAGCAAATCTAGAGAAAGCTATCGAGTTATGGAGCGAATATGTTCCAGAAATCAAGGTTGAATTGATAACTTTAGGGCAGGAACCCGATGTATATACTAAGGCAATGAGTGAAGCAGTTACGAAAGCTGGGACGTTTGATGCAGTTACTATATTCAGCACTTGGCTTGGGGATATAGTTGAATCAGGTCTAGCTAGACCTATAGATGACTTTTTCTCAAAATATGATCCAGGCTACACGGGAGATATAGCTCCAATAGAGCCTCTAGCATCTTATACAACTCTGTACAAGGGAAAGAGATATGCGCTGGTATTCGATTCTGATGTATTCACATTATCATACAGGAGAGACCTCCTCACTGATCCAAAACTCAAAGACCAATTCAAGTCAGAATACGGAATAGAGTTAAAGCTACCTGATACTTGGGAAGAATTAATAAAGATGGCTGAATTCTTTACGAAACTAAACTTAACTGCTCCAAGCGGTGGAAAAGTCTGGGGAGCATACTTTTATGCTGAGCCAAGATTCGCTGCCTACATCACCTGGTTAAACATCTTCATTGAAGCTGGAGGAATACTGTTTGATCTTAAGACGATGGATCCAAAGATTGATACGTCTGAGGGGAGATACGCCTTCGACGTTATGCTTAGACTTAAACCTTACATGCCTCCCGAAGCAGTAACAGCATCATGGGCAGACTTGTATGATAAATTTGTTAAAGGAGAAACAGTATTCACTGCTGCATGGCCTTCTCTATCAAAAGAAGCTCATAGACCAACTGCATTAGTTAAAGACGTAGCAGGCTCCGCAGTTCTCCCTGGCGTTGAAGTAAACATCGGAGGAGTTAAGAAAGTAGTTAGGGCAGCGCCCAACCCAGTTAACTGGGTTGCGGTCATATCAAATTATGCTAAGAATCCAGAACTTACGTATTTATTCTTCCAGTTCGCTACTAGCCCAGACATAGGGAAAGACGTAATCTTGACAGGAGTCATACTAGACCTGTTTAGAAGATGCTGGTTCACTGATCCAAAGTATCGCCCCGCCTTTGAAGAAGGGTATGGATCCGAGTTTGTTGATGCATACATGAAGAGTCTTGAAATATCTTTCCCAGACCTACTGATTAGAGGTGGACCAGAATACCTTGGAAAATTAACAGTAAATGTTAACGCTGTCATGGCTGGAACGAAGGATCCTGAAGATGCTTTGTCAGAAACTGCAGCTGACTGGGATTCTATAACCAAGAAGTATGGGGTGGATTCGCAGCTTGAGGCATGGAAAGCTTTGGCTAATCTATTCCCAGCAGATGTGAAAGAAGCTTGGAAAGCTAAAGGATATATGTAAACTTTAAAACCTCCACTTTATTTATTTTTGTATAGAGTATAATATTAATGTGGAAGGTAATGGAGTTGAGTATTCTTGAGAAGTAAGCCTCCGAAGGTTATAGTTTACTTAGCAAACATACCACTGAATATCCTACTTTATGCTACACTAATAATCCCTTTCGCTTTAATGATCTACTTAGCTTTTCTCTCATGGAACCCAGCTGCGGGAGTAGACTGGTGGCAAGCACCTTTTGCGGGACTCAATAATTTTTCTAGAGCTTTGCAGGATTCACGGTTCTTAGCTGCTCTTGGACGAACTACAGCATTTGTAATAATAGTCGTCAGCATAGAGTTTGTGTTAGGATTAGTGCTTGCATATTTCATGATCGAGGAATTTAAAGGAAAGAAAATTTCTCTATCATTAATAATTTACCCATTGATGTTACCCTGGGTTGTGGTTGCTTTAATATTTTATCTATTCTTCCAAGACTATGGACCAATGAACAACATCTTTCTCAAGATTATCTTAGGAGATGCAGCACAAAATATACACTGGTTCTTATCTTCAACAACAGCATTCATATCTTTAGTTATAGCTGATATTTGGCAGTGGACTCCATTTATATTCTTAATAATGTATTCAGGATTATCAGCTGTGTCAAAAAGGCTTATAGAGGCGGCTCAAGTACTTGGAGCCTCGACTAGAACAATATTTTGGAAGATACAATTACCTTTGATAAGACCACTAGTATTGATAGCTGTCGTGCTTAGGGCACTTGAGGCGTTCAAGGTCTTCGATATAGCTTACGTAATGACTGGCGGTGGACCTGGAACATCGACTGAAACATTATCACTCTATATTTATAGAGTAGCCATAGAGTATCATGATATCTCGTACGCTGCGGCTCTCTCGCTAATAGTGCTAGTTATTCTAGCTATTATAATAAGAACATTCATTTGGTATTCTTTTGAGCGAGGGGTTAGAACATGACTAAAAGAATAATCAGCAAATTCTTAAGGTATATTGTTATAATAGCTTTCCTAGCATGGATATTGATACCTGTACTTTGGATGTTTACCCTAGCTTTCAAGTCTTATCCAGAGTGGAGAGTTGCATACTTTTTCCCTAAAGAGCCTACGATTATGAACTTTATATTGGTATTTGAACCGAAGCAGATTATCGGTATGATGGGTGCAACAGCATTAGTCGACCCCGTTACACTACCATTCATTAATAGCTTACTAGTTGTCGGTGCATCAACTGTTCTCGCAGTAATAATAGGATTTTTCACAGCATACGGTGCAAGCAGGTACAATAGCCCAGGACCATTCTCTCTATTCTTTACCTTATTAACTAGAATGCTACCACCAGCAACTTTTGTAACTCCGATAATGGTATACTATGCGAATCTTAAACTTCTAGATAGTCATCTTGGACTGATAATGCTATACTCTGCAGTTACAGTAACTTATGGGATATGGATTCTTAAAGGATTTATCGATCAAGTACCTGTAGAGTGGGAGCAGGCTGCGTTACTAGAGGGTGCTACGCATATTCAAGTAGTCTTTAAAGTTACATTGCCAATAGTTAAAAGCGGTCTTGTGGTATCAGGACTCTTCATATTTTTACTGAATTGGGCTGAACTACTTTTTGCTCTCGTTCTAACCAATGTTCAAGCCGTTACTCTACCAGTCCATATAAGTAAGTATGTGGGTGCAGTAGGACAACTCTACGGTCCACAGGCAGCATTAGGAATCCTAAGTTCTTTAATCCCGGTAGTGATAGGATATCTTATACAAAAACATCTTGTAACAGCGTTTACTTTTGGAATGGTGAGATGATGAAGAAACTTATCGTAGAGAATCTTACAAAAAGATTCGGAGACCTAGTAGCTGTAGATCACGTATCCTTTGATATTATGGAAGGAGAGTTTTTCTCACTTCTCGGTCCGAGTGGATGTGGAAAGACAACAACATTGAGATGCATAGCAGGTCTTGAAACTCCAGATGAAGGCAGAATAATTATAAAAGACAGAGATGTAACGAAGTTATTACCTCAAGAGAGAGGCATTAGCTTAGTCTTTCAAGAATTCGCAGTCTTTCCACATATGACTGTCTATGATAATTTGGCCTTCGGTCTTAAAGTAAGGAAAACTCCGAAGGAAGAAATTAAAAAGAAAGTCTTAGAGATTGCGGAAACACTAAATCTGAAAGATAGCCTCCGTAAAGTAGCTGGAAGGTTAGGATTAAGTGAAAAACAGAGAATAGCTATTGGTAGAAGCATAATAGTTGAACCGGAGATACTGCTCCTAGATGAGCCATTAACCTTGGTCGACGCTAAGGTTAAAGAAGCAATGAGACGGGAATTGAGAAGGTTACAAAAAGAACTCAGAATAACGATACTTTATGTTACTCACGATCAGCTTGAAGCAATGATGATGTCTGACAGGATCGCTGTTATGAATGCTGGTAAAATACTGCAGATCGGTACTCCAAGTGAGATATATGAAAGCCCAAAAAATGTTTTCATAGCAAGATTCATAGGAAGCCCAACAATAAACCTTCTTAGTTCAAAGTTAACAATCGAAAATGATAAGTTTTCAATATTGATTAAGGATAAAGAAGCGAAAATACAAGTGGAGAGAAAACTTTACGACGATATTCTAGGTAAGCATGTTGGGAGAGAACTGTTAATTGGGATAAGACCTGAAGAGGTAGAAATAGCTAAACAACATATGCAGGGATACAATATTATTGGCAAAATAGAATTCGTAGAAGTGATGGGAGAGAAGATGGAAATATATGTAAAAATGAATGATGAATACATAAGAGCATTAACTCCACTGAGAACAGACCTTCATGAAGGAGATAACGTATATGTTAGAATACCTTTAGATAAAATTTTTCTCTTTGATGCGGAAACGGAACAAAGAATTCTATGAGGTGAGAACATGGAGTATTTAGAAATAAAGAATATTTCAAAGAAGTTTGGAGAGAAAATAGCTTTGAACAATATTTCTTTCGAAGTAAAGGAAGGAGAAATATTTGCAATCGCAGGACCTCCAGGAGCTGGTAAGACAACTTTATTGAAGATTCTAGCAGGTCTCATTACACCAGATGAAGGCAGCATACTCCTTGAAGGAAAAGACATAACTAATCTGCCTCCAAGTCAAAGAAATATTGGAATGGTTTTTGAGATACCGCCAATATATCCTGATAGAACAGGATTCGAGAATATTGCATTTCCGTTAAAGATACAGAAGTTGCCGAAAGACCAAATAGAGAAGAAAGTACATGAAGTGGCAGAATTACTTGGTATAAAACATTTACTTAATAGACAGCCCTCAACATATAGTGGTGGAGAATATCAGAGAGTTGCATTAGCTAGAGCTCTAGTTAGGAATCCGAAGATACTTCTCCTGGATGAACCTCTCAGAAATTTAGATGCAAAAATCCAAGAAAATATGAGAAGCTGGTTAAAGAAGCTTCAAAGAGAATTGAAGACAACCGTAATTTATTCTACTCATGATCCAATAGACGCGATGGCTATAGGTGATAGAGTATCAATACTCTTGCATGGAAACATTCGGCAGACGGGGACCCCGCCCGAGGTATATCTGCGGCCACAATCGATAGATATAGCAGAATACGTCAGCATTCCTGCCTTAAACATATTTAGAGGAGCTATCAAAGAAATCGACAAAGAAGTAGTTGAAATTGATATTGAGGGAATATTAAAGATAAAGAAAAAGTTGTCAAAAACGGCTATTGAGAAGCTTAGAAAAGGTGAAGTCATAGTTGGGATCAAACCTAGAGATATAGATCTACATATGGGGCCACCATCTGAAAATACCATAGTCGGTAAACTGGTTTTAACGCAGACTATCGGCTCCGAAACACTCATATCGGTAGAGGTTAACAGCATCCTACTCAGAGCTATAGTAAAGAAAAAGCTCACTTCAACTGAAGAATCAAAGATCATGTTAACGCTGAACCCTGAGAAAATATATTTATTCCATCCGGACACAGGAGAAACCATATACTCTTAAATACGACACCATAGTTGCATCACTTCATCAACTTCCTAAAATTTTAATAAGCCAGGTTAGTAAGAAAAATATTTTAAATCTTTATGTCTCTTAACATATGATTATTCCATGATTAATCGTTCTAGGGATATAAAGATTGTGGATACCCATTTCCACCTAGGGGAATGTAGAGTATTTGACTTAAACGTTACAGAAGAACAAGTAGTCAAAACTCTAAATGATTATAGTTTCTCAGCTATGATAGTTCAACCGTTTCCAGGAGCATTTCCACAGCCTCCAATACATGTTCTGAATAAGATTTATGAGTTATCCAGAAAATACGAAAATAGAATATATGGAATCGTAAGTATTAATCCGCATGTGGTGGAACCAGATGAATGGAAGAGTCAAGTAAGGAAATGGATTAAAGATTATGGATTCATAGGCGTTAAACTACACACGATAGGTCATGCTGTAAATCTAATGACAAAAGATGCAGCAATGATATTTCAAACCGCGGATGAGCTTGAAGTCCCCTTAATGATTCACAGCGGGCTAGGTCAACCCTTTGCTTCACCAGCACACGTATCTTATTATGCTGAAATGTATCCAGACTTAAGAATAGTACTCGCTCACGCAGGATTCGTATTCTCAGCAGTTGATGCTTTTTTAATGGCGAGAAACTACAAAAATATCTATCTAGAAACATCGTGGAGCAATATGGAAGATATACAATTCTTTATCGAGAAGCTTGGAGCGGATAAAGTAATGTTCGGGACAGACTTACCGTCAAATACTCCAATAGAGCTAGCTAAAGTAAACGCCATGAATCTAAACAATGAGCAGAGGGATTCGTTCCTCTATAAAACAGCTGAAAAAGTCTTTAAAATAAAAGTCCCGTAGGCTTAGAGATATGAGGATACTTGCATTCAGCATTGGTGGAGAACCTCGTCTAGGATTACTAATGCCTGAAGAAAACAAAGTCATAGATCTAAGAATTAACGCATATAGATTTTTGAAAGAGCGCCTCATACCCAAGGATACGTTTACTGATTTAAAACTTTTCATTCAATATCATGAAGCTATTAATATTGCGAAAGAGATAGAGGATGAAGCCCTAAAAGGAAGAATCCATTCAGGATTATGGGATCTTAAGGAAATTAAATTTCTTCCACCTATAACAAATCCTTCAAAAATAATTTGCACAGGTCTCAATTTCGAAGATTATAGAAGAATCCTCGGTTTGCAATATCTACCAGTACCTCAGATCTTTCTTAAGGCTCCTTCTGCGATCATCGGACACATGGATCCCATAATGATACCTGAAAATTATGGAGAAGTATACCATGAATATGAGCTTGCATGCATAATCTCAAAAAGATGTAAAAATGTTACCGAAGATGAAGCATGGAATTACATCTTTGGGTTCACTATATTCAATGATATTACAGCGCATGATATAGAGTTATTGACCAGAGAACTACAGCAATGGGCTAAATCCATAGATACTTTCGCTCCTATGGGACCTATAGTAGTAACTAGAGATGAGCTTAAGGATGTGTCAGACTTAAAAATGGTTAGAAGGAGAAATGGTAGGATAGAATCACAATCTTCTACTAAATATATGAGATTCAAATTCAATGAAATAATTTCCTTTATCTCTACGTTTATAACTCTTAATCCAGGAGATATTATAACTAGTGGAAGCCCACCAGCTGGTCCTATTTATCCAGGGGATCTAATAGAAGCTGAGATCGAAGGCATAGGGATACTTAGAAATCCTGTAGAAGGAGTTAGGGTAAGAGAAGACTTTGCGAAAGCATTAAACCTGAAGAAACATTAAAACCCGGCTCATCTATCCTCTCTATATTTTCTCTAAGAAGAGGGTTATGTGGTCTGCTTCAACATCATGCAGTTGACCAACTCTTCCACCGACTTTGACTTTCTTTCCATCATCAGTTTCTAGCGTGAATGTAACGCAAAGAGGGTTAGATTCCGTACATACTACTTTACCCTTGCCAACAAAAGGTTTAACAGACCTAGCCCATTTACCCTTAACTTCTGCAAGGACTTTGTACCCTGCTTCTGTTAGCTTGAGAATCTCTGAAACAGCAGATCTATGATTTACAAATCTTTTCGGGAACTCATTTATGTCAATTGATGTAGGGAAAAGGTATTTTAGAGAAGCCCATAAGTGATAAAAGTAGTTTGCTAACGTCTCCGCAGTAATTACTTCATCGAACAATATACTATACTCATCCCTTCCAACATCATAAAAATGTGTGGTAAGTCGACCAGGTCCATACATCCCCACACTGGAATCCACTATTAGACAGAATTGTCCTGCAGGACTAAGTTTAACAGTTTTAATTTTCTCCAAAAACTCTCTTAAGGATTTATCGTATTCTTGTGGATAAATAATAAGACATATGTGAACACCTTTAAGCTTGGATTTTACAAGTTCTTCAGCAAGCTTGGAGAAAGTGATATGGTCGACTAATATCTGGATCTCTACATTAGCTTGTTGGATCAGCTTCTTGGCATAAGCGATCATATTCTGACGTCCCTTAATAATCCACATATGAGGCGTATACATCTCTCGGGAAGACTCAATTTCTTGGATTAATTCTCTTACATGACTCTTTAATTCTGAAAGTTGATGAATCCTCTTCTCAATTATAACCAATGGATCAATCGCACTATAATATTTTGGTTTCCCAGGCTGAATAACTATAAACCCCTTCTTCTGCAAAGATAATATTATGTCGTAGAGCTGAGGCTGATGTATCTTCAATTCAGTTAGTATCTCTGAGGATTTACATATCCCTTTTCTTAAGATCGTAAGGTAAACTCTTGACTCAAGCTTTGTTAAACCTAGCTCCTCTAGAGTTTTTAAGAGTAACTCATTCCTAGTATCTAGTTCTATTTCATCTATCATTGCATTGTCTAAGAGATTACTCTCTTCAGCCTTATATAAGCATATATAAAACAATTATATAGAAAAACTCGCTTCTTAACTTCTCAGAGTTTTAGAGATTATTTTTGAGATTATCTGTCTGCTTCTACTGGCCAGTAGTTTAGGCTCCAGTATATTGGTGGGATGTCTGCTATTCTAGAACCTATCGTGAGATGTTTTAAGGCGGGTAGAAGTCTAAAGCTTGGAGTGATCATTCTAAGCCTGTAAGGTTTGTCTGTGCCATCGCTTACGATATAGTATAATATTTCTCCTCTCGCTGCTTCAGCTCTAGCGATGGCTTCTCCTTTTGGAACTCTTATAACTATTGGATGCTGTTTAAGCTTGATGGGGCCATCGGGGATCTGCTCAACCGCTTGTTGAATAATCTTTAGGCTCTCTCTTATTTCTTGAAAACCGACCATTGCTCTATCGTAACAGTCTCCTCTAGTCCCAACGGGTATGTTGAATTTCAGATATGGGTAAGCGTCATACGGGTCATTTACTCTAGTATCATATTTGACTCCTGAAGCTCTTAGAGTTGTTCCTGGAACACCTAACCTAATAGCGTCTTCTCTCTTTAGCACACCTATATTTTTTGTTCTCTCGATGAATATCTCACTATTGAAGAACATTTGATAGTAGTGGTCTAGCCTAAGATCCATGAAATCTACTACAGCTAGGATATATTTTTTAAAGTCTTCACTTAGTTCATCCTCCCTCGGCTCTCTACCGAGCATTCTAGAGTAGTATAGCTTGAATTCTTTAACTAGATTCTTCGGTACATGTTTTGGAGCATCATTTCTCACTCCTCCAGGTACATAGTATGCATGAGTGAACCTCTGACCAGTTATCGACTGGGATAGGTCTAGTATGTATTCTCTATCGTTAACACACCATAGAAACATCGTGCTGTGACCTAGGAATATCCCGTATAGGGAGAACCAGTATAGGTGGCTTGCGATACGGTCAAGTTCAGCCACAATTGTTCTAAGGTATTTAGCTCTCTCTGGTATCTCAACATCTATAAGCTTCTCAACCGTTAAGCAGTAAGGTATAACCATTCCAGCTGCATCAAGGATTGCAGGTCTCTCTAGATGCGGTATATTCGTAATCCATGTCTTATACTCAGCCATCTTTTCCTCTCCTCTATGAACAAATCCAGGATCAGGCTCTAAGTCGACTACTGTGTCCCCGCTAACCGTTACTATCATCCTGAAGTGACCCGTCCCCGGATGCTGTGGACCATAACTGAAAGTAAGTCTCGGGCCTCCAGTATCGTATACTTCTATCTTCTTTTTCTCTTCTAGCACCATTTTTAATCACGTCCTGGAACTTTGTAATCTTTTCTGAGAGGAGGCAAATCCATCCAGTACTCGGGGAGAAGTAGTCTCTTTAAGTTTGGATGCCCTTGAAAGTTTACTCCCAGCATCTCATATACTTCCCTTTCATGATATTCAACGCTGGGCCAGATAGAATATAGAGAAGTTACCACGGGATTATCGATATCCAGTTTCACTGAAACATTCAATATGCTGTCATTCAGCTCTGGATCATCTAGGCTTCCAACATGGTATATTACTTCAATGTAAGGTCCTCCACCTTCTTTTAATCGTGATAGATCCACTCCAGTAACACCTTTAACATGGTCGAATTGATGAATATCTCTAAGATATCTAGCTAGTTCAAGCAGCTTTTCTTTCTTTACTATAATCTTAGCTATCTTCTTTTCTAAGAATACTTCTTCTACATCATTTTTGAACATTCTTTTCACGTTTTCTATGATTTTTCTGAGCTTCTCCCACGTCATCTTACTCCAACCTCGATTTCAGGATTTTATCTCTTAGAAGGAGGAATCCTTGAAATAGTGTTTCAGGTCTTGGTGGGCATCCTGGAACATATACGTCTACTGGGACTATGTCATTCAAGCCTTGTATAACATTGTATGAGTCTTTAGCATATAGTCCTCCAGAGATAGCGCATGCGCCCATCGCTATCACCCATTTAGGGTTCGGCATCTGGTCATAGATCATCCTAACTCTTTGAGCCATCTTCGCGTTAACGGTTCCCTCAACTAACAGTACATCTGACTGTCTCAGAGAACCTGTTGCAGGTATCCATCCAAATCTTTCGGGATCGTATCTTGAGCTAGATACTGCTCCAAACTCTACGCTACAGCATGCAGTTGTTAAATGAGCTGGCCATAGAGAAGCCATCCTACCCCAGTTCACTAGGTAACGTATTAATGAGTTATTCTTGATTACTTGTAGAATATAATGAGTTTCTCCTCCTTTAATGATCTTCAATGGTTTTCCTAAACCATATTCTTTGATTGCTTCTTCTCTCTCATCTTCTGGAACAACTTCTTCAACTATTGCTTCAAGAATGTTCTTCGAGTATGCGAGAGTATAACCAAATATACTCGTCTTCTTTGGAATCCTCCGAATAAGATTAAATTGCTCAAGAGTCATTCACATAACCTCTATTCCCAATTTGTAAGCGTCACTTTCTTCTAAGATAAAAGCTGTATTTAAATGATAATTAGTGGAAAAATACTTCTCAACTAATTAGCGTTATTGGAACATCAAGCTAACGACTAGTTTAAAAAGTTAATTTACTCACTATACTTAACCGTGAGTCATTTATCCCTGCAATAAATGCTTGAACTTTAATCGATAGATTCTTAGAAATAGTGATATAAGGTATATCTTCTTAATCCTTGTCTGAAAATAAAAGTCATTACTAGTCCTGTGATGAAGCCTCCTACGTGAGCTGCGTATGCAACTTGAGAGTATGGAGCTACAAAGGCATAAAGGGTCTGGATTAACGCTAATACTATTATTACTATGATTGCGGGGGCCATTATTGGGAAACCGATGAAAGCTATCAACCGTCTAGTTGGAAACAGTACACCGTATGCAGCCATTACACCGTAGATAGCGCCTGAAGCCCCTATTGCGGGAGTCATCAGTAAGTTTCTAACAGGGAAAAACAGGAAGATATAATATGCATGGATAACAGCTGCCATGAATCCGCTTATGAAGTATAATGCTAAGTACCGTGGTTTTCCTAATACTTTCTCTATGTCTGGTCCAAATATGAATAATGCAAACATATTGAAGAATAAATGTAGTATATCGTAGTGGATGAACATTGAGGTTAGTATTCTATAAGGTTGAGTAAATGTAATAGTTAGTATAGGGATGGTTGCAAAATCTAGTACGAGTTTAGGGTTTAGTCTAACCAGAAGAAAAACAATAATATTGATTAATATGATGATCCATGTAGCATTAGTATTCTCGCTTCTCGCTATATACAATCCCTCAAACCTTAACGATATCTAACACTAAGTCAGAATATAAATAATATCGTGACCACAAACGGGTAAG
The DNA here is from genome assembly GCA_023269855.1 of Nitrososphaerales archaeon. Taxonomy (GTDB): domain Archaea; phylum Thermoproteota; class Nitrososphaeria_A; order Caldarchaeales; family Wolframiiraptoraceae; genus Geocrenenecus. The sequence goes on along the minus strand of JAGDWP010000125.1, from coordinate 3,162 downwards.
TAGAATAAGAATCTGTTCTTGATATACAGGTTCTTCCTCTAAGGATTAAAAGATTTCTCTACAAAATTTAAGAGAAGAATATGCTGGTCTCTGTTGATAATTATGAAAATTATCTATGTGGATTGTCTTGGAATCTACCGATGTATGCTAGCGGGTTTTCAGGCTTCATTATCTCTCGCAACAGTACAGTTGCATATGAACCTGGTGGAAGGGTGAAGAAGAATGTTACAGACTCGTCACTTACAGAGTTTACTGAACAAGTCCATTTCGGAATCTTTATTGGTCTCAGAGAACCTTTAGTTGATGCTTCAGGTAATCCTTCAACCTTGAAATCTTTAAAATCTACCCCTTCCTCCTCCATCACTTGTAACATTATTTCTCCTTTAGAACTTCTAGGTAGGGGAGATAGATAGCCGGGAGACGGTAACGCAACCACCATTTTCCCATTCTTAACAAGTTTCTCAATCTGTCTAATGTTTCCACTGGTCACATTTATCGGCTTATTCTTATCAGCTCGACCGCTTGGATTTAATGGTAAGACGATGTCCCCCACTTCTAATTCATTGAATCTATCTTCTTTTATTATCTTTGAGAGAGTTGAGTTGAAAATTCTAGCAGCCACAGACTCAACTAGCAGTCTCCTAAGTCTTAATGGGAGAGCCCTCAAGCATTTAACATAATCTCCTGGATGTTTTCTGAGGCTGTCAATCAAGATTCTTTCATAAGTTAAGCTTCTTGGAAAATGCTCGCTGGCCCACTCTAACTCCCATCTTTCTGCCAGCTCCTTCCTTAATAATCTGTTTCTCTCACTTTCTAGATCCGTATAATCTGAGAGGAATGCGGCTACAGCTTTTCTTAGTTCGTTTTTCATGATTAGCAATCCTACGATAGGTGTAATAGGTCTGGTTATCCCGAAACGTTGATGACCATAATAATTTGGAACACCTTTAATCTTTAACTCTCTTACTATTTCATCTATTAGAGAGGTATCCGTAATCCTCGGGTATCTTATGATAACATGGAAGGTGTTATTTCGTAGTTGACGTGAGGACAGCTTGTGTTTAACATATTTAATGGGTTTAACTTCTATGAAACTGTTTATTTCTAGCGTCCTCGGGCTTTCTACTGCATGTGATGGTATAGTTAGGAACTGCCAACTAATGCTTACTTTATCTTTAATTCCACAGATTCCTATTTCTCTGCTTCTAAGGTTTAGTCTTTTAGCTATTAAGCTTAAAGCTCTAATAGTATCTATGTTGACTTTCTTCATAACACATAGTAGATGGTTACCGTAGCTCTCCAAGAACGAAGATAATTCGAATAATCTTTTTGCGTCTTCACCTGATTCGAGGGTTTCCCATACCATGAAATCTTCAGGTTTAGCTTTTATTATACCGCCAACGCCCACACTCTTTGAAACGTACTCTGTCATCCCTATGAATTTCTCAATGTCCTCAATCTTAAGAGATGACAAGACTGGTTTATAGTCATCCATGAACAAGTCCCTTAAACCATTATCCATGATATTACGCATGAAATATAATGTTTGGAATCTATAGTAGTGGTAGGCTTCCAGTCACTTTATCAATTCTATCTGTTGGTGCAGGTCCTATGCCTAACGCTGTAATCGTACCTGGTTCAAGCTCTGTTAATCCTGCATCCTCGATTAGGGCAGCTGGTAGTTTCATCATTTTTGCTTTGTCGTATAAGTCTAGTAGTTCTTGGAGGCTTTGGACTCTTAATACAACTTTTTTCTGACCTTCACTAATCCATTTATTAAACCATTCAATATTGATTTTTCTACATTCTTCTGCTGCAGATATTGATGCATGAGCTACTTGTACAGCTAATTTCCCAACACTCATCTTCAAGTCACACCTAATAATCAAAGCCTGCTTAAACTCAAACATACCAGATCTACTCTAAACAAATCTACGTATATATCAATAATTATACATTACACTTTGACTTTATCAGGAGACCCTAAAACTTTAATTCAGGCTGGAGTTGTCAAAAATCTCGAAAAATTCTTATGGATGCATGATTGTCATACGGCTCCGCTAAATGTGGTCTAGGAATCTTATATAGCTTTCAGAAATCCTGTAAGGCCTACCCTTCTCACCATTATTCATCCTCTCAAGACTCAACAGTATATATCTCTCCACCCATTTCTATAACAATTTCTTTGATTATCTTTTCTATCTCCCCGGCTTTCTTCTTCACTACGTCTTCTCTATTCGCCATTGCTGATATTTGAATCTCTATCTTGGAGATTCCATCCTCAATGGTTTTGGGATGAGTTTTTATATATACTCCATCGAATCTCTTAACGATCTGCACGATTCTAGGAGCAATACTTGATTCTGCAATCCTCCTAACGTGAAGCGTTATATCAGCTTTATATACTTTCTTTATAGTCTTTAGTATTAGGGGCTGTAATTCTTCTTCAAATATACTGTATAGTTCGGCTGGAACACCTGGAAGACAAGCAATCCATGTTCTCCCCTGTTTTAATAGAACGCCTGGAGCTGACCCTACTCTATTCCTGAGGGGTCTAGCTCCTTTTGGAAGCATAGCCATCTTAAGCCTTGAAGGTGTAAGTTCTGAGGATTCTACAACGCCTTGTTCTGCAAGCATTTTGTATCTTTCCTTAAGCATTTCGTATGCTTTCTTGTTTAGGACTAGTTTTCTGTTTAAAGCTTTAGCAACGCCTTCAAGCGTGACGTCGTCATAGGTTGGTCCAAGACCTCCTGAAGTTATAATCCAGTCGACATTCCTCTTTACGGCTTCTCTTATAGATGAACTAATATCTTTAATAGAGTCTCCTATGGTAACCATTCTAACTACTCTTCCACCCATGCTTGTTATCTTCTCAGCTAGCCACTTAGAATTTGTATTAAGTATTCTCCCATCAAGTATCTCGTATCCTATTGTAATCAATTCAAACAACGTCTGGTTGAAGCCACTATACCTTACCCACATACCCATTATTTTTTGATCATAACTCTAAGTAAAAAATCCTAGCAGAATTAATGTTTACGTAGGAAACGTGGTGCTGTAACCTTAAGATTTAGGGGAGTCTTATCCCTTTTGATGGGTTATGAGTGTGAAGCTTTTTGAGAGGGTTAGGACTCCCTTATGGATTGTGGGTTATGCCATCTA
>JAGDWP010000091.1 GCA_023269855.1 Nitrososphaerales archaeon | reverse complement strand
ACTGATAACTCATTAAGAGGATAGGGCTCTCCCCTAAGCTTAAGGTTACAGCGCCAAGAACGGTAATGTAAGAGTTTTAGCTGATATAGACCATGTATATACTAAGTTAGGGAAGGATTAATAGAGAATATAAGATTCCTATATAGAATGTTATTATGATTTAAAGTGTATGGGGTTGAATATCATATTGTTAGTTTTATCTTTCCCGATGGGAGGATCCTCACTCTCAGTGGTGCGGTGAGATGGTCTCTCCTCTTTTTAGCTTTCTTCTTAACATATTGATAAATTGTCTCTGCACCGAATACTATTTTTATTCCTAACATGTCTGCTCTATCTAATATTATTCTGGGTACATCGGTTATAGGCGTCCCCGCTGGGATTACGATCTCGTTTTGAGGATTCAATTCATCTAACAATTTAAGCGTGATCCTTGCTCTCATAATGTTTATGTAAGCTCTATTCTCAAGGTTTGCCACATTCTCTCTAGTTGTCTTCAATATTTCAGCAACTTGGTCTTGAGTTAAACCTTTCATCCTCAACTTTAATACTTCCATCTGCCTCTTAGTTAAGAAGGGCCTAACAGTTTTCACAGCTTTATCCACATTCAAAATGCGTCAATTACTACACACTATAATCGGGTATTTAAGAATCATCATACCCGTAAATTTAAAAATTCATTACTTATCCATATTCTTCATAGTTATTTGTATATCTGTTAGAAGAGAAGTCTAGCCCGAAGCCGTGACGACCTTACTAGCGAAACTTTATTAAATTCTTCTATAACTAAATGTTGAATCGTCCATGTTTTCTAAAGAAGAATTATTAACAGCTTTATCCAGTAGACGTCTAATCTATTGGTTTCTGTCAAGAATATGTGAGAAAGAGATTAAAGGCGATTTTCTGGAAGAGTTAATGAGTGAGAATAACCCTATTTTAAAGATTGATTCTTCATTAGATATTCCAAGTGAAGAGATTAAAGAAGGCTTGAACACCATGAGGAAATACGTTGAGTATGCTATTAAACGTGATCTAAAGGAAGTAGAACTAGAGTTAGCGGTAGATTATGCTAACATCTTCCTAGGTGTGAAGAAGAAGCCTCCCCACCCTTCAGAATCAGTTTACAAGACCGGTCTCCTCATGCAAGAACCCTATGAGGAAGTACTTCACGCTTATTGGGATGCGGGAGTAAATGTCGTTAAAGAATTCAAGGAACCTGCAGACCACATAGCTATAGAGCTCCAATTCATGTCATACTTATGTAGGAAAGCTCAAGAAGCACTTCAACAGAATAATAAAGAGGATGTCTTGAAATATCTTAAGATGCAGAAAGACTTCTTGGAGAAACATCTCTCTCAGTGGGTGCCTAAATTGGCAAAAGATATTGAAGAAAGCGCAGATACAGATTTCTATAGAGGATTTGGAAAGATATTGGGTCCATATATTCAACATGATAGAGAGATAATAGAGATACTGATCGAAGATGCTAGCGCTCTCTAACAGTCATGCATAGGTAACAGAAAATAGTTACGAAAGCTTATCTACTAAAAGCTATTGTAACGGGATATAGTTACGTAGGCTTATGAATGTCTAGACTCATGTCTTAAGCATGTTGAAGAAAACATCTTTATTCATACTCGGTGGAGCAGTAGGAATAATCTTTGTTTTAATCTTTTCTACTATATTGTATCCATTCATCGCTTCCAGGGGGAAGACCTATGAAGCAGTAAGGCTAGCAGTGGAATTCAATAATCATGCTGCTCCCGCGTACATAGCTAAACACTTCAATTGGTTTTCAGAAGAAGGACTCAATGTTACGACTTTTAACTCCTATGTTACAGGTGTAGCTTTAGCGAATGCGCTTGCTAGAGGGGATGTAGATGCAGCCTATATATGTCTAGGACCAGCGCTTCTCTCTTATTCAAGAGGCGTAGATATTGTGATAGTTGCTGGAACCCATTTTCATGGATATTCTATCGTATCAACAGAGGAGATAACAACTCCAAGACAGCTTGAAGGGAGGAAAGTCGGAGTAGTCGAGGTGGGATCAAATGCAGACATACTCTTCAATCTAGCAATCGATAAATATGGTTTAGATAAGGGTAAGATAGATATTAGAAGAGGGAACCCTCCATTACTGATTACTTTACTATTAACAAAACAGTTAGATGCAATAGTTGTTCCAGAACATTGGGCTACTCTAGCAGCATCCTCTAAAGGTTTCCACGTCTTACTCAGGAGTCAGGATATCTGGCCTGAAATGCAGGGAAGCGTACTTATTGTTAAAAGAGAATTATTAGAGAAGAAGCCTGAGATTGTGGAAAAGCTAGTAAAGATAACGGAGAAAGGCATCGATTACATTGAGAATAACAGAAATGAAGCTGCAAAGATTCTCTTAGAAGAATTAAGCAAAGCTTCTCCTCTAGGTGTTGAGCCAGATCTTATCAGTAAGACATCACAACTTCTCTCCCTAGAGATTATACGTAAATCCATGGATAACCTAGATTATAATGTTGAGTTGAACAGTAGCTCAATAGAAAAATATATAGAAACATTGTATAAGCTGGGATACATAGAGAAGACTTTCAATGTAAGCAAGGTCGTGGATAAGCATTTTATCGGTTGAGGAGGTCGTAACCTATGTCATCGAAAAAATCGATAGATAGATTAAGTTGGCTGACACCACTCATACTTCTCCTATCTTCTTGGGAGCTAATAGCACGGCTTAACATCTTTCCAGAATACTTATTCCCATCCTTCACTAAGACACTACTGTCAGGATACATCTTAGCTAGAGACGGCATTTTATTGATTAACCTATTAGCAAGCTTTACAAGAGTTATAGTAGGATTTCTAATCGGCACATTTATGGGTATATCTCTAGGAATCTTAATGGGCTATAAAGAATCAGTCTATAAAGCATTACATCCGATATTTAGTTTGTTGATGCCTATCCCAGCTCTCGGCTGGCTTCCATTATTAATCCTATGGATTGGAGTGAATGAAGCTCTACCGGTCCTGCTTGTTTTCATATGCTCTTTCTTTCCAGTACTCTATAATACTGTTTCAGGGATAAGGAGTATTGATAGAGGATATCTTGATATGGCGAGAAGTTTAGGAGTCTCTTCGAGGAAAGCTTTCTTCGATATCGTTATCCCTCTCGCCCTCCCCTCCGTATTTACAGGGTTAAGATTGGAGGCAGGCATGGCTTGGAGGACGATAGTAGCAGCAGAGATGATAGCTATCCCAGTCGGTATAGGAGCTTTAATGATAACTTCACAATACTTGATTAGAGTTGATGTAATCATGGTATGCTTAGGAGTCCTCGCATTAATGACTCTATCTTCAGAAAAGTTGCTCATATGGCTTGAGAACAAGATTGTTAAATGGCGGTAAAAATGACTGAGATCCAGCTGAAAGACGTAAGCAACAAATACATTCTAAAAAAGATCAATCTAACGATATCGAGTAAAGAATTATTCATAGTGCTCGGACCGTCAGGTGCAGGTAAAACAACGCTACTTAAAACAATCGCAGGATTAGTGAGTTACGAAGGAAGCATATTTTTCGACGGGGAACCAATAGATCATCTTCCACCAGAAGAGAGAAAAGTTGGCTATGTCCCCCAAGACTTTACTCTATTCCCTCACATGACCGTCGAACAGAATATTGCTTACGGATTAAGAGTCTGTAAAGCTTCTTCAAGAATTCACTCAAGGGTTGAAGAACTACTAGATATATTCGGTCTACGGAGCTTACGTAATCGTTATCCCAAGGATCTGAGTGGTGGAGAGAGACAACGTGTAGCTATTGCTAGAGCGTTAGCTATACAGCCTAGAGTTCTCTTACTAGATGAACCATTAAGCAATCTCGACCCAGCTACTAGCAAATACGTTAAGAGATGGCTTCAATCAGTCATTAAAGAACTTGGAATAACTACTCTATGGGTTACACATGATATCAGTGAAGTAGAAGAATTAGGTGATAGAGTCGGGATACTCTATAATGGAATACTTGAACAAGTTGGGAAACTTAAAGAAATCCTCTCTTCTCCAAAGACCGATAACGTTATTAATTTACTAGGTCTCCAGAACGTCTTTGAATGTGAAGTTGTCAAAGTTGACGGCGGCTTCATTGAAGTAGAATTCCAAGGAGTTAGACTGTTAACATTATATGATGGAGAAGAGGCAGAGGTTAGAAAGATCCTAATACGTCCACAAGACATTGTTATATCCAGGGAACCTGTGAAGATGTTTAATGTATTTGAGGGGGTCTTGGAGGAAATATCTGAAAAAATAAGCTATGCGCATCTAAAGCTTAGGATTAACGATGTCGTGTTCATATCTGAACTTCCATTAGAAGTGTATAGACTCATGAATCTAAGAGTAGGAGAGAAAGTTTTTATAACGATAAGACCTAGAGCAGTAAGAATTATTTAATGGATACTGGAGGGTCAAGTGGGAGAAATGAAGTATCTTGAAGAACTCCGAAAAAGATGGTGGACCAGAGTCGTTGAGAATGATCTTCAATCCAGAAAGGTTCTCGTAGAGATGAAGACCCTGAAACCTGAAGAAGCGATAGGTCACCCAGCTAGAAGGGAGTATCCACTACTTAAAGGAAGAGAAGTTATGATACAGGCAGAGATAGATGGAGCAGTTGGTCAAGCATTCACAGATGAACCAACAACATTTGAAGGCACTCTAGAAGAACTGAAAAGACTGGATATTCAAAAGAATTCTGAGAGAGCATTACTAGTAGCGGGGATAAACGCCACCTATAAATTATTAGGGTTAATTGAGGGCACGAGACATTGTAGAGATGATGGTCCAGAACAATGTGCAAGGAAGATTTCAGACTACCTATATCAACAATATGGAGACTCGAAGATATGCATGATAGGGTTCCAGCCAGCCATACTACATCATCTATCTGAGAAATTTCATGATCTCAGGACTACAGATATGGATGAAGAAAACATCGGTAGAGAATACTATGGAATAGTCATTGAACCCTACACGAGAAACTCAGAAGTAATAAGATGGGCAGACGTAGTCCTTGCAACAGGATCCACGCTTGTCAACAATACCATAGGAGAAATACTCAATTCAGCTCAAGATAAAACAGTATATTTTTACGGAGTAACAATAGCAGCCTTCTCATACGAATTCAATCTCAAAAGGCTTTGCTTCAACTCACTCTAAACATTGAGCAATCTATAATATAGATTGTATCCTATTAATGATGATCAGAATATGATAGATTCTGAAGTATTCAAAAATATTAGGAAAATTAGGTTTTCTCCATCTATATTCTTTTAACTAGGGGTATTTTATCATATTCCGTATCTTCACTGACTATCATTGTTATCTCATCAGTACGCATGGCTCCAATATGAAGAGTATCTGAAGGTTTTATGTTATGATCAGTAAGTATTTTCACAGCATATTCATATTCTTCTTTACCTATTTAGCTAATTCTAGGATAGAGACGTATGCTGTAACTGTTTTTTCAAGGAATTCCATTGTAATTTTGTAGGGGACACCGTATTTTATTCTCGGTACATAGATTACTTCGTCTCCTTCTTCTAATCCAACAGCATCACGAATAGTTTTAGGCAAGATTACAACGCCCTTCTTACGTACTTTTATCTTAACTGTCAAACTTCGTTCATCCTTGGGTAAACAAGGTTTTCCCATATTTAAACACATCCTAACATTCAGGGTAGTGTCGGGATAAGTATTCCTAAGTTATAGATGTTTTGGGTATTGCCTGTAAAGGCGGGAGCAGCCCCTCACTAGAATATTTAAACTCCTTATTCAGACCAGAAATCTTACCTTACAAGTTCAGTTTGGAATGTCTCATTTAAAACTTAGGAGCTTAGCATCATCTTGCACTAAAGACCAGACCTCGAAGGTTTTCTTAATAATGTCTCTGTAATGTAAATTATTAACAAGAAGATTAATTTGTAGTGATAAGCAGTTGAATAAAAGTTCTGGTTCTTATTAATGGGTCCGTTAAGTTGTTTTTATGTTTTTCTTTATGGTCTGGTTTTTCTTCTCTTCTTGTATAGTCTCTTTGCTGGTCTTAGGACTCCTCTCCCCATAGTCTTCTATGCTCTATATCTTAGGTTCTTGGGGGATAGTCTTAGGAAGGTTCCTAAAGCAATAGAGTTCTTCACTGCTAGGACTCATGTTGCTGTTTGGCGTTGGGAGAAGAAGCTTAGAGGCTTCAGGAACGTCTTCACCTCTAGATGCAGGGTCTCAGTATTCTTAATAGATGATACTAAGGTTAGGGTTGGTGGTGGTAGCGTCTGGGTCTTCATAGCTTATGAGCCGTTTGAGAAGAAGCTCCTAGGCATGTAGCTCTCATCGACTAAGAACCAGCTGGTAGCTGAGAAGTTTCTAGGTGAGCTTATAGGGAGGCTTGGCAAACATCCAGTATACATTGATGGAGGATACTACTATGCTGCTTCATGTAAGAGCCTAGGCCTAGACCATAGAGTATACAGTTTCGGAAGCTGGATGCATGAAGTATTAGAGAGCATAATATGTATCTAGAATATTTGAATACTACTTCCCATGTAGGAGGAACTGTAACCTAGAACATGTATGGAGCTGGATGAAGCTAAGAACACTCTTCAAAGAAGAACAAATAATAAACATGCTAAGAAGACTAACAGAAGTGATAAAGATTGAGTAATACCAAGTTAACAGACCCAGGATAAAGAATCTAAACATATTCATAACATATTCATAGATAGTATACCACTGGACATTGGGAGAAGGAGGATGAAGCATAGCTTACCGGAGCACAATCTGAAAGCAGCACTAACATTCGCACCTATAACGATAATAATGCACATGAGCTATGAACTGTGAAAGACCTTAACATTCTGAACAATCCTTCTTATTCCGTGAATCTCTACCATTATATCTTGTTGGTTTACCAAATAGGTTTATTATATGGTTTACCATGTTATCGTAGGAGACGGCTATGGCGGTTGTGAGCGTTAAGGTTCCGGAATGGGTTAAAGAGAAGATGAAGATGTTTAGCCAAGAAATAGATTGGCCTGAGGAGATTAGAAAATTTATAATAGGGAAAATTGAAGAGATTGAAAGAATGAAATCTGTTGAGGCTGCAATAGACTTGTTAAAGTCTATTCATCCAGCCCCAAAAGGAACTGCTGAGAAGTTCGTGAGGGAAGACCGTGATAGTCATTGATGCCTCAGCATTGGCTAAGCTTATCTTCAAAGAAGAAGGTTGGGAGGAAGTTGCTGAAGTTCTAAAGAGAGGAGTTATCTCAATTGACTATATCATCAAAGAAGTTGCCAATTCAATATTGAGGAGGCTTGTACGAAATGAGGTCACATATGAAGAAGCTAAAGTAATGTACAGAGCCATGAAAGAAATTCTCGGAAAAGCTCTCAGATTTGAAGAAGAGTTACCATATATGGATGAAGCTTTCGAGATCTCTCTCAGACAAAAGACAACAATTTATGATTCACTATATATTGCAGTTGCAAAGAAGAATAGATTCACATTATTAACGGCAGACCATAAACAGGCACAAGTAGCATCTACAGAAAATGTTCAAACAATCCTCATATAATCTTAAGAAATCATCAACATTAATCATCACTATACTAGTTATCTAGACTTGCTCAAGTTATCTACCCGTCTGTCTATAATGTTACTCAATAATTTATACAAAATAATGAATTGTTGATTATTCCAATCATTTCTTTGATTCAATAATTATCTTTAGCAATTGTGGATACTGTTCAGGAAGCTTCAATACTTCAGGATGGTCGATGTTCTCGAAAGATGCGAAAATATCACCTTTTAGATCAGTCAGATCTTCCATATTCTTCACGAGCACTATTATGAAGGCCTCATTATATTTTTTAACAATACTGTAGAATCCTTCTAAGATTAAGAAGTCGGCATCTCCTTTAACAATGTTGAATAATTCTTCCATAGAATTGATGCTCTTATTTCTCCAAATTACCGCGGTCTCCCTTGGTGAAATGATTATGTTAGGATTTGCTCCGGCCTCACTATGCCACCAGCTATCTTTACCAGCTTGGTCTATGCTGAAATCAGCATGATGAACATGCTTAGCACTTGCAACACTGTGACCCATCTCTCTCAAACTCCTTATCAACATTGTTGCAAGCCTAGTCTTACCAGACTTCTTATGACCAACAACGGCTACAACCTTCAAAGAAAACACCTAGAACAATCTGTGATTAGATGGATATAACTATTCCTTTTAACTTCTCTTGGATTAATTTAGTTTCCCAATGTAAATAGTGAGTCTCTGTTTCCATAGTCGTAGAATGGTTCACAATGCAGAGAGTATATATCCCGCTTACACTAGTATCTTAACCGAACAAGTTGAGCTTTGAAGACCTTGAACTGCTTAAGCAAAGGGCGGAATGTTTTTAGAAAACGCGAAACATCTAATAGAAAATGGAGTTTACGATCCTGCAGCATTTAACATAGACCAATATTGTCAATTAATATTAAAGTATAAGCTTCTCACTAAGACGGGAACTTATCCGAGAACGCATTCTCCTACAAGACTCGTAAGCGAATTCTCAAAACTAGTTACAGCGGTTTATTTCCTCTTTGAGAAAGGGGAGCATTTACTAATACTAACAAAGATTGGGGATGCTTATGTTGGTTCAAGCTATCTTCCTAGAAGGTATAATAACATGTAGATGGAAGGATGCTTAGATACGTTATTGAAATAGTGAAACCTCTTGTTGAAAGAATCTGAATTCGATATTTACGTAGAGGAGGGGCTAAAAGTAGTTTCTAACGGGGGCTTGTCAACTTAAGAATGTTTATGGCCTAGGTTGTTCTTGTTGGATCATGTA
>JAGDWP010000056.1 GCA_023269855.1 Nitrososphaerales archaeon | reverse complement strand
AACCCGCCGCCAGCCAGACGGCTGGATCCAGACTATTTAAAGCCTGGATGAGGGGCAGCTCCTACATCACTTGTGGTCGTAACCCCTGTGGACCCCTAACCACAAGCTCACCAAATCCTAGGAGTCCACCTAATAATCTCCTCAACCCTGAATATATTTCTTAGAGACTATCCTGAAAATAGACACAACATCTAATCATATTAAGAGTTACAAGTATTGTAGTAAGTGTGGAGAGGCTTTTCTAATAGATAGTAAGACTTGTCCAAGATGTGGAGCAACATTAAGGTCTAAGCCTAGAAGAATTAAGAAGATTGGCATAGAATCCTAATTTAAAGGATAAGAATATATTATGTGAGGATATGTCTAAGGGTAATGTTTATAGAGTTTATAAAGGTGATGAGACTATGCATCCACAGATGCGTCTTGATAAATTCACGTCTATAAATGACGATGATAATGTTGAGGAAGTTACTTGAAGGATGGGAGTCTTACACCCCTCTGTCCTTGGTATTTTCCTTGGTAAGGTTTTTCAACTACTGAGGACAGCTTAGCGAAAACGACGTGGAGGAATCTATCTCCATGATAGAGTTTGACTGGAAAATCTCCACCTACGAGCTCTATGGTTAATTCTCCCTCGAAGTTTGCATCAATTATTGTGGGTGGAATAGTTAATCCAACCCTAGCATAGCTGCTTCTAAGATTAACGAAGCCCATCAAGTCAACTGGGAGCTTAATATATTCTATCGTATGGAGTAGAACGTGCTCATGGGGCCATACTATGAAGCTTTCACCTTCTTCAATCATATAGAATTCCTCGATATCGACTACGTTTCTAGTATCTAAAGGCTTATCGGTCTTCTTCATTCTAGCAATCATTTTACCTATCCTTAAATCAATTCCATTCTCTCTAACGATAGTTTCATCGAAAGGCTCAATGATTAAGCGTCTCCCTTTAATGTATGCCCAAAGATCGAAATCGCTCAAGATCATTTTATGCACCTACGAATCAGAGTATTCTTCTCTTTAAAACTATAATTTTCTAATAAGTCTGGAATGTAACTGATGAGAATTCCTTGGTCAGACGTATAAAGTATCCATGTCTTTTACAACGTAGACTTTGCATCCAATCTCTTTCCTGAGTTTATCTTCAAGCTGCTTCTCTCTCCCTTCCCATACCGGGTATAAGTGGGACACTATGAGTATCTTCGGTTTCGTTCTTTCACCTATATTTATTAGATCTTCATCTGAAGTATGCTTACCTAATATCGATTCTTTGGGGAATGAACATTCATGAATAAGGATATCTACACCTTCTGCTAGCTTCAACATTCTTTCATCATATACTGTATCTCCAGAGTAAGCTATGGTAACATTATCTAGTTCAAATCTATATGCAACCCCATTATAATGCTCGACAGATACGGAATAAACCCGGAGATTCTCTAATTCCTCTACCCGTCCTTCTCCTACTTCATGGATTTTCAAGTAATCTAGGTTACGCATCATCTCAGAAAGATAACTGTATACTCCTTCATGAGAAATTAATTTATCTATAAAGTTTTTAAGACCTGTAGGACCGTAAACGTTAAGTGTTCGAGGACTGGGATTAGGACCTCCAAACTCATTAAACATCCTAACTTTTATCAACACCGGTAGATCCAAGGTATGATCTAGGTGAAAATGAGTTATAAACAGTCTATCAATAGAATCGGGTCGAATATCTAGCCGTCTTAATTTCTCTATTGTTCCCGGACCTATGTCTAGAAGTATCCTTCCTCCGGAATATTCTATGAAGAAGGATGTTGAGAATCTATTTTTCGTCGGAATAATTGACCCTGAACCTAGGACAATTATCTTCAATTTATCTACACTCTTTTTGAAAGAATTTCTAGCCATGGATTATCCTTGAGATAGCTTGGGAGGTTATCATTACTGTTAGAATGAAGCTTGCTCATTGTTACTTTAACCAATTCTTGCTCAGTATCTTTAGAAGAATTTGTTCTTTCTAATTCGATTATCTTGCTTGCCAGTATTCTCTGTTCTTTCTCTAATCTATCTAATCTAGCCTCCATCTCTTCAAGCATTCTCATTATCTTGGCTATCTCAGACTTGAGAATAGCAATCTCTGTGATTGAGCTTTTCTCAATACTATATTGAGTGTTTTGTATCTTCTCTTTCCTATTAATGTTTATCTTAGGAGGAAGGACTTCCTCCGCGCCCATCATGTCGTATATTATCAGACCGATACCATACTTGAGTAGTAAGCTTTCATCAACAATTTTCGAGTATCTTCTAGGTACTGCAATGATTACTCCATCGTATTTGCTTTGGAGTTTCTGTGTCTCAATCAAGGCTTCATGAATGATAGACTTTGAATTACATGAGTCTTCGGATAGAATATTTACAACTATCTGTAGTTTACCGTCGGATAGAATTATCTGGTTATCCAACCATGTTGATTCAGTATTTCTTGAAACCTCGTAGAATCCTTCTTCCATCAAGAGGGTTGAGATTATGTCTTCTGGCGTCGGTCTCCTACGCATAGTTAAGCCACCCCTCCATTCTCTCCCATTTCCACTTAAAATCGTATGGGACAGCATAACCATATACTATGCAGCCTCTCCAGACAGAGTATGTAGGTTCTCTAGCAACGATTGCTTGAACATTTTCTATACCCTTCTCTTTCAACATATACCTAATTTTTTCATCCGAAGTAACAGCTATTCCTTCTAAACCCTTAGGAGCATTCCAATTAAAGTTTCCTCCAGACAGAATAATCCGAGAGTAGAGGTGAGGTTGGAGTTCTACAGAGCATTTCTCAACTGCTTCAATTATAGCTTCTGAGAGATCTGTCATTCCATAGAAGTATGTATCTCCGATTTTGACATCGCCTGGTCTAGGCATACCTCTCTTAAAGTAGCTTTGGAATATCTCGTGCCCAGGATTAAAAGCATATTCACCTATTAGAAACCTCGTCCAGCTTTCTTCTCCTAGATCTATCTTTATCCTAGTCCCCTCGATCCTTATCTCAGTCTTTACTTTTTCAGGATTCCTCCTAGCATAGTCTATCGAGTCTTCAAGTCTCTTGGGTAGGAGACCAATCTGCTCTTTAACTCTTCTAACAAGCTTCTCTTCTTTGGCTAGATCTCCATATCCAGCATCTTTAAGAATCTCAGATGTTAAAGTATTTGCAGCACTTCCACCTCGATTTAGAGCTACAACTGCATTTCTTATAGGGTACATTGAGATTGGGCATACCTGAGTGTTCCCGTGACCAGACTCGACAACTACGCATGTTGGAGTCTTATGCGCAATAGCTACAGCTAAAGGCTGAGGAATTATCGTTGCAGCTCTAACAAGCATCTTCTCAGCATTCAATTCTCCAAAAATATCAAATAACTGCTCATACATGTATCTGGGAGCAACGACTGCTAGACTTGCGACAACGTAGAATCCTTTAAAGTCTGGGTCGTCCAGTGTAAAACTTTGTAGAGCATAGTTAGTTAATTCTTTTATTACTTGCCATGCTCTAACATCGTTTCTCTCTACTATCCCGTTCTTCATAGGATATACCAATCTCTCAGCAACATCCTCTCTCGATTCTAGGAAGAGGGGTAGATCTTTACCGACTACGACTTCTCTATCAACACCCATAATCCTGGACATAATAGAGCTTCTCTCAATGAAGTATCCTCTGCTCTCAATTACTTCGGGTACTTCACCTATTGTTATCGGCCCATACTTGAAGTCGCCTGTACCGTAATCCATACCAAACACATGGGACCTCTTGTATTCTTCACTCATTTTCCACACCTTTAACAGTTAAGATTTTGTATAGAAGCTTTGAATAAATCTTCTTCACATCATCCACTTCTCTCAAACCGACTCTGTAGCTAACTATAAGTTTACCAGTCAACTTGTATCCTTCGATTGAAACTTCTATTCTACCAAGTTTTATTCTTCTTATTTTGGACGTTCCAAGATCTAAGCCAATCTTTTCAGCGACGGTAACTACATCTAAGTTTCTGAAACAGTGATATACGTCGATATACCAAAAATAATTTAGTAATGTCTTAAAAAGGTTTTCAATAGTTTTAAAATCTGGGAAGGCTCTTTTATTCTTTAGTGAAAAAAGGATTTCTAATCCGTCTATGCTCTTTGCAGTATATTCAATGACAACTCCGTCTTTCTCTAATTTTCTTTCCATAACAATCCAGCCATTCCTAGCTAAATATGGTGATAATTCTTTAAACTCTATCGGTTCATGATAGAACCTGCATGCAAGAGTTGTGTCAAAGTCGATCTCGTTCAAGTTACTCAAAAATTAATATTGAATTGGTGGAATATATTTCTTGGAGACCTATCTGAAAGTGGACGGGTACCCAACAGTGTGATTCCATGATTATGAGTTTGATGAGATAGGTTCTAGTTAGACGTGGGAAAGTTAATTAGAAAGGTAATGATTCAGCTTCAACATGAAGGTCTGGAGAAAAGGTAGCTGGATTAATCTTCGAGAGAAAATTTCAGCTACTCCGCTAAGTTATGATGAAAGATGTCTCTTAATGTTGTTTAAGATTGAAGCAGGTGGGATAGTTCCAATGCATGCTCATCCTCAATCCCAGTATGGGTTAGTTATCTCGGGAAGAGGAGTTTTTGCAACAAAAGATGCCAAGATAGAAGTTTCTGAAGGCGACTCATACTGTATACCCGCTAATGAAGAACATGGCTTTGAGGCAATTGAGGAAGTACTAATCTTAGATATCTTCGTACCACCTAGAATGGATTATGTCAGTTTAACTAGAAAACCCGACCATGAAGTATAAATTGATAACTAAACCAATCAAGCTTTCTCACACCAGCAGTAGAATATTACATTATATAGTTGATTTTAATCTCTTTACAAAAACTGGTCTTTGGGAGTTGGCTTAGTTATCTCGATGTTCGGGGATCAGTAGCGTTAAATAGATCGGGAGAATTGATATTGAAGGAGAAGAGAGGGAATGCCTCGAGTTAAGAAGATCTCAGAAGTCTTAGACATACTCCACCAGAAAGACCAGATAAGGAATATAGGGATAATAGCGCATGTTGATCATGGAAAAACTACTACTACGGATAGCTTACTTGCAGCTGCTGGGTTATTGTCACCTACGTTAGCTGGGAAAGCATTAGCGTTAGACTACTTAGAAGAAGAACAGCAAAGGCAGATGACGATTAAGGCTGCTAACATTTCACTATACTATGAAATGGATGGGAAGCCTTATGTAATTAATTTAATAGATACTCCGGGGCACGTAGATTTTAGTGGTAGAGTTACTAGAGCGTTGAGAGCGATAGACGGAGCAGTAGTAGTAGTAGATGCAGTAGAGGGAGTAATGACGCAGACTGAAACAGTTATAAGGCAAGCTGTTCAAGAAAGAGTTAAACCCGTCTTATACATTAACAAGATTGATAGACTTATTAAAGAGCTTAGGCTTACACCTGAAAAAATACAGGAAACATTGGGAAGAATCGTTTTAGAAGTTAACAGATTGATAGAAATGTATGCTGAACCAGAATATAGAGAGAAGTGGAAGGTCAGCTTCCAAGCAGGTAATGTAGCTATAGGTAGTGCAAAAGATAGGTGGGGTTTCACTCTCCAGCAAGCTCAAAAGAAAGGTATAAAATTCTCAGATGTTCTAAAAGCTTTCACTAACAATGATATTGAATGGCTTAGAGAGAACACTCCACTCCACGAAGCCATACTCGAGATGGTTATAACCCATCACCCGCCACCTCATGTTGCTCAGAAATATAGGATACCAAAGATCTGGAAAGGAGACATAGAAGACGAAGTTGGACAAGCAATGTTGAACTGTGATGAAAAAGGACCAGTAGTAATGGTGGTAACAGATGTTAAAGTTGACCCTCAAGCTGGAGTAGTAGCTACAGGTAGACTATTCAGTGGAACAGTAAATGAGGGAGACTACCTACTTATAGTTGGAAGGAACATTAAGAAGAGAATTCAGCAGGTAACAGTCTATATGGGTCCGAATAGGGAGATTGTAGGCACTCTACCAGCTGGGAATATTCCAGCACTTCTTGGAATAGAGGAGGCAAGAGCTGGAGACACTTTAGCAACTGTTGAGACGATACCTTTCGAATCATTGAAATATGTTTCAGAGCCTGTTGTTACCATCTCTGTTGAACCAAAGCATAGTAGAGATCTCCCAAAGTTGGTAGATTTCTTGAATAAGCTCAGCATCGAAGATCCCACGCTTGTTACTACTGTTAGACCTGAAACTGGAGAGTATCTGATAAGCGGTATGGGCACTCTACACTTAGAGATAGCCTTGACATGGATATCTAAAGCCGGGCTCGAAGTAGTAGCTAGTAAGCCCATAATACTTTACCGAGAAACTATTACGCAGAAGGGTAAGGTCTTTGAAGGGAAATCTCCGAATAGACATAATAAGATATACATTCAAGTTGAGCCTCTTGAAGAAGAAATTATCGAGCTTATTAGAAGAGGAGAATTATTCGATGAAATGGATAGGAAACAGATAGCCAAGGTGCTTAGGGATCATGGATGGGATGCAGATATGGCGAGAGGTGTGTGGGCAATCGATCCTAGAGGAAACATTCTCGTAGATATGACGAAGGGAGCACAGTATCTACAGGAAAGTAAGATGATGATTATTGGAGGTTTCCAGAGAGTAGTGCAGGAAGGTCCACTAGCAGCAGAGAACATGCGTGGAATAAAAGCAATACTAGTAAACGTTGAACTCCACGAAGACCCTGTCCACAGAGGATACGCACAGATAGCTCCAGCAACATGGAGAAGCATGTATGCCAGCATACTAAGCGCTAACCCAATACTCCTTGAACCCGTCTTGAAGATTGAAGCTAAAGTTCCACCAGACCTTATGGGCGCAGTGACAAGCGTCATAACATCTAAGAGAGGAAGAGTCTTAGAAGTTAGTCAGCAAGAATACATCACGGTTGTCTCTGGAGAAATCCCTGCAGCTGAGACTTTTGATTTAAGTGAAGTAATGCGTGGTGCAACGATGGGTAAAGCATTCTGGGCCACAGAATTCTATGCCTGGAAGCCAGTACCATCATCGATAAGAGACAAAGTGATAGAAGAGATAAGAAAGAGGAAGGGTCTGCCTCTAAGTATTCCGAAAATATCGGATTTCGTAGAAGAAGAGTAATCTATCGTAAAAATTTAGAAAACTTTTAATAACCATTTCAACATTTAATCTTATATGCGTGGGAGAGGGAAATTTCTAAAAAGTGTTGGAGGTATTTCTAGAATAGTAGCAATTCTCGTCGTAGTCGTAATTGTGCTTGCAATCGTAGCAGCTGTAGAGCCACTTATACTCCCTCCTAGAGAAGTTACTTACACTACTACAGTCGGTGTGGCGCAGACTGTAACCCAAACAGTAACTGTTGAAAGAACCATCACAGGAGCTGTAAAGGATGAAGTATGGGAGAATATTCAGAAGAGAGGAACAATAATAGTTGGGACTTCTCCAGACTGGCCGCCATTCGAATTTCTCGATCCTCAGACAGGTAAACTTACAGGCTTCGAGGTTGAGTTAATGGAATTGATAGCGGAGAGACTTGGATTAAAAGTTGAATGGAAAACCATGGATTTCGCTACTATCATCGTTGCAGTCGAGCATAAAGATATCGACCTAGGTGTTAGTGGATTCTCAGTAACCCCTGAAAGACTTGATGTTGTTCAATATACATTATACCACACTATAACAGAATCCCAATTGATAATGTTAAAGGATAAAGCTCAGCAACTTGGAATAACAAGACTTGAAAATTTAGAGAAAGCAGCAGATTATAAACTGGTCATTGGAACAGGTTCTGGCACAACACAGGAAGCAGAATTGATGGACTTAGTTAAAAAAGGTGTCCTCTCACCAGATGAAGCTAGATCATATGATGACTTCATGGTTGCTCTCGAAGATTTGAAGCTCGGTAGAATTGATGCACTGTATGCAGAGACACCTGTAACTACGTGGTGGTTGATGACCGAGGAGACACCACTAGTCGTAGTATTCAGTAAACCATACTGGCCCGTTGGCTTCATAGCTCATAAAGACTCAGATGAACTAGTCTCAAAGATAAACGGTGTCTTAGCAGAGTTGATAGTTGAGGGAAAGGTTGCAGAACTATATAAGAAGTGGACTACTCCACCATCAAGTTAGAAATACTTAATCAACCATGACGCCACTAGAGCAGATAATATTCTTATTGAAAGCAGTACCCATAACCCTAGCAATATCCTTCCTCTCTTTTTTACTTGGACTAGGTCTAGGGATACTGTTTGCATTTATGAGAATATATGGTTCAACTCCTCTTAGATACTTTTCTGATAGTTATGAAAAATTTTTCAGATCAGTCCCTGTCCTCGCGGTAATGCTATTACTTTATTTCGGTGTGGGACCATATATTCAAATCTTTAAAGATCCATTCTTTACTTCAGTAATCTCGTTAGGCATTGTTAGTGGTGCAAATCAATCGCAAATCTTTAGGAGTGCGATAGGCAGCGTAGGTAGATCCCAGATGCTTGCAGCGATATCGTTAGGTTTAACTGAGCTAAAAGCTATGAGATATGTGATTCTACCGCAAGCATTATTCCTAGCTGTACCAGGCTTGGGTAGCGAGATAGCATTACTCATAAAAGATTCAGCATACTCATTCATTATTGGAGTAATAGAATTAATGAAGCATACAGATATTCTTAGAGCATCGCAAAGATCATTAGTTCTACCATATATTGCTTCTGCAATAATATATGTTGCCATGACTTTCCCTCTTGCTACATATCTTGATAAATGGGGTAGTAGGAAGAAAAAGGAGTTGGGATTATGACCACTATATTAGAGTGCCGTGAATTAACAAAAGTCTATGGAAAAGTAGTAGCTGTAAACAATGTTTCCCTAGGAATAGATAGAGGAGAGACAAAAGTAATCTTCGGTCCAAGCGGTTCAGGTAAATCAACATTACTTAGATGTCTCGGTCTCCTCGAGAAGCCTACGAAAGGCACAATATTATTTAACGGGACAGATGTATATGCTTCTAGACAAGATTTAAACAAGCTTAGAGCAAGGATAGGGTTCGTATTTCAAGATCCATCTCTTTTCCGTCACTTGACAGCGATTGGAAACGTTATGCTTGGTTTAAAACATGTCTTGGGTTTGTCTGATAATGAGGCAAGGAGAAAAGCTTACGAAGCTTTAAAGCTTGTTAGAATGGAGGATTGGGCTAACTATTATCCTTCTCAGCTCTCAGGAGGTCAACAGCAGAGAGTAGGAATCGCTAGAGCTATAGCCATGGATCCTGAAGTGGTTCTATTTGATGAGCCTACAGCAGCATTAGACGTAGAATTGAAGTGGGAAGTCATCACTGTAATGAAAGATCTCGCAGAGAGAGGTACAACAATGCTTGTAGCAACCCATGAGCTACGCTTCGCGAGAGAAGTTGCAGATGAAATGATATTCATGGATCAAGGTCAGATAATAGAGATCGGTTCACCAGACCACTTTTTCACATCTCCCAATACTGAGAGGGCTAAGAAGTTTATGGCGAAAATCTTAGGGTGAGATAAAGTAGATGTGGTTTCTACTTGATTACTCAATGTTCTTGATAAACGGCTTCCTCATAACCGTGGAAGTAACTCTGATAGGGGTCGGTCTAGGATTAATCCTAGGTATACTAGCAGCATTAGGAGACATTTATGGAGGCAAAATTATTAAGATAATCGTAAACGTTTATGTTGAATTCTTCAGAGGGTCACCATTAATAGTCCAGCTATTCATCTTCTACTTTACGGTACCCTACATAACAGGTTTAAGAATGGATGTTATGATGACAGCTATATTGACTCTAGCATTGAATAGTGGAGCTTATCAGAAAGGATATTTAAAAGGTGCAATGGAAGCCGTCTTCAAAGACCAGCTAATGGCAGCTATCTCTCTCGGTCTACCTATGTGGAAAATATTTCTATACGTTGTCGTTCCCCAAGCATTGAGAATTGTTATCCCAGCATGGAGTAACGAGCTTGCGTCAATGGGCAAGAGTACAACAGCATTAATAGTTATCGGTGTTAGAGAATTCCTCAATACTGGAATCTCGATTACTGCTCAAACCTTCAGACCTCTCGAAACATACGCATTCATAACAATAGTATACTTTATCTGGATCTACTCAATGCTTAAAGCGTTAGACATGTTATACAATCGGATTAAGATCCCTGGGTTAGAGCCCGTCATCTAGATTCCTCACTCTTTTTCTCTGTTTGTTCAGATTTTCTCCTAGCCAATACGCTGACTCTTCCTGCTACCTTCTCAGCTATCTCAATAAATGCTTTACTTGCAGGTGACTCAGGTTCTCTAATAATTACTGGTCTACCTAAATCCCCACTCTCTCTAACTTCTGGAGCTAGCGGTATTTCACCAAGATACGGGATATCTAGTTCTATGCATGTTTTATACACGTTTCCAGATCCAAATACTTCTAATCTTGAACCACAATTCGGACAGATAAGGTAACTCATATTCTCAATAACGCCTATGATCTCGACGTTTAGCTTTTGGAACATTCTTAAAGCTTTCAAAGCTATTCTCAGAGCAGCATCCTGCGGAGTAGTTACAATTACGACTCCTGTTAAAGGTATTGCTTGTGCAAGACTTAGTGAAGCATCCCCAGTACCGGGTGGCAGATCAACAATCAAGTAATCTATATCTCCCCAATCTGCCTGCTTCAACATCTCCTCTATTGCTTTCCCCACTAGCGGCCCCCTCCAAATCACAGGAGTATCTTCAGATGTAAACAACCCGATAGACATAACCTTGACCCCCATATACGATAAAGCAGGCTCAACCCTGTCTCCGCCAACATAGAAGGGTGGACGGATAATATCAAGCATCTTAGGTATAGTTGGACCATAAATATCTGCATCCAGTAATCCTACGCTGGCCTTCTTTGACGCTAACGCTAAAGTCAAATTCACAGCTACGGTAGACTTCCCTACTCCACCTTTACCACTAGCAATTGCAATTATGTTTTTCACACCTGGGAGACTCTTTTCACTAGGATAAGACAAGACTCTTGAAGAAATCTTTATCTTAACTTCCTTAACCCCATTTAATTTTTCAACGACCTCTCTCGCATTCTTTTCCAAAACACTCCTCAAAGGACATGCAGGAGTAGTAAGTTCAAGAACAAAAGATACAACTCCATCCTTAACCTCTAGGTCCTTAATCATACCCAAACTCACAATATCCTTTCCCAGCTCAGGGTCCATAACACTCTTTAACGCTTGTAGCACTTGCTCCTCTGAGACCATGAAACACCATCTCTCCAATAGCAAACCTTCAATAAATATCTTATTGTTCTACAAAATTATCTCTAGAAGTAGTATAATGTTTAAGGTATAAGATCAACGTTATACCTTATAACCAATCTATATGTCAAATTGTCATCTGATATCTAATACCGTACAGATTGAATTATTGATCCAACTATACGACACACCACCCGATTTGTTTCCCAATAAAACAGTAGGGAGGTATCCTTAGGACTGAAAATGGGGAAACTTTATGTGCAGATAGGTCAGATCCTTAGATTTATAAGGACTAATCCTTTTGATAGCGGATTAACCGTCAACCTACTAATCCGTTTTGAATGGGATTGCCAGTTGGTGACGAATAAGCAAGGTAAAAGTTTAATCTTAGATGGTTTACGTTATACCTATGAAAAACGTAAAAAACTCGAGTAGAAAGAAGAATACGGCGCAGAAGAGAAAGAGTGTAACAGCTGGAAAGAAGCCATCGGCGGCTGTAAGAGTAGATGAGAAGTTTTGGAGGATGGCTATTGAGGGTGCGAGGAGACAACCTAGGTTAGCTTTTTATTCTCCTGTTGCAAGCGCAGTTTTAAATTATTGGAAGAATGTGATTCCAAGATTTAGTATAAGTGATCTTCTTGCCAAGATTGTTGAGAAGGAGATTGCAGCTAGGTGGCCACAACTATATATTAGAGCTAAGAGATCTCTCGGTGTAAGGAATGGTAGGAGAGAGATATGAAGCCTATTGTATATGTGACTAGAACTATCCCGGAAGTAGCGGTAAATTTACTCAGAAACTATTGTGAAGTAATTTATCGAAATGAACTTGTCCCACCTAGTAAAGAAGAAATTATAGAGAACATTAGAAATGTAGATGCAATTTATTGTACTCTAAATGAGAAGATGGATAGAGAAGTCATAGATTCATCACCTAAGTTAAAGGTTATAGGGACTATGAGTGTAGGTGTCGACCACATAGACATTGATTATGCTACTAAGCGGGGAGTATACGTTGTTCATACGCCTGGTGTTCTAACTGAAACAACTGCAGACTTAGCTTTCGGATTAATGTTAGCTACAGCTAGAAGAATTGTGGAGGGAGATAGAATGATTAGGGAGGGTAGATGGAAACTAGCTTGGGCTCCTACAATGATGCTTGGACACGATGTATATGGAAAAACTCTGGGGATAATCGGTCTAGGTAGAATAGGAGCAGCATTAGCGAGAAGAGCTAAAGGCTTCAATATGAAAATCTGTTACTATGATGTCGTACGTCGTCCAGACATAGAGAAGGAGCTAGGAATAGAATACTTAGAATTAGAGGAACTATTGAAAGTTTCAGATTTTATCTCAATTCATGTCCCATTAACAGCCGAGACAAGACACTTGATAAGTGAGAAGGAACTTAGACTTATGAAGCCTACGGCAATACTAGTTAATACCTCACGTGGACCTGTAGTTGATGAAAAAGCCTTACTAAAAGCATTAAAAGAGGGATGGATTGCTGGGGCAGGTTTAGACGTCTTCGAAGAAGAACCTCTTCCACATGACCACCCGTTTATAGACTTACCGAATGTTGTTCTAACCCCACATATTGGTAGCGCCTCACATGATACTAGGAACAGGATGGCCGAATATGCTGCAGAAGGGATAATCAAGGTATTAAGAGGAGAGGAACCAGACAACCTTTACAATCGGGAAGTAGTTAAAATAAGACCGTTACATTCTATTAGAATGATATAGGATGACTGATTTACTGAAGCTAACAGAAGAAGCACTTACAACTGTGAGAGAAGTAGTAGTTGAATCTGTAAAGAATGGATGGGGTCTAAAGCCTAAGAGTATAGGAGCGTATGGAGATAGATCATACGCATTCGATCTAGCTGCAGAGAGAACGGTAATAAATGTAGTAACAGATAAGCTGAAGAATGTAGCAATAATCTCAGAAGAGTTGGGAGTAACAGGCTCCGGTAACCCTGACTACTATATCTTGATAGACCCTGTTGATGGAAGCAGGAACGCTTCTAGAGGGATACCAATCTATTCAACTACACTGGTTATCTCTAAGAGCATAAGCTCAAGAGACATAGTTGTAGCAGGAGTAATAGACCACGTAAGTGGAGAAATGTACTTAGGCGAGAAAGGAGGCACAGTATTAGTAAACAGTCAAGGACCAAAACTTTCTAATATACACTCTTTGAAAGATTCATACCTAATCGTTAGTATGTGGTCTGTTAGAGATGAAAGATACCGGCAATGGGCTGAGAAGATTATATGCAATTCTGGTTTTTCATCTTTCCTAGCATCGACAGCACTAGAGATCTGCTATATCTTAGCCGGCAGAGTGGAAGGATACGTTTGCCTCGGACCATATCTGAGACCATTCGATTTTCTCGCTCCATTATTCTTACTGCAGATAGCTGGTGGGTCATATAGAATACTCACGATAGAAGGAATAGTAGAATATATAGACCTCTCAGCAGGTAGAAACTTCGGCGTAATCGCGGCATCGAACGAGGACCTAGTAACTGAAATACTCAATCTTAGAGATAGAGGTTAAGATTAATTACTTTGAGATATGTTTTTAATGTAGGATGAAGAGATGGTTGTGTCTAGGACGTACGTTGATGAAGTTGATAAGTTGAAGAAGAGTGGTTACCGTTTAGTCGGTGCACATTCCGCTGTTAAGATATGTCACTGGACTAAGAATGTTTTACGTGGAGGAAAACACTGCTATAAGAACTGGTATGGAGTAGAAAGTCACAGATGTCTCCAGATGACTCCAAGCGTACAATATTGTAATATGATGTGTATATTTTGTTGGAGATTCCACACTATAAATAGAGTTACAATATATGAAGGAGAATGGAATCGTCCAGAAGAAATACTTGACGGGCTTATTAAAGAGCAGAGACAACTCTTATCAGGGTTTAAAGGAAACCCAGTTGTTGATAGAAAACTGTTTTTAGAGGCCTTGGAACCAAAGAATATGGCTATTTCGCTAGACGGTGAACCGACACTCTATCCATATCTTCCAGACCTCATCAAGCTTGCACATAATCGTGGTATGACGACGTTTCTTGTAACAAATGGTACAAATCCTACAAGAATACAAGAGCTGATAGATGAAGATGCTCAACCAACAAATCTCTACATTAGTTTGTATGGTCCAGACATCGAAACTCACGTTAAGATGTGTAGACCACTAATAAACGATAGCTGGGTCAGACTTAATGAGAGTTTAAGATTAATGCCATCATTGGATAAATCTAGGAAAGTGATAAGGCTAACTCTTGTTAAAGGGTATAACATGATGAATATTGAGAAATATGCTGAACTCATAAAGCTTGCAAAACCAGATTACATAGAATGTAAAGCATACATGCATGTAGGGGAAAGCCAGAAGAGGCTTCCGAGAGAGGCTATGCCGAGTATGAAGGAGATAATTGAATTCGCTCAAAAGCTTTCATCAACAATTAATTATAAGATTGTCACTCATGACAACGCTAGCAGAGTCTCATTACTTGCAGATGAATCTTCACCATACTATTTACTGGATTCTAATAGATTAAGCTCAGTAACCTAATCAGGGGGTTCTTTAAAATATTTTACTAGTCTATCATATGTTTCTTCAGGAAGCTCAGGGATAATCTTTGTCTCCGATATTACAGGCATAAAGTTTGTATCTCCAACCCATCTTGGAACAATATGGAAGTGTACATGATCTTCTACGCCTGCTCCAGCAGTTCTCCCAATATTTGCACCTATATTTAAACCACTTGGTTTATACTCTTTCCTAAGTATCTTTATGCTTAGAATTATTAACTTCATTAGTTCACATACTTCATCCTGACTCAATTTCTCTAGGTCTCCAACATGCTTATACGGTGCGACCATGAGGTGACCACTAGTATAAGGATACTTATTCAAGATGATAAAACAGCTTCTACCTCTATACAGAATTAAATTCTCCCTGTCTTTGTTTTGCTGGACGCCCTTACAGAAGAAGCATTGATTATCCTCTCTATCTTCGAAACGCCTAATATACTTCATCCTCCAAGGAGCCCACAGAATCTTCATAGCATCCATAAATATTCTCCGAATTAATTAAGTCTTTTCTCTTGAGAGGATCTTAAGTGACAATATCTTTAAGAGGAATCTTAGGATAGTATGTTTATGCCATCCGAAATAAAGCAAGTAGATGTTTCTGAGAAGCCTCTAGTAAGGAGAGTAGCTATTGCTAGAGGATTCATAAAACTTCGACGTGAGACTATTGAGAGGATAAGGAGCGGAGAGGTTGAGAAGGGAGACCCTCTGCAGCTTGCCAGGATAACTGGAATAAACTCTGCTAAGCTTACCCCGCTACTTCTCCCCCTATGTCATCCACTGAGACTTGACCATGTAGAAGTAAACCCGAGAATTACAGATGAAGGTATAGAAGTTGAAGCAATAATTCAAGCAATAGAGAGAACGGGGGTTGAGATGGAGGCATTAACAGCGGTATCTGTTGCCTTACTTAATATATGGGATGTAGTCAAAAAGTATGAGAAAAACGATGAGGGCCAATACCCTACTACAGAGATCACAAGTATTAGAGTTGTTGAGAAGGTGAAGAAAGACGTCACTATCGAAACCTCATGAAGAACATAGGGAGAGAAGTCCGAGAAAGCTAAGGTTCATTCTTTACACTGTGAGTAGTTCAAGATATAAGTTGAAAGCTGAGGGGAAGCCATACAGTGATGAAACAATGGATCTAGCTGTAAAAATCATTAAAGAGAGAGAACATGAAATAATTGAAGGAGACGTAGTCGATGATGACATCTATATGATTAGAGAAGTTCTCATAAATGCTGGTAAGAAAGAAGTAGACGTAATAATCTTCATGGGTGGAACAGGGTTAACCAGTAGAGACGTAACTTTAGAAGCCGTTAGACCATTACTTGATAAAGAAGCTGAAGGATTTGGTGAAATATTTAGACTGGAAAGTTACAAAGAAATAGGGGCTGCAGCAGCCTTAACAAGGGCAACAGCCGGCGTATATGGAAAGAAGGTAGTGCTGTGTTTACCGGGATCGCCCAGAGCGGTTGAACTAGCATTAAAGATATTTCTCGATGAGCTTCCTCATTTTGTCTACTTATCTAGATTGTAGAATCACTAAGAAATAAGAATCAAGAATAACGTTTTTTCTAGTGTATAGTTATCTCGCTTCCAGCGGTATTGCTACTCGGATGATTGATTCTTCTCCTCTCATTACATGGTAGCTTGGAGACCTAACTTTATTATCTCCTACATAGACGTGGCCATGAGCTATCAATTGTCTTGCCTGGTGAATGCTTCTCGCATACCCAAGCTTGTAGACTATTGTTTGGAGTCTCCTCTCCAAGATATCCCTAACCGTTAGCTTTAATACATCGTCTGCTGTAGCATTCTCGTCAACGAGCCCCATTTTATACAATCTCTGTATAAGCCTAGATTCTTCCTGAACTCTTTTCTCCCCTGAGAGAATAAATAAAGCCCTAGCTTGAGCTCTAATCTTTCTCAATACAGTCTCAGCTCTCCATAACTCTCTTTTATTCCTCAAACCATATTCTCCAATTAATTGGAGCTCCATAGATAACCTATCAGATTTCCAAGGATGTCCAGGCGTCTCGTACCGTTTACGAGGTCTCTTCGGGTCCCCCATACTGGCTAGAATATCATCAAAACTACCTTATTAACTTCCCCTCATATGTTTCTTAAAGAATTTCCATCTTCTATTAGATGTGATATGCCTATAAATCTCGAGAACCCAATAATATTACTAACCAGAGGTAAAATTTGGTATGAACGAAGTCTCAGAGAAGTTCTTCAAATATGTTAAAGTAGAAGAAGTATTAGATACTATACTCAAAAATTGGCAACTACATCCCCGAGTCATCGAAGTTGATGCTGTAGATTCAATAGGCTTCGTATTAGCTGAAGATGTTGTTTCTACTGTTCCTATACCTAAAAACGATATTGCTCATTTCGATGGTTATGCTGTTAGAAGCTCTGATACGTTAAACGCTTCAACGACTAATCCGATAAGATTGAAGATTGTAGAAAGAATCGATTTAATCAGTGACCATGATCTCTACATTGGAAAAGGTGAAGCTGCTTACGTTGTAACAGGAGCGAAGATACCTGAAAATTCTGACTCAGTAATACCTGTTGAGAGAGCTAAGGTGTATGGAGATTACATAGAGATAGTAGAACCTGCTAAGAAAGGAGAACATATAACATCTAGAGGAGCCGACGTCCAGAGTGGAGAGATTATTCTACGGAGAGGTGATATTATCAGGTCCCCGGCAATCCGCTACCTACTGGATATTGGAAAGTATAGAGTTAAAGTATATGCAAAACCTAGAGTCGCTCTAATAGGTATAGGAGATGAATTAACTGTGGATCTCAAAGAAGTTGATGGAAGAAAGCTTGAGACATCCTCGATAATCGTATCCCATTATGTAAGAGAATTCGGAGCAATTCCTATAAGATTCAAAGTAATCCAAGACTCACCTGAACAGATAGCTGAAACAACTATAGCTTCTCTTAGAGAGAATGACATATGCGTAACTATTGGGGGTGTCTCACTTGGAACAAGAGATCTATGTTGGACGACTCTATCTAATCAACCGGATAGTATGCCTATAGCTAGAGGATTGAGGGTCCAACCCGGAAGAGCTACAAGCATAGTCTTATTAAATGGTAAACCAGTTATAATGCTTCCAGGACATATTCAATCCACCATGTCTGGAATGATAAATATATTGATCCCGTTGATATGCTATCTTCAAGGGCTTCCAATAAAGAATTTCTTTCCAAGAATACGTGCAGAAATGGCTGAAGACTTACTAGTTAAAGAATATGTCTCGTTTGAAAGAATACGTTTTGTACAATTAATTAAGGACAAAGATAGATTTATTGCTAAACCTATTCTCGGAGATTCATCTATGATTAAGCCATTATTACTGTCTTCAGGCTTTATAAGAATTCCCGAGAAGATAGATAAAGTTGTTAAAGGAAGTAAAGTAGATGTCTATCTACTTTCTTGGTCAGACATTCTTAATACATTCTTGAAAGAATAAAGTTATTTTTAAAGTGAAAGAAGATATATTTTGATAAAGAATGATAATGTAAATATAGAGCCTTGGATTATTAATCAGCATGCCGTACATTAATAGGGAAAGTAGAGAGAAGCTTGATCCATATATTGATGCTTTAATAAATGAGCTTAAGAAAGCGTCACTCGAAGAACTTGATGGACAACTTAATTATGTTATTTTCAGACTTATTCTCCACCTCTATCCTCCTAGATACTTTAACTATAATAGAGCGATAGGCGTTTTATCATGTGTACTCCAAGAGTTTTATAGGAGACATATTGCACCATATGAAGATAGGAAGATTTCTGAAAGCGGAGATGTCACCTAGCTAGAAGAATATAGGAAGGCTTCTAGAAATGAGGTTATCTCCCGAATGTGTTCCATGCATCTTGAAGACGGTGAATCTAGCTGTCAGGTTAGCTGGAAAAGATGAAGAAGTACAGAAAGAAATACTGTCGAAAGCTTTCCCAATAATCATCTCGAATTGGGATAAGACTCCTGTTGAAGTATCATTAGAGATACATAGGGTAATTCGAAGAGTTACGGGAGTAAATGACCCTTTCAGAGAGATTAAAAAGATGAGTAATAGTCTTGCTTCCGACTTGTATCCTATGTTAAAGAAGTTGGTTGAAGTTAGCATCGACAAACTAGAGAGTGCCATAAAACTAGCCATTGCAGGGAATGCTATAGATATAGTTACTGTTGAAGCCTCAAATTTTGAAAGAACATTGATGGATACTTTTTCAAGAAAATTAATGATAAACGATTACCTGAAGTTTCGGGATAAAGTATTTTCTTCCCATAACCTGCTATATTTCTTAGATAATGCAGGAGAAGTCTATACCGACAAGCTACTTCTGGATACCATACATGATATAAGAGGGAAAGATTTTGATTCTATAACAATTGTGGTAAGAGGTGGACCTATAGTCAATGATGCTACTATGGATGATTTGAAAGATGCAGGTCTCGATAAGTTACCTAACGTTTCAATTGTTTATTCTTCAAATGGTGAGGAAGATACAGGTATCAAGCCTAACAGCATAGAGTTAGACAACTTGATAAAGCAATATGATTTTATAATTTCTAAAGGCATGGGAAACTATGAAGTTCTGGAAGATGGAACAAACATCTTCTTCTTAATGATTGCTAAATGCTTACCAATTGCGGAGAAGTTAAATGTTAAATTAAATGATCCAGTCCTAAAATACTCTACTCGCGATTAGGTTTCTTTTTCGTTTTATCTTCTTTCTTACCTTGGAAGCCTTCAACTAATTCTCCTAATACTTTCTCAGGGTTTTCTCCGCTCATCTTTAGTTTCTTGATAACGTCTTCGAGAGTAACTATCGGTGCCTTCTTAACTTCTACATCTTCAATAGCTTCTTCTGTAGTTATTGTTGGCGGCGGCTCCAATGGTATGGGGACTTCTAGCGGAATCTCTTTAGGTTTACGAAGCCTTCTAATAAAAGCATAAGTTATGAGTGACCCGGAGGCAACGAATATGAGTATAAAGATTTGGATTGATGTCTGTGAGAATGGTATCGTTATGTAGACAGGGTTTGACGTCTTTAGATTTATTTGCTTAACTATTTGATGATCCATGTAGAGTATGTATGCAGTTAAGTCTATTGGAGGCAGAGGTCCTGCATTATCCAGGGACCCGCTTTCATCTGTCCTACCTTCATATATTATTTCACCATCGTTTTTTCTGATAATTATCTTTGCATCTTTGACTGGAAAACCTAGATAATCTTGTATCTTGAATGATATCTTGAAAATCTTCACTAATAGTCTTACAGGTGTATTGGAGTCTTCTGATATTCGGAACTCTGTAGTAGAAGTTACATCGTATCCTTTCCAAGTAGCATCCTCAACAGTCCAGAGCCCTATCTTCATCCATGAGGTATCCTTTGAAAATAGCTTCTTTATGTCACCTGACTCATGTTTAAGGGTGAATGATACATTTTCTATTACTTCATCGTTTAAAGATATGGCCTCTATTGTTATCTTTTTCTCCATGATATATCTTGCACCAATAGTTAAGGGCGTGTTTACATTGCTTAATGTACAAATATTGTCTTTGACCATAGTGCATCCAAACCATTTATTAAAAACTATTCTTGTTGAATTATCTATTATGACGTGAAGCGGTGCTATTATCTCCTTGTCTTCTTCTTCCTCTATCCATAATTCTTTCGGTATTCCAGCTTGTTCTAAAGCATCAATAGTGACGAGATACTTCTTAACCCATACAGCTTTAACTATTACAGGTTTATCTAAGCTTGAGATTTCGATTATAGGGTTTGAGCTTATAATACTACCGCTCCACTCTTTGAACAATGCTTTAACGCCTTTCCCTAGATTTCTTTCAATTGGTGTTGCATTGATGAGCAAGTAGCTTCCCTTCTCAATCCATCCTAAACTATTAGCATATACAGCGATACTGGGATCAGATGATTCTACAGAAACTAGATAGTAGACTCTCCATATTGCTCGAGCTTGGAGAGGACCACTTATTTCAACATTTATGTTTACATTTGATGAAGTTATACCGTTCTCCCATCTATCGAAAACTATTTTTGTACCATTATTCCAAGTAATCTCTTTCTCTAACTGATTGAAAATTAGTCTATCACCGTCCCGTATCCAATCATCTAGCAGTATGGGTCTAACATGGTCTGATTCGAGAACTACATGGTGGAGTTTTACCCAAAAAGCTTTTATCGTTAAAGGCGAATTAACTGTTAATCTAAAAGAGTTTTCATACACTTGGAAATCTTGTTGATCCACTAACAAATAATCTACAGCATATTTTTCTAGTATAATCTTTGATTCTCCATTATTTTCATAAATGACTGGGGTTACAGGTTCTACGTTAATTGTTTGAGTTTCATTAAACCATCCGCTTTCCAATGATAAAGGATGTTCAGATATTACATTCACATAGTATTGTGTTGTCCAGACTGCTTTCACTTTCAAGGGTTTAGTAATCTTCTCTATATAGATGTATGGATTGTTTCCTTCAATGTCGCCAATCCATTTTAGGAAAAGTTTTCTGACGCCTTCACGAAGATTCCATGTTCCTTCTACTCTGAATGTGAAGGAACTATGTCTAGGCTTCCACTCATCGATAGTTTGATAACCTAATTCAAGTTCTAATAGATATTCGACGTTGTATTTTGCAATGTATTCTTGTAGATATTGGCCTTCTTCAGCCGTCACCATAATGGTTACATCACTAGTGATTAGTTTTCCATCCCTATACCATCCTTTAAAGACAATCCTCGTATCATTATCAAAATAGATTACAGGTCTAATAGTGCAGGTCAGGTTTTCTCCTACAGGTACCATTCCACCGCATGTGTCGATTATTCTAGGTCCACCCAAACCTGTATCCATGTAGAATCTTATCCTTACTCCCTCTTCTTGAGAATATGCTACTCCGATTAGAATCATTGCTACCACTAACGTCGTCAAGATGATTAACTGTATTCTTCTAATAACTTCCATCGTTCTTTACTCAAAGAAATGTTAACATCCTCATCTAAAAATGTTGTGATTCTTTGCTCAAGTTACCCAGCCTTCAAGAGTTACTCTTAAATCTTCATGGAATATAAGAACCGGCACATTATTCTTTCTCGCTTCTTCAATGAGTTTTTGGTCTATCGTTGCTAGCACTAATCTATATTGTTTTGAGGCTTCAATTAGTTTCAAATCTACTGGTAACATGCTTGGATATTCAATTTTCTTCATTCTTTCAGCTAGTTTGAGAGCCAGCCTGGCTAGTTTTGATTTTTTCCCTCTGCCCCCAGCGATTTTCTCCAATTCATGAATAGTATCTTCAAGCACGTATGGTTCAATGACTTCATCTAACTTATCTTCAGCTACTCGTAGAAGATCTCTCCCTTCTTCAACAATTAGCATGAGAAGACTCGTATCAAGCAGAATCCTCATGTCTTGCTACATCCAGTTTTAATCATTTAAGTTATTACACCGTACCCTATTAATCTCCAACCTGCTCCTATTTTCCTAGATATGGAGACTTTGTCTTTCGGTTGAGCTACAATTGGTCTGGTCAGTTTTATCTCAAGTTTTTCCTTAGTTCTATGGGTTACGACTCCAGTAGTTACGGCTGAATATACGTTCAATACAAGTGGTTCTTTATCAGCTATTGGTGCAACCTCTATTTTCTCTTTAACTCCCACAACATGCTTAAAGAGGAAATACTCTAAGCTTAAATCATATAGAGTGGGTGGGAGGGTTCCTGGTTTACCCGCTACATTCCCAGTCATCGCGTCGGCTTTAGTTAATGCTGGATCAAGCTTCGTCTCTATTCCTGTGAGACCTCCACTCATAGCTTCTTCAACATCTCTTCCACCAGCTTTAATATTCACAACTTCAGTATAGATTGATTCATATTTCGCTCCAGCTTTCTCTTCTAAAGCTATTCCTGGAGCGATCTCGATTTCTTCTCCTACTTTTATTTTTCCCTGGATTATTGAGCCTCCTATGACTCCGCCCTTGATAAGCGTTCCAGGTGTCCCAGGAGGGTTTACGTCAAATGAACGTAGTATAGGCATTCTGAACGGTTTTGACAAGTCTCTAAAAGGTGTTGGGATAAATTTCTGTATTGCCCAGAGTAGAAGGTCTATACCTGCCTTATGTTGTGCTGATGTAGGAATTATCGGAGAATTCTCTAACCTACTGTTCTCGAGATACGCTTTGATCTCTTCATAATTTTTTAAAGCTCTCTCCCTAGTTATTACATCTATCTTGTTCTGAGCAATTATTACTTTATCTATATCCATTATGTAGACTGCTTGGAGGTGTTCGCTATCCTGTGGTTGAGGGAATTCATGTCTAGCATCCACAACAAACACTGCACCATCAAATAATGCTGCTCCTGAGAGCATCGTAACCATCAATGAATGAT
Organism: Nitrososphaerales archaeon; assembly: GCA_023269855.1. Taxonomy (GTDB): domain Archaea; phylum Thermoproteota; class Nitrososphaeria_A; order Caldarchaeales; family Wolframiiraptoraceae; genus Geocrenenecus. Next base: position 18,103 of record JAGDWP010000056.1, on the reverse strand, counting down.
GTCCTGGGCAGTCTATGAAAGATATTGCTCTCTCAAAAACAGTCTCAGAACCACATCTTGGACATTTTTCCTCAGTCGTATAATTGAAAGGTTCTTCACATTTCGGGCATCTATATATTGCTGCGTCAGCGTATCCTATCCTTATCGTAATCCCTCTTCTGAGCTCTTCAGAATGTCTAGCAGGCCAGATTCCTGTAATTGCTTGAACTATCGTACTCTTACCGTTATCGACATGACCTAGAGTGCCAATATTAACCTCAGGCTGTTTCGGTAAGACCTTCCCACTCATCCATACTAGAAACAGATAGTGCTCCTAATATAGGTTCAAGCTAGCTTAATACATCACTAGTATCCAATATTTTCCGTCTGTAACTATTCTTTTCATATTCTCCACTCCCAACGCATGTATAACAATATTTCTTGCAAAAACTGCTTCATTTATCGTCTCCATATATCTTATTAAGTTTCTTTCAAATTCTTAGTGCAAAAATTTTATAATGTTTCTAGTTCTTCATCTTTGAAGAATATTTTGTATTCTCTCAGGTAGGATTCTAGACTGTCTGAAGCATGTATCAGGTTCTCTGTAAGATCTATTGCTAAGTCTCCCCTGATTGTACCAGGTTCAGCATTAACCGGATCTGTTGCACCGATAATTTTTCTGGCCACCAGGATGGCTTTTCTACCTTCGAGAATCATTGCTACGACTCTTTTATTCTCTAGAGTTCTCACAAGTTTCTCATAGAAGTCTTTTCCCCTATGGATACTGTATAGTTCTTCAGCCATTCTCCTAGTCATCTTCAGGAACTTTACCTGAACGATCTTCAAACCCTTCCTTTCGAATCTAGATATGACTTCTCCGACTAAACCTCTCTCTAGACAGCTTGGCTTCAACATTATGAATGTTCTCTCAACTTCACTCATACCTCCTAACCTTGGGAAGACTAAAATATAGACTTAGAGTTCTATGCCTCTCTGCCTACACCATTCAATCAATGGTCCAGTTAAAACTTTTTCTAAATGTTTTAATTGGTCCACGTTTCTGCATCCTGTCAGATACATTGCAGTTCTCAGCTCAAGTATTATTTTTTTCAAGTATTCTAGGACTGCGTTTGTGTTTTCTACTGCAGGCTTCAGTAAAGGTTTAGCGATGCCGGCCATGTCTGCACCTAGAGCTATTGATTTCGCTATGTCGAGTCCTGTTCTTATCCCTCCTGACCCAATTACGTCTATCTTGACAGTTGATGAAACTTCGATTATTGAGGCGGCAGTAGGTATCCCCCATTCTAGATAGAGTTCTCCAAGAGCTTTCTTCTCTAGTTCACCCAACTCTTCAGCTCTAATCTTCTCAATGAGAGTCCAGTTAGTTCCACCTGCACCTGCTACATCTATAGCTTTAACCCCAATCGACTCTAGGTTTCTCGCCACCTCCTTAGGTATCCCACATCCAACTTCTTTAACTATCACAGGGACACTTAATCTTTCAACTGTTCTCTCTATAGCATTCATTATCCCCTTAAAACTTGTATCTCCACCTGGCTGGATTAATTCCTGTAAGCTATTTAGATGTATCGCTAGAGCATTTGCTTCAATCATCTCTACAGCTTTCTCTGCAACTTCTACACCTTCTTTCACAAGTTCAACACCACCAATATTCCCTATAACGAAGATGTTTGGAGAAATATCTCTAACTATTCTGTATGATTCTTTTAATGATGGATTATGTATAGCTGCTTTCTGGCTTCCTATACCCATGGGTATGTTTAGCTGGGCGGCGGCTTCTGCTAGATTCTTATTGATTTTGTATGCTTCATGTGTACCCCCTGTCATGCCTTCGATTATTATAGGATAATTGAATAATCTGTCAAGGAATCTAGCTTCAAGTTTTATTTCATCAAAATCTAATTCAGGTAATGGGTTATGAATTAATTCAACATATTCAAACCATGTAGTCTTCTTCTTAAATTCAACATCTCTCTCAAGACAAATCCTAATATGTTCTGCTTTCCTCAAACCTACAGAATCCTTCATCAAGTATTCCCACCCATCATTCCGAAAGCTTCTACTACAAAGTCTCCACCAACAATATTAACGTATCCCTTCCAGTCAAGAATCCAATATTTCATTGAGTGAATACCCCACCAATTATGCATGGATTACTTCAAGACTCGACTTCACTCCTTGATAATCTACTTCGCTCCTTTCTTTTTTACAATCTTTTTTGTATTTACAATGTAAACTCTTAAAATATGGAAACAATGATAAATAGATGTAGCACTACAGTATTCCTAGTATGTCGAGAAGGAGTCCTGCAGTAGCTGGAGCTTTTTATCCATCTTCAAAAACTTCACTGAAGAAGCAAATTGAAGAATGTTTCCTCCACAGGATCGGGCCAGGTAGACTTCCATCGGGAAAACAGAGTGAGAGGAAGCATCCTCTCGCTTTGATATCTCCACATGCAGGATATATCTATTCGGGTCCAGTAGCAGCTCATGGATACCTAGAATTAGATAACAGAATGAGACCTAGGACGGTGATCGTTGTAGGACCAAACCATTATGGTATAGGAACAGATGTATCAATATATCCTGAAGGAGTATGGGTTACCCCTCTCGGCGAAGTCAAGATCGATCATAACCTTGCAAAACAACTTGCAGAACTGTCCAGCATCTTCTCATTAGATGAGATATCCCACATAAGAGAACATTCAATCGAAGTCCAATTACCGTTTCTACAATACGTTTTAGGAGAGTTTACTCTTGTACCTATATGCATGCTTGATCAGAATATTGAGTCCTCAATTGAAGTAGGTAAAGCGCTCGCAGAAATATTGAGAGAGAGAAGAGATATCCTACTCGTCGCTTCAACCGATTTCACCCACTATGAGCCTCATGAAATAGCAGTTAAGAAAGATTCCATAGCATTAGAAAAGATTGGAAAACTAGATGTAGAAACACTGTATAGAGTATTGTATGAGATGGATATCTCGATGTGTGGATATGGACCAGTTTCAGCTATTCTAGAAGCTGCGAGGAGACTTCATGCAACTGAGGCTAGACTATTAAAATATGCGACAAGCGGTGATGTAACGGGAGATCTTTCATCCGTAGTAGGTTATGCTTCTCTAAAAATAGAATATCCATAAATGAAGAAAAATGGCAAAAAAGTGAGAGATTTATGATAGAGCTTACAAGCTTACAAATACATATCGTCCTATTTGTTATGGAAAAACTCCTTTGAAAAGAAGTTCTTGAATTTCAAAGCGTCTTCTCGCATATTAACATTATTAAACATCACGTATGCTTCTTCAACACCATTATTCTCATCTCTCTTTAATAACTCGATGAGTTTCTTGAAATCATCAATGGTGTAAACATATGAATAGTTTACTTCTTTACCCCCTATTCCGTGAAGCCTATAGTATCTAATTGAATGCACGGATACATTTTCGCATCTAAATGGGTCTGTAACGTGTAAGATATCTTGCTCAGTACAGATTCTCCTTACGTCATCTAGGTGGTCTCTCCAATCTCCTCTAGGCTCCCACCCAATTAAGCTTTTACCTCTCTTGATTCTAGAGAGAAACTCCTCAATGTTTTTTAGATTTTCTTGATTATGCTTGAATGATGCAGGGGTCTGAATTACTATAATCTTTGCATTCATTGCTTCCGCTACTTCCAATGTTTTCTCCCACGCTGTAAGATTCTCATCAGTAGGCTTGAGTGAACCATACTGGTTAATCTTCGATTTAGATATTTTTAATCCGCTCCTCCTCCAAGTTGGGCTTGAAGGTGGATGAGTGATTACCTGCCATGCTTTCATATTAAAGATGAACTCTTCGGGTAGTTCTCCTCTCCACTTCTTCACTGTCTCAACCTTTGGAAGTTTATAAAAGGTCTCTTGAACCTCGATTGTATCAAAGAATTTACAATATTCTTTTTTCCCACCTTTAACAGACCAACCGCAGGTTCCAACAAAAACCTTCATACTCGATTTACTCCACTACGGGTCTAACATTATATAATATTTATTCTTGAAAAGCATATCATAAATATTCTTTAACGCTTCAGATACTTGTCTCCTCCGCAACTATCCCCATATATGATTCTGAATTTTAAACCCTTCAAGCTAGAATGATTAGGAAGTTGGATTTGTAGAGTTTTTCAGACTTGGTCGCTCTGCTTCTTAACGAATACTGGGAGTCTAGTCTTCGAATCGATATCGATAAGCTTCCATCCATGCTTCTTTACTAATTCATTTTTGGTCATTGGGAAAACAGCATCTTGTAATACTTCCTTTAAGGAATCTAATCCATAACTACTTGTAACAGGAGGGAGCTCACCCTTCTTTATGAATCTCAACTGTTAATACTTCTCTTCCATACACTTTTAAAATACTTCTAATAATGAACCACATCTTAGACATTTAATAATTATTGAGAGTACACCATAATAACGATCATTAATATCTATAAACTCATAGTTATAATCATCAGGATGCATAATGGTGTTACATTATGGACATACAATCTTACCATTATCATCTACATATGTCTCTATTAGATTAGATGAACTTCGCCCCAGGCTTCACGGCTACTATAGCTCATCAGCCAGCCCCCATCCTCCACCACTTTTCCCATTTTAGAAACTATTTTATATAATATAATTTTTAAGTTCAATCAGTATCGACGCATCTTTGTGGTTTAAGGAAGATCGGGAGTTCATCTAGATAGATTAAGTCGCCGGTGTACCATGGTCCCTCAACCCATATAGCTGCTTTACAGACTGCTTCTCCTCCTGCTTTTCTAACCAATCTCTCTAATGCTGTTATTGTTCCACCTGTAGATACTACATCATCAAGGATGCAGACTTTCTTGCCTCTCAATTTTAAAGCATCTTCTCTTACAAGTAGCAGGATCTGTCTACCCTTAGTAGTTATTGAAGAACATTCTTCTAGGAGATAATCAGTCATGTATGCTTTAACAGACTTCCTAGCTATAACTATATTTTTATGCTTCATCTTCTTAGCTACTTCGTATGCAAATGCGATTGCCTTAGCTTCAGGCGTAACTATTATGTCTGGATTGAATGGTTTAATCTTTTCATATAGTAGGTCAGCTGCAGTCTGAATGAATTCGATATCCCCTAGAATTAAATCTGCGTTTGATGCTATCCAGACATTACTTGAAACCTGGATTAATGGTAACTCTCTGACCAATCCCCCTATCTTAATAGTATACTTCTCTTGACCAGTATATTCAAAAGTTCTAGGACACATTCCATGTCACCACGTAATAATTATAATAAACTGTCAGGAAAAGTATTAAGATGCACCCAATCACTATCACGATATCAATAGTTTTTAGAGGTTCCATCTTTCTCTTCTTCATAATGTTTGGACGTAGTTCTAGTGATAGAACTAGCTTTTCAGCGCTGTCAATGCTTCTGATGATTAAAGGTATCAGTAGTGGGATATGATTTTTTATCCTCGTGATCAGTGACCCCCTGTCAAGCTCTAAGCCTCTAGATGTATGAGCTTCCTTAATCGACTTATAATCTTCTGCAATAATGTATAGATTTCGGAAAGCTAATGCAAGTACTGCTCCAAATGATGATGGAAGCTTGAGAGAGCTTACAGCTTTAATTATCTCTACTGGTTTAACGAAATAAATGAAGGCTAGTGAGATTATTACGATCAGTAATAGTCTAAGCATCATTAATAGACCGAAATAGGGGTCTATTCCTTTACCCGAACTATAGAATAGTGACCATTGGTTGAGAAATGTCCACAGTGGCCATGCAAATAAGATTAAAGGTAGCATATACTTCATCTTCTTCAATATTGGTACAGATGAGCCGGTTAGGAGTAAGACGATTATCGAAGAAGCCAGCAATACTGAGATACTATATATGTCTCTACAGATAAAAGCTAGAGAGAACCATGAGATAAACATGATGATTTTCGTTCTCGGATCTAGTATAACAGTCATTTTGCTAAACATTTTTCCTCCCCCTTTATGGATAATGGTTCTATCCCGACCTCGTCAACTAGGTCTTGATTCTCTAATAGCTTCACTGGTTTGCCTTCCGCAAAGATTTCACCATCTTTTAGTATAGCTAATCTATCAGCGATAGATACTGTGAAGTCGGAGTCATGTGTTACGATTATTATTGTTTTCCCCATTTTCTTAAGCTTATTAACAACGTTTCTTATCTGTATTAATGTTTCTTCATCTTGACCCGTTGTAGGTTCATCGAGTATTATAATCTCGGGATTTATTGCAAGTATGGATCCAATGTATAACCTGATCTTCTCACCCATGCTTAGAGAGTAGGGGCTGACATCCTTCTTATCCAGTAGGTTAAGTATATGTAATGCTTCTTCAACATTTTTCTCATCTAATTTGAGATTTCTAACCCCGAAGGCTACTTCATCCCATACAGTTTCGGAAACAAAGTATTTCTCAGGGTTTTGGAAAACCATACCTACGTATCTCGACATTTCAGCTGGACTTCTACTACGTGTATCTACTCCGTCTACTATTACCGTCCCCATAGTAGGCTTGAGTAAACCAATGATATGCTTCGTTAAGGTGGTCTTACCCGATCCATTTGGACCCATAATTGCAAATATTTCCCCCTTCTTAATTTGTAGAGAGATATCTTTTAAAACAAATTCTCTACCGTATCTAAAGTATACTTTTCTAAAGTCAACAATTGGGGGATCACTAGTTCTGGGCTGGGGGTCTGAAACCACAGCTTCCGTTTGCAGATTTTTTACTACATCATTGGATTCATAGTCTTTACTTAAGTTGAGTGTTCGGTCTATAACATTCTCTAATCCTTTCAGTTTTCTCCCAAGAATTATGACGCCCTTCCCTTTTTCTTTCAGTAACTCTATTGTTTTCGATACTATTTTTCTACTCTTCCAATCGAGGTTTGCTACTGGGTCATCCATTATGATATATTTTGGGTCTGAAAGAATCGTTGAAGCTATTACTAGCCTATGTTTTAGCCCTCCTGAAAGTTCATGAACATAGTGGTGTCTATACTTTTCTAATTCAAAGAATTGTAGAACCCATCTAAGCATATCTTCATCTTTCTCTCTGAGACTCAGTTCCAAGTCTTCTTCAACAGTTAATCCGAAAATCTGTAAATCATAGTTTTGAAGTACGACGCCGACGTACTCAATAAATTCTTTTATCGGTTTCCCTAAAAGCTCTTTGCCATTTATCTTTATGCTTCCTGATACTTCACCGTATATCCTGTTCGGTATTATTCCTGAGAGACAGTATGTTAAAGTTGTCTTTCCTGAAGCACTAGGACCTACGATAGCTACTGCTTCACCTGGTTTAACTTTGAAAGATATACCTCTCAATACTAGTTGCGAATCATATCTACAATCTAGGTCCCTTACTTCTAGACAGTTCAGAGTCTCCATTTAATTAAATTCCTCCTCAGAAGTGGTGGCGCTATCGCTGCTACTACTATCGGGGTTCCGATTAGTATTGGTGGAAGGTCACTTAATATGAGGAAGACTACCGCTGGACCGAATGGAGCGACTCCGACTAAGTCGAATCCTACTGCAACAATTGGCACCATAACTATTCCTGAAATCAAGCTGATTAACGCTATTTTCAGTAACCCTTTGCTAGATGTTGAATCTTGTGGTCTACAGAATAATCCCGGGATTAACCCTGTAAGCCCTACACCTATTAAGTCGAAGACTGGGGTAGCTGGGTTAAAGTATCCACCTAGTATTGCCCACAAAGTGTTGCCTATAGCTCCTGAGACAAATCCTATTATGGGGCCGTAGAGGATCCCGAAAACGCATGGTAGGAAAGCTAGTACACGCCAATGGATTGCTCCAGGGATTAGTGGTATAGGAGCTGTCAATAAGAAACCAACCCCTGTTACCGCTGATGTAACAGCCATGTAGGCGATACTTGTTAGTGGATCAGGTTTCCTAAAACTACTATATTCCTTGACCATGGTACGTTCGTATTTATCTCCTTATATAAACTTGCCTACACATAAGTTCCTAAAATTAACAAAAGGATGTATACCTCGCTGACAGACTATCTCAATTTTAAACTATGTATTCTATTCTTTATCTCTTCAATTTCTCTAATTAAGAGTTTGACTATTCTTTCTGCTTCACCTAGATATTCATGTGGAGCAAGTTTAATTATTTCACGGAGTTTCTCTGAGGGAACTCTTTTTTCTAATTCACCACGTATCTTCTGCGGGTTTTCTTTGAGAAGTCTCTGAATTGTTTCGTACGCTTCTGGAAAGCCATGTCTTCTAAGAAAGACTTGATATGCTTCAGATAGAACCTCTGGATGTTCTTCAACATCTTTGAGCATTCTCTCCTTATTAATCTCCAATCTATTTAGGGACGATGTAAGATTCTGAATCCCTAGAATCGTCAGGGATAATGGTAGACCATAGAATCTCTTTATTATCGAGTCTGACAAGTCTCTATGGAGTCTACTGGATAGTAGTCTTCTACTAATGTAGGATAGGATCTCTGAAGAGAGGTCAAACGCTCCTTCAGCATTCTCTAAGAGTATCGGGTTAGATTTGTGAGGCATAGTTGAGGAATGTACTTCATGTTTACCTGCTTGAAAGGATATGTATTCAATTAGAGAAAGCATCCATAAATCTCTACAAAGATTGGAGAGTATCGAGTCTAGTAATGCTATCTTCATCAAATAGTTTGATAACTGCTCATGAGGTAGAGTCTGTGTGAAAGCTGGAAAATAAGTCAATCCTAGGGATTCAACAAAGATTTTACTAAACAATATCCAGTCAATCTCAGGGTAAACAAATTTTAAAGCATTGTAGTCTCCTATTGCTCCCCCGATCTTACCGGGGAATTCTATGTCAGAGAGTTCTTCAACGATCTTCGCAACTCTATAAGCGTAATTGACTAGGAATCTCCCAAAAGTTGTTGGAACAGCAGGTACACTATGTGTTCTGGCAAGCATCACCACATTAATGTTCTCAAGAGATAATCTAGATAGCTCATCTACAAGTTTAAGCAAATAGGGTATCAGTACCTCCTCATTAAATTTCTTCATTAATAAGGAGTAGGCAAGATTGTTTACATCTTCTGAAGTTAAACCTATATGCAGATATGGTTTTAAAACCGTTAACCCACATTTATCTACTTTCTCCATTAGGTATCTCACTATAGCGAATACGTCATGACCAACTGTTTTCTCAATCTCCTTAACCTCCTCAGCATCTCTTATAGAGAAGTTCTGATAAACCTCACATAAAACATTCTTCCAATCAGACGGTAGACTAGCTATCTTAGAGTTTTCAACCTCATCAATGAATTTGATTAGGTATTCTATCTCTATTCTGACTCTTTCTTTAATGAATGCATATTCTGAGAAATAGTCTTCTAGCAGTCTGACCTTCTCTCTATATCTTCCATCTATAGGTGTAATCGATTTGAGAGGGTCCATTACTTAGTAACCTCCATTCCAGCTTTTGCTCCTACTGAAATCAGTTTAATCGATTTGTTTAGAAGCTTTTCCACAGTCTCAACATATGCTTTAGCATTCTCCGGTAACGCATCCCATCCCTTCATTACTATATTCTTCCACTCTTCTTCACTCAGCCTAGACCATCCATCTAATTCTACGTAGAGGGGCTGAGCTTTCTCAAGCATTCTTACATTTGGTGGAGCTATCTTAACAATCTTCCCATTAATCTCATATTCAGTACATATCTTTATCTTCCTGAAGCCGCTTAGGACATCAAGTTTAGTTAACGCAATCCAGTCTATATCGTTCACCATTATACTGTATCGTAGTAGGGGGATATCTAGCCATCCTACTCTTCTGGGTCTTCCAGTAGTCGTTCCATATTCTCTTCCTCTCTCCCTCAACATATCTGCTTCATCTCTCTTTAACTCTGTTGGAAATACTCCTGCTCCTACTCTTGTAGTGTAAGCTTTCATCACCCCTACGATATCTGAGATTCTTCTAGGTCCTATCCCACAGCTTGTAAATACTGCTCCAATAGTCGTGTTAGATGATGTAACATATGGATATGTTCCTTGATCAATGTCAAGTAATGTCCCTTGAGCACCTTCAAAAACGATCTTTACTCCATTATCTAACTCATCATTCAAAATAATTTCAAGATCACATATGCTTTCCCTAAGCTTTTCAGCTAATTTAATTAATTCATCCATGTTTTCTAATGATAGTTTGTGAAAGTTCTGAAGCAGTTCTATTTTATTTATCAACGATGCATGGTGGAGGAGCTCCTCTATTCTTATACCGATTCGTAAAGCTTTATCAGAGTATGCTGGTCCAATGCCTCTCCTCGTAGTACCTATGGCCTCTCTACTCCTCATCTTCTCGAGAATCTCATCCAACTGTTTATGTATCGGTAAGACTATGTTTGCATTCTTACTTATGAGCGGTTGAACTCTTATTCCTATACTCTTCAATAATTCTATTTCCTCTACTACTTCGTTTAAGTCTACCACAGTTCCAGATGCAATACATGGAGTAGCACCTGAAGCTGAACCAGCTGGAAGCATATTGAATCTCAGCTCACTATCATCTATGACTACTGTGTGACCCGCGTTTGCTCCTCCCTGAAATCTTACCACGTATTTCGCATTCTTTGACAACAGATACGATATCTTTCCTTTTCCTTCATCTCCCCACTGTAACCCGATTATGGCTATGCCAGGCATACTTTTGATCACTATATTACTTCAACATCATGAGGCATGCTCTCCTTAATCCCTGCTAAAGTAACTCTAACGAATTTAGCATTCTGTTTTAATTCTTTTATTGTTCTTGCACCTAGATAACTCATCCCAGACCTTAATCCAGATATCAGTTTCTTAATCATCTCTGATGCTGAGCCCGTATATGGAATGTATGCTTCAACACCCTCTGCATAGTATGAGTATTCAGGGGAATCTATCAAGGCTTCAGCGATATCTTCCCTTGACCTGAATTCCCTACCGAGCATAGCGTAGATTGAGGCCATCCCCCTGTAGATTTTATATCTCTTACCATTCTTAACGATGACTGCGCCGGGGCTTTCATCTGTTCCAGCTAGCAATCTACCAATCATGACTGTTGAGGCACCTGCTGCTAATGCTTTAACGATATCTCCGCTTTCACGTATCCCTCCATCCGCTATGATCGGTACATCCATCTTCTCAGCTGCCTCAGCACATTCAAGAATTGCTGAAAGCTGTGGCATTCCTACTCCTGCCACTATCCTAGTAGTGCATACGGATCCTGGACCTACACCGACTTTTACAGCGTTCGCTCCTACTGAGGCTAGATCTTCAACACCTTCAGCTGTTGCAACATTACCTGCAACTATCTGGAGTTCATCTCCATAAATTCTCCTCAGTTTTTTTATGGTTTCAATACACATACTTGAATGACCATGAGCTACATCTATCACTATTGCATCTGCTTCCGCTTCGATGAGAAGCTTTGCACGATCTATTTCTTTCTCTTTCACACCTATAGCAGCCGCAACCATTAGCCTACCCTTTGAATCCCTTGAGGCATTAGGATAAGCTTCTCTCTTCAGTAAGTCAACACAAGTGATTAACCCTTTGACTTTATTATCCTTGTCTACTATTGGAAGTTTCTCAATTTTATGTTTCTTGAATATGCTTCTTGCTTCCTCTAGAGATATGCTTGATTCAGCAACTATCATATCTCTACGGGGTGTCATACAGTCGCTTACACGGGTAGAGTTATCTTCAAACAGTATATCTCTCCGTGTAAGTATTCCGAGCAGTCTGTTCTCAGAATCCACTACAAGTAAACCGCTTATTCCAAGATTCTTCATTAATTCCCTTGCTTCTGCAACTGTTCTATCCGGATGTATCGTAGAAGGTTTTTCAATGATTACGTTATCTGCTCTTTTCACTTTAGCTACTTCTTCAGCCTGTTTCTCTGGAGGTATGAATCGATGTATAACGCCTATTCCGCCTTCCCTAGCCATCGTTATGGCCATAGTAGCCTCAGTAACGGTGTCCATCGCAGCAGAGACTATAGGTATGTTTATAGTAATTCTCTGAGTAAACTCAGTTTTCGTATCTATCTCTCTTCTAGAAACTATAGAAGACTTCCGAGGTAGCAGCAGGACATCATCAAAAGATAAACCTACATCTTCCAATACTTTAACCACGAAATCCCTCTCACAAACATCAAAAACCAGGATATATCTTTTACCCTCAATATATGAGAGAAAATTACATATTTGAAAAAACTTGAGAGTATACTCTGTTTAACGATAGATATTGAATGAGTCCTAGTATACTATCTTGCTGAGAGAGTTTAATTTGACTGCGTTCTTGATTTCTCTTGCTATTCTCCTACCCATGGACATGGGTTCATCAAAGTAGAACGTTGAGTATGGGGAACCATCAGGGTACAGGTTTGTTCCAGCTACTATTCGAGCTGAGACCTCGAATACGGTGAAACCCCTCTTTGGATTGTATATAGTCTCAAGGCAGAATGGCCCAATCAATCCAGGGTAAAAAAGCTTCCTAGCAGATGAAGCAATCCTTCCAGCAATCTTTAATAGCTCTAGAATATATTTCTCTCTAACAACTGCGGGAGTATTTCCCGTTACTGTATAATCAATATATTCTTCAATAATCATTGGTAAACCTCGGTAAACTTCATCTATGACTTCGAGCCTCCGATCGATTCCCAGTAATTCTAGTCTTCCCTCTTCCAAGTCTGGAATATTCTTTTTTTCAAGGAGGCTGAGAAAGAAGTGTGGATAATATCTTACTCCAGCTATGTACTCTTCTATGAATACTTCATTGATTTCGCTTATTACATTATTTATTCTTAGCTGATCGAATTTTTCATAGAATTCTCTGGGGTTTGATGCTTTAAAGTATCCTTTACCTCCCTTCGCACCATGTAGTTTAACGATTACGAGCTTGTCAATATCTTCGGGTCTCTCATAAATCTTGGGCGCACTCACTCCAGCTTCATCAAGCCATCTTCTCTGTCTTCTCCTATCACCTTCCCAGAACAATGTTAATCTATTTCCGAACATTGGAACTCTAAATTTCTCAAGAATGTTCTCCGCACCAACATATTCTACAAAGGATCCATGGGGGATAATTAATACGTTTTCAGATATTAATTTCTTCTGAATGTTTTCGTTAAGTATTTCTTTGTAGTTTTCAACTTCAATGAATGTTTCTGGTAAAGCTTTATTGAAGCTCTCATAGTATGGTTTATTCTCAGGCAGGATTATTCCAACTGAGGGGATTCCTTCTCTTCTCGCTCCATGGAATATTTGGAGAGCTGTATGGGAACATATTGTACCTATCTTAATATCTGATTCATTATAATGTCTAAGAATATCTAATATTTGACTTCTCGGAATCATGTTAAAACCTCTTCTAATCTATCTTCTCTCAAAGCTTCTTTAATCTCAAAAGCAATCCTTCTACCAACACTCATTGAGTAACCCCAAAGATTTTCTGAATAAGGTGTAAATTTTATTCCTGGTGAGCCTGGAACTCTTACACTAACATCATACACTATTAGTTCTTCATGCGGCGGTCCTGGAACCACTATACTTTGGAGAGCGAAAGGCCCTATAACTCCAGGTGGATATGTTTCTTGAGTAACTTTAACAAACTTCTCCGCTAATTCAAAGGCTCTCTCAAGTAATGATTCTCTAATCGTACAAGCTATATGTCCGACTTCAATATTTCTCAACTCAATATATTTTAATGCTTCGAGTTGGTGGGGGACTGGCAGCCTTACTAAACCGTCGATGTTTGTCTGCCTCCTCATATCTATTCCTAGTAGCTCAACTTCACCATCAAGCGGAGAATAGAAGAAATTAAAATTAAAGTATGCACCCACTACTAACTCCTCGATGGTTGCTTTCTCAAGAGCCTCCTTAGTTACTAGCTTCTTCTCTATCAGTTCTCTCGATTTTTCTTCAAATTCTCTAGTTGAAGAAACTATGAAGAAAGCTCTCTCATATTCTCTAACAGCTTCTGACACCTTCACGATCACTGGTCTATCAATTTCTTGAGGGCTACTGTATATCTTAGGGTAGGGTATTCCAGCCTTCTCTAATAGCTTGTATTGATTGAAACTTGTTCCTCTCTCCTCGATTTTGAGTAAGTATCTATTTCCGAATATAGGTATTTTTAGAAAGTTTTCCAGCACGTTGTATCCAACATATACTGACAATCCCCTATGGGGGATAAGAATAGTGTTCATCATTCTAAGTTTGTCCTGAATATCTTCTTTAACTATGTCTCGGAATCTGTCTAGGATTACTACTTCATCGACTACTCCAATTTTCTTTCCGAATCTTTCCCTAGAGATAAAATACTTTGAATAAACTTTCTCTCTACCCTTCTGGCATAATGCGACTGTTTTGAAACCTTCATTTTTCGCTCCACTACATATTTCTAAAGCTGAATGAGTTCCCACGACGCCTATCGTTATCCTTTCTTTAGAATATCTCTCTAGGATACTCTTTATCTCATCTTTACTAATCATCGATTAACAAAGCCTTCCTTTAAACTATTAACCTTTCTCTCTAAAATACACTGAGATCTCGAGAACTTTCAGCATGTAATCTTATCACTGTCATCTTCTATTTATGTAACCTATGAGTTCTTTCACGGATTTGAATCCATTATCTAAGAGGAATCTCTCTATGCCATCTATTATCTCCATGAATATCTTTAAGTCTTTCCTAACTATAGCTGAGCCTATGCCGACTGCTGAAGCCCCAACCAAGATCATCTCAATAGCATCTTCAGGAGACTGTATTCCCCCAACTCCTATAATAGGAATGTCTGGGAACTCTCTATGTATTTCATATACAATTGCAAGGGCTACAGGTTTTATACATGGTCCTGAAAGTCCTCCTATAACGTTTGAGAGTATGGGTGATAGTGCTTCGATACTGATTGCTAGACCTTTCAAAGCATTTATGGCTGTTATGCCGTCGAGACCTGCATTGATATATTTCTCTAGAAGATTTTTCTGAGATTGGTGTAATGAGATCTTGGCAAATATAGGTTTAGAAGATACACTTTTCAATTGTTTAATTATTTCGCATGTTAGCTTTGCATCCAAGCCTACATCTAAACCGTATCCATCAACATGAGGGCATGAGAGATTAAGTTCTAATGCATCACAACCTGCTTCAAGCATTTTCTCAGCTACAAAAATGAATTCTTCAAACTTACTCCCACCAATACTAGTTATTATCGGTATCTGAATATTCTTCGTCGCTCTAGATAATTCTTTACTGAATTCTTCTGCTCCCGGATTTCTTAACCCTATAGCGTTTAAGTAACCATAGCCAAGGTCTACGAAGACAGGGTTAACATAACCTTCACGTGGATCCCTAGTTATAGTCTTTGTAGTCAGAGCTCCCGCTCCAGCATCTTCAACACGCTTTAATAAACTATATGACGATCCGAGTATCCCAGAAGCTAATACTGTTGGATTCCTAAGAGATAACTTCGAAATAGAGGTTGTCAGATCTACCGTTATCTTCCCATGGCTAACCTTCTCTCTAATGGAACTAAAGTTATTCAATGTCTTAGACATATCTTTTCTCCATCGCTTTCTATTTCAGATTCTTTTATCTGTAATAGGATGTCTCCTTTGAATACTGGTCCATCTCTACAAACTCTTAAGCCCAGTGGCTCAATCGAGCATGAACCACAAATTCCGAGACCACATTTAATCTGTCTCTCGAGAGAGATCTCAACATCGATATTTCTTTTCACACATTCTTGAACAACTCTCATTAACATTTCTTCTCTACCACATGCGTAAACTACATCGAATGATTCTTCTTCTTTGAAAATCTTCTCAAGCATATCGATTACTGTTCCCTTAAATCCTTTCCCTCCATCCTCTGTAGAAACATGTACTTCTGATACTTGTCCGAACTCATTAACATAGAATACATCCTCTGAGTGTTTAAAGCCTAGTAATGTCTTTAACCTACAATTATTCTCTTTCAGTATTTTAGCTAGGTAGTAGAGTGGTGCAAGACCGTATCCTCCCCCAATTAATAGGCAGCTTCTTTTAGAATGAATTGTGAAACCTCTTCCTAGCGGCCCCCTCAACAATATCTTTGAGCCTTTGCTAATGTTTTCATGTATATAGGATGTAACCCTTCCCACTCTGCTTATGATAAGTCTTGCAGTCTGTTTGGAATAGTCTGCGAAACTCAAAGGTATTTCACCTACCCTAGGTATCCACAGCATCGCAAATTGTCCAGGCACAGGTTCCATGTCCTCTTTTAGCCTAGCATTATACTCCCTTATGGTTTGAGTTAATTGACGTATCTCATACACTTCTCCAATCACGTATTTTGAAGAAAAACAATCAAAATGTTGTCTATCCACCCATTCCCTACCAAGCAGATTATCATGAATATTCATTTATTCTCCGATCTCCCCAGCATAAGTCATTGAAGCTGGCCTAGACATGTGAGATAGAACTTCTCTAAGAGTTATCAATGAATGCAATTTAACATTCATTTGCTCTAATTTCTCTAGTGCTCCTTCTTCTCTATCAACGATTACGAACGCATCTGAGACTACGATCCCGCTTGATCTTAAAGCTTCAACGGCTCTCGCGATAGAGTTCCCAGTTGTAGATACATCGTCTATCACTAATGCTATGTCGCCCTCTCTATATTCGCCTTCAATAAGCTTTCTTAACCCATGAGTCTTAGATTCTTTCCTAACGTAAATTAACGGCTTCTTCAACTCTATCGCTAGAGCAGTAGCAAACGGTATTCCACCAGATTCTACTCCTACCAATACATCAGACTTCAAATTATTTATCACTCTTGTAGAGATATGGATTAGCTCTGTGAATTCGGCTGGGTGGGAAATTATCTTCCTCATGTCGACGTATACGTTGCTCTTAGCTCCTGAACTGAGAATAAATTCTCCAAATTTTACACAATTAGTGGATATCAGAATCTCTGCTAGTCTATTTTTCGAGTACATTTCTCTCAGCCTCAAGGATCATCTTAATAGATGAGACGGGGTCAGGAGACATCGTAATTGCTCTTCCAACTATTTCAAAATCTCCTCCAAACCTTAGAGCCTGTCCAGGTTCAGCTCCTTGAGCTATTATGCCTGGACATAAAATAGTCTTCTTAGGCAATCTTCTTCTCACTTCTTGGAGATACTCTTTTCTGGTTGCTCCAACCACTACTCCGTCAACCGAAGGCATTGATGATTGATTAATCAATTCATCAAGATTTCTTTCAAATAATAGTGCTTCAGGATGACTCATCAATAATACTCCAAACAAGTCTAATGATTCTACAGATATCCTGTGTAGGCCTCCTTGGAATAAGTGTATAGTTGCACCATCGAAGCCTAGGTCTTCTAGTAGTTTTAAAGTGTAATTGACTACTTCTGGAATATCGCCTATCTTGAAATCCGATAAGAAGTATAGCTCCTTCCTGAATACATCGGTCAATTCTCTTACTCCGTCAGTACCAATCGATAAAAGTAGTGGGAACCCTATCTTTACGCCTACAATGTATTCTCTCAAAGAATCCAGTAATCTGAAACATTTTTTCAACAGCTTTTCTGAATCCTCATCTACAGCCTGCCCATCAACGAAATCAAGCGCTATAACCAATCTGCTATGTCTTTCTCCAGCGTACCTCCACAATTTTACGGGGCTTCTTTCTTCAAGAAGATAACCCACAAAACCCTTCTAAAAAATTGGGATCCTATCATATAAACATTGAGAAAATAAACCTCTTAGAGATCTAATGGAAAAAGAAAGATAAGATGAGTCCAGAAGGCTTGATTGGCCAGAACATTGCTTAAATAGTCTAATTAGAAAATCATTAACAGAGAACCAATAACCGTAAAGATAATTGATTGAGTGGGTAGATATCTAAAGGGCCCGTGGCCTAGAATGGATATGGCGCCGGCCTGCGGTGGAGGTCACGGAGAAAGCCGGAGGACGGGGGTTCAAGTCCCCCCGGGCCCGAATCTATTTATATATATTATCTACGTGAGCATGATAGAAAAATGTGGGGGATGTTGAGGGCTT
>JAGDWP010000054.1:1162-8926 GCA_023269855.1 Nitrososphaerales archaeon | reverse complement strand
ATATTCTTTTCTTTAAAGCCTATTGCTTAGAGTAACGTTCTAACTCTTATGGGTTTCGTGGAGAGTTATCATGTTGAGCTGGGGAGGATGAATAATGGTGAGAAGGTAGACCTTACAAGATTTCTGAAAGCTATACAAGATTCCTAGCCATTATAAGATATATCTTCTCTATTGGTTTTAGTCTTCAAGATTCAAGAACCTTTTCAGAGAACACATACTCTCAAGAAAACCTAGATGGATAGACGTAGAACTAATAACCAAAGCATACATATACAACATACTCTTAAACATGGTAACATCATAGAAAAACAAGACCCTAACATTAGACAAGAATATCAAGCTCAAAAAAATTAGGCCACAAGGCATAAATTATTTACTATGTTTGAACTCTTGAACTTTGTTAAGAGTTCTAGGCATTAAGAGAGAAAACCTCAAATAGTTTGTAAAGAAGATTGAAAACAGAAAACTACCATAAAATAAGGAGGGTTGTATGTGAGTAAGCGTCTGGACTCCTTCATGTTGTATGAGAGGGCGAAGAAGGTTATTCCAGGTGGGGTTAATAGTCCAGTTAGAGCTTTCGATCCCTACCCCTTCTTTGTGAAGAGAGGTGAAGGTTCGAGGATTTTCGATGTGGATGGTCGGAACTATATTGATTATGTTATGGGTTATGGTGCATTGCTTTTTGGTCATGTACCTAAGTTTATTGTAGAGAGATTGAAGAGGGCAGTTGAGGATGGCTTCTTGTACGGTGCACCTACCGAGGAAGAAGTATTGCTGGCTGAGAAGATTCGGGAACTCTACCCATCTATCGAGATGGTTAGACTAGCTAATAGTGGTTTAGAAGCAACAATGCATGCGATTAGATTAGCTAGAGGATATACTGGGAGAAGGAAGATACTGAAGTTTGAGGGATGCTTCCATGGATCCCACGATTCCCTATTAGTTAAAGCTGGATCTGGAGCATTAACGTTCAGTATACCTTCAAGCCTAGGTGTATTAGAAGATCTAGCCAAGTATACACTGATATCACGTTTCAACGATATAGAGTTAACTGAACAGATCGTTAAAGAGAATAGAGACGACCTAGCAGCGATAATTGTTGAACCAGTAGCTGTAAATATGGGTTTAATCAAGCCGAGGATAGATTTTCTAAAAGCTCTTAGAGAGCTTGCAGACTACTCTGGAGCGGTATTGATCTTCGATGAAGTAGTAACAGGGTTAAGGCTTTCACCTGGCGGTGCACAACAGTATTATGGAGTAAAAGCTGATTTAACAACTCTCGGTAAAGCTTTAGGAGGCGGTCTACCTATATCAGCCTTCGGTGGAAGAGAAGATATAATGAAGAATCTTGCACCCGCTGGTAAAATCTACGCCTCTGGAACATATAGTGGTAACCCACTGTCTACTAAAGCAGCATTAACAGTCTTAGATTACGTTAGGGAGAACCAGAACATCTATCTAGAGATGAGGAGTAAAGTTGAGAAGCTATGTAAAGCCATACAGGATATTGCTATTGACAAGAATCTTAAGATAACTGTAAACTATGTGGAATCAATGTTCCAAGTATTCTTCACAGATGGCGAAGTCTTAAGCTATGATGATGTTAAGAAATCAGATATAGAATTGTTTAAACGATACTTCCACAAATTGTTGGAGAATGGTGTATTTATTCCTCCAAGTCAGTTTGAGACATGCTTTATATCAACTGCGCATACTCATCAAGACATAGAGTTAACAATAAATGCTTTCCAGAATTCTTTTTAGAATGTTGGGAAATGAAGATTAGAGTAGGCACTAGAGGTAGCAGGCTTTCCATTATACAGACGATGGAAGTAGTTGATAAGCTGAAATCTGAATATCCAGAGATAGAGTATGAGATAAGGGTGGTCAAGACTAGGGGTGATGTAGACTTAGAGACACCATTATACATGATTCCTCAGAAGGGGGTGTTTGAGAAAGAGATAGATCAAGCATTGATTAAGGGAGACGTAGACATAGCAGTACACAGTATGAAAGACTATCCAACAGAAACAATTGAAGGAGTAATCATAGCTGCTGTTCCAGAGAGGAAGAGTCCGAATGACGTATTCATATCAAAGAATAGCATGAATCTCCAAGATCTACCACCAAGATCATGTATAGGCACAAGTAGTTTAAGGAGGGAGGCCTTCATAAAGTATGTCAGGAATGATCTAGAGGTGGTACCGATTAGAGGTAATGTTGATACACGATTGAGGAGGATGTTGAGTGGTGAAGTTGATGGATTGGTGATTGCTGAAGCAGGTATACAGAGACTTAAAGAGAACATTAAATATACTAGGCTCCCGATAGAGGATTTCACACCTCCAGCTGGGCAGGGAGCACTCGCAGTCGTCGTAAGAAGAGATAATTATAACCTGAGAGAAATCTTGTTAAAGCTTAACGACTATGATAGCTACATGGAGACTATGATTGAGAGGAGAATAGTCTCAATGCTGAGAGCGGGATGTAAGACGCCTTTAGGCGTAAATGCTGAGATTGATCGAAATGAGGTTAAAATAACGATCTCAACTGTCTCAGTAAACTATAGAGAAAAGATCACGATACAGGAGTACTTTAACCTGGATAATATCGAGGAAACTGTCTCGAAGATAGTGCAGGTGTTTAGAGAGAAGGGTGGAGAGAAGATTATAGGAGAGTGGAGGGGCAGGCTTGGGTAAGGTATACCTGGTCGGAGCAGGGCCAGGGGACCCTGAACTAATAACGTTGAAAGGGTTGAAGATACTTCAGCGAGCCGATGTAGTAATCTATGATAGGCTTGTGGATGAGAAGATACTGAAGTATGCTGTAAATGCTAGAGAGCTTATCTGTGTTGGGAAGGAGAAGGGGGAGAGCTGGAAGCAGGAAGAGATAAACAAGCTATTAGTTGAGAAAGCTAGAATATATGATGTCGTTGTTAGGTTGAAGAATGGTGATCCCATGCTTTTCGCTAGGGGTGGAGAAGAATGTGAAGTCTTGAGAAACGCTGGGATACTTTATGAGATTATCCCAGGAATTTCTTCAGCTCTAGCAGCACCAATTTATGCAGGCATACCCGTGACTCATAGAGATTATTCATCATCTGTAGCCATAGTTACGGGTCATAGAAGAGAAGAGGTTAAAGATGATACTGGATACTTGAGGAGGATCTTCTCTTCAGTAGATACTGTGATAGTATTGATGGGTGTATCTAATCTGGAGAAGATCGTTGATGAAGCTATATTATCTGGTCTCCCTACTTCTACTCCCATAGCTATAATCGAAGATGCTACTCTTCCATCCCAGAGAGTATTCACTGGTACACTTGGAAACATAGTTGAGATAGCTGGAGAGAATAATGTTAAACCTCCAGCCGTAATAGTCTTTGGTAAGGTTGTCCAGCTGGGCGAGAAGCTGAGATGGGTAGAGAAGTAGTAGTCATACTTCCAGGAACAGTAGATACATCAATGAACATAGCGAGATACTTGAGTGACCTAGATATCGAGATTAGGATCATCCCATTAATTAAAATAAAGATAGACTGGGATGAAGTAGAATCAGCACGTAAAGTATTTTCTTTAGGTTTCGCCCCTAATGTAAGCGTCTTTACAAGTAAGACTGCAGTGAAGATTGTTGAGAAACTAATTCCAGAAGCTTGGCAGTACGCTGTAAAACATTCATTAGCTATAGGACCTGGAACAGCCTCCCTACTAAAGAAATTAGGTGTAGAAAATACTGAACATCCTACTGAACATTCTTCTAAAGGGTTGGTAGAGTTATTATCCAGGATGTCGGGAGAGTCTTCATTAGCTCTATACTGTTCTAAGCATGTAAGTTTACGGCTTAAAGAATTTATTGAACAAAACTTCGAGTCTTCAATAATATTTAGACTTTACACTATTCTGGGAGCGAGTAAAAATATTGAACAATTGATTAACTTGATCGAATCTTATCCAATGAAAACTTTTGTAATAATTATAACATGCTACAGTATCCTTAGAATACTTGCTAAAACAGGAAAATTCTCATCTCCTCAAAATGTAGTCTATTCAGTATTAAGTAGTAGATTATTAGAAGAAGCATCGAGATTAAAGTTCCATATTCATCATGGCTTTCCAGTTAATAGCATAGAGACATACTATGATAATTTAAGGAATTACATCAGAGAATTGTTAACAAGCTAAAATCATCATTGTATCCATTGGTACTTCATGAATATCATTATGTGGATTAGTTAAATATTTCAGTTGGTTTTCTACTCATTAATGGATAGGTGGTATGGTGTGGGCGTGGTCGAGGTTTTGCCGGTCTCAACTTATGTTACAATAGTTGTTTTCATTGTTGGTTTAATCTATGTGTGGGTTAAGTGGTCTGGGAAGCCGTTGCATTTGAGGTGGGAGCTTTACCCTGTCCCACATGAGCCTGGACGCACACACTATGGTGGAAGTTATATGGAGGAGGTAGATTGGTCTAAGCGTAAATTGTCGAAGTCTCTAACTGAGGAATTAAAAGAAATGTTGAAGGAGATGCTTTTCTTGAAGAGGGTTTATACTTACAATCGTCCCCTATGGTATATTACATTTCTCTTTCATGGCGGCATCTACATGATTCTATTGTGGTTTGCCTCTTTACTAGTTTACAGCGTCCTAACAGTATATGTTAGTGAGACGGTAGCTAGTATCATTATGCTTGATAGATTAAATCAATTCTTTGGATACGTAGGCATATTTGCAACCACTATAGGTGTTATTGGATTATTGATTAGGAGGGTTGCTGATAATTCTATGAGAGAATATAGTGGTAAGGTAGATTACTTTAATCTAATCTTCATCCTAGTTGTGCTTCTAACAGGGTTTATAGCCTTAAGCGTTGATCCTTACTTCTCCCTAGCTAGAATGTATATGGTGATGATAGTTAGCTTCCAGATGACTCAGCTGCCCGAGCTTCACCCATTGACTATCTTACACATTATTCTGTTACAGTTGCTCTGGATCTATATACCGTACTCTAAGATGTCTCATTTCCTCGGGAAATGGTTTACTTATCACAAGATCTTATGGGATGATGAACCTAATATTAGAGGAAGTAGAATAGAATATCGGGTGAAGGAAATAATTAGAGGGTACAAGATTCCTTGGAGTGGACCACATATGAAGAAGGATAAGAGCTGGCTGGAGAATGCTTCAGAGGTGGAGTAGGAGTGGAAGTTAAAGCAGTCTCAAGAGTAAAAGTTTCCGATATTGGTAAGAATGTTGAACAGCTTGTTAGACTAGATTTAAAAGATTTGATGCCTCTACCACCGCCTTATGATAAGCCTGGCATGGAGCCTGAGATGACACAGCCTAAAGATGAATGGAGGTTAAAGTATGCGACAGACTTGGATGGATACATAGGGATAGACATTCCATGGAAGCCTCAGAACAAGGAGGAGGAAGAATTACTGACTCAACGTTTCCTTGAAGGCTTGAAGAAACTTCTGTCAGAAGAGGGAAACTGGACTTTCCTTCAACCATTACTTCTCTCATTAGAATACTGTGCAAAGTGTCAAACTTGTAGTGAAGCTTGCCCAATCTATGTTTCAAGCGGTAGAAAAGAGATCTATAGACCGACATATAGATCAGAGATCTTGAGGAGAATCTGGAAGAAGTACTTAACAAAAACTGGTAAACTATTCTCAGATGAAGTTGAATTAAATGCAAAGACTATTCTTAGACTCGGTGAATTAGCTTACAGATGCACGTTGTGTAGAAGGTGTACTCAGACCTGCCCACTTGGTTTAGATAACGGGTTAATAACTCACGAGATAAGGAAACTGTTCAGCTCTGAACTTGGAATAGCTCCTAAACCACTCCATGAACTGGGTGCTAAACAACATTTGAAAATAGGCTCATCTACAGGTATGACGCCTGAAGGCTTCAAAGACATAGTAAAATTCATAGAAGAAGACATAAAGGAGAAATATGGCAAGAACATTAAGATACCAATAGATGAGAAGAGTGCAGACATACTTCTAATTCACAATGCTGGTGAATATCTTTCATGGCCTGAGAACCCTGCAGCTTTCGCTATAATATTTGAGGAGGCTGGTATCAGCTGGACTCTCAGTAGCGAGCTGGTTGGATATGATGCAGTAAACTATGGCGTATGGTATGATGATGTTATGCTCGCTAGAATAGCTTTGAAGCATATAGAGGCAGCGAGGAAGCTTGATGTGAAGAAGATAGTTATCGGAGAATGTGGGCATGCACACAAAGCTTTAACAGTCGTAGCTGACCGAGTATTATTCGATGAATACAACATACCTAGGGAAAGCTGTCTACCCTTGCTCTGGGATATCGTGGAGAAGAATAAGCTGAACCTAGATCCATCTCGAAACAATTTCCCTGTAACACTTCATGACCCATGCAATATTGTAAGACTAATGGGTATAGTTAAACCCCAGAGAAACATATTGAGTAAGATATGTCCACAGTTTAGAGAGATGAATCCTTCAGGAGTCTACAATTATTGCTGTGGAGGTGGAAGCGGTTTCGCAATAATGCAGTCAATGAACTTTCCAGAATGGAGGAGTAAGATCGCATCTAGGATGAAGTTTAAACAGATACTTGAAGCCTTCAGAGATACTGTAGAAAACCCTGAAGTACCAAAATATGTGTGTGCACCATGCTCTAACTGTAAAGGTGCTCTTAGAGATACATTCGAACATTACCAAGCAACTTCTAGATACAATATACAATATGGAGGATTAGCGGACTTAATAGTAAACGCGATGGTAGACTTGAAGACTCCATATCTCGAATTCTTAAAGTAGCGATGGAACCTCTGAATACTGGCTCACTTATAATGGTATATTTGTTGATAGTAACAAAACTCCGTTATTTTCATCTTATAGAGAATTTTTCTATGTGAAAGAATATATAGCTCTGGAGTGGATAGTATAATCGAGTTAAAAATGTCTGAGACTCCTCTTTTAGATGAGTTGGAGAAGGGGCCGTGGCCAAGCTTTATAAAGGAAATGAAGAGGATGGCTGCAGTGAAGCCTTATGCAAAGAATGTTCTACTACAGCTTGAGAGATCGTATAAAGAGAAGGTTACCCATTGGAAGCATGGAGGAATAGTTGGCGTCTGGGGTTATGGTGGAGGAGTCATCGGAAGATACAGTGACCTTCCACCAGAAGTAATGCCTACCCCTGAAGTTCACACTCTTAGAGTAGCTCAGCCTGCAGGATGGTTTTATTCAACGAAAGCTCTTAGAAAGATCTGTGATATATGGGAGAAATACGGTACGGGCTTCATGAATCTACATGGCTCTACTGGAGATATAATATTGCTTGGAGCACCTACAGCAAACCTACAACCATGCTTTGATGAATTAGCAGCGAATGGTTTCGACCTAGGCGGATCTGGAAGTGATATCAGGTCACTCAGCTGCTGTGGGGGTCCAGCTTTTTGTCAATGGGCATGCATAGATACACTTGATCTATACCATGATTTAACAATGGAATTCCAAGATGAGATCCACAGACCCCGATTTCCATATAAGTTCAAAATAAAGATCTCAGGCTGTCCTAACGATTGTGTATGCGCACTAGCTCGTGCAGACTTAGCAATAATTGGAACATGGAGAGACTCTATAAAGATTGACCAAGAAGCTGTGAGAGAGTATGCAAAACAGGGTGTTAACATCGCTGCTGTAGCTGCTAGATGTCCACCTCAAGCTCTTGAATGGGATGGTAAGGAGCTTAGAGTAAACCCAGAAGATTGTAC
>JAGDWP010000054.1:0-1062 GCA_023269855.1 Nitrososphaerales archaeon | reverse complement strand
CTCAAGCTCTTGAATGGGATGGTAAGGAGCTTAGAGTAAACCCAGAAGATTGTACAAGGTGTATGAGGTGCCTTTCCGCCCTTCCAAAGGCCATACTTCCAGGAGATGATAAAGGTGTAACGCTTCTACTTGGCGGAAAAGCAACAATACTTCAAGGAGCTTTCCTTGGATGGGTTATAGTCCCATTCATGAAACTTGAGAAGCCATACAGTGAGTTAAAGGACTTGATAAGGAGAATGCTTGATTGGTGGGATGAAAACGCTAGAACGAGAGAGAGAATAGGAGAATTAGTTTACAGGCTTGGTATGAGGAAATTCTTGAAAGACGTTGGTTTACCGCCTGTACCCCAGATGGTCTATGTTCCTAGAGCCAACCCCTACTACTTCTGGAGCCCAGAAGAGTTAGAGGAGGTAAAGTAAGGATGGCTGCAAAAGAGAAACATATAACAGATATTGGTCCACCCCACTACAGGGAGATGATTCATCCAGTACTGTTAAAGAACTATGGTAAGTGGAGGTATCATGAGTATGTGGCTCCAGGTGTAATAAAGCATGTATCAATGAATGGTGAAGAAGTATACATGGTTAGAGCCGCTGTGCCTAAGATAGTCAGCGTATACTATGTTAGAGAACTATGTGATATTGCGGACAAATACTCGGATGGCTATGTAAAGTTTACCAGTAGACATAACGTAGAATTCATAGTTACTGATAAGAAGAAGCTTGAGGAGCTTCTGAAAGAATTAAAGGAGAAGGGGTGGCCTGTAGGTGGTACGGGTAGATCTCTGAAGGCCATAATCCATACACAGGGGTGGGTGCACTGCCATACAGCTATAATAGATGCCCCTGGATTGGCTAAAGCGTTATACGACGAACTCTATGAATATTTTGTTAGAGATGACCTCCCTGGAAAACTAAAGATAGCTATTGCATGCTGTCTTAATATGTGTGGAGCCGTACACTGTTCAGACTTGGCCTTCGTTGGAATGCATAGGAAACCTCCAGTCGTGAATGATGATATAGTGAGTAGATTGTGTGAGATACCTACGCTTGTTGCAAGCTG
>JAGDWP010000105.1 GCA_023269855.1 Nitrososphaerales archaeon | reverse complement strand
TGTGGTTCGGCTCTGAGAACCAAACCTAGAAGAATTAAGAAGAATATTATAGAATCTTTAAATTAATATGGGATAGATGTTTAAGAGTAATGTTTATAGAGTTTATGTAGATGATGATGGTAAGGTTATATGTCCAGAATGTAACACCATCATATATCCTGATTATGATTATAACTATGAGTTTATAGGTATTGATGGTTATTATGGTGTATTCTCAATAATTATTAAATGTCTAAGATGTAGTTGTATGGCAGAGGTCACATTTAGAAATGTATCCATCCTCTCTTTCTTTGTAATTGAATTCTTTTACAGCGAAGCTGTACAGTTCTCCTATGTTCTTGTTTATGAGTATGTCTAGTATTGGTTTTTCATCTAAGTCTATTCCGTCTTCTAAGAGTTGGTCAAGTTTTCTAGCGTCTCCAAGTGATAATCCTCCACAGTATCCTGTAATATAGTTTCCATAGTTATCAATATGTGTATGCCACTCTCTCAACAGGCTTGCTCTACAGTTTTCTCTAAAGAACGTTCTCGCAGGATACTTAGTAAACAAGTCTCTAAGCTTATAGCATGCTCGACCCATAGGTATAAGCTCAACCATCTCCAAACCTCTAAACCCATAGAGTCTAAGATAGTCTTCAAACTTAAGTAATCCTTTAAGACCTGACCATTTAAACTGCCTATAGAACTCATATTGATATATCATTGTATTCTCTCCAAAGATTCTGAAACTTGAAGAGACGTTGTATTCTATTCTTTCGAATGGGACGTATTCTACTATGAATGGGTTAACGCTTACTAGTATACCGTTAAGCCCTAAACTTTTTAGTTCTCTCAATCTCTCAACAGTCTTCTCCGGGTCAGTACACCAGTATGAATTCGTTTCAACGAAGATTGATGGGATACCGTAGTCACAAGCGACCTTTACCGCTTCTAAGAGTAATGAGTAGTTTAAGAAAGGTTCACCTCCTGTAAAGTGTAATCCATAATTGACTCCAACTCTGGAAACTCCGTATGGTGATGGTAGGATCTTATCAGCAAGTTGAGAAAGTATGTTCTTTAAATCGCTTATTGGAATCCAGTCATTACTCCATCTAGGTGAACACGCATACATACAATGTCTGCATTCAGAGTTACATCTGTAAGAGAGGAATATACCGCATGATATGGGAGTCGGTAGAGTAATCTTCATAACCCATCTAACTTATCATCAACTAAATATAAAACAATTATTTTGAGCCGTCGCTTCCTTTTTGCATGAATAGTTTTAACTATGTGTTCTAGTTTTCTTAATGATGGAGTGTTTTCATAGATTAGAAGTGAGGTTCAAGGTTTCGGTGTAGAATTCAAATTAAGCTTTTATAATAGTTTATGGATTACTAATTTGAGGTTTCGTTGAGGTTGCTTAGTCTTGAGTGAAGGAGTAAGATTGACTGACAAAGAGATCAAGTATGTATCTCTGTTTGAAGCAGCTACGGGTGCATCTGTAGTTGACTGCATAGATTCAGGCGATTTAATAGTCTTCATAGTAGGTGATGGAGAACTCAAGAAAGCATTATCGAAGAAAGGTGTAAAGATACAGCAGTTCTCTAGGATGGTGAAGAAGAAGATAAAAGTTATAGAATATTCTCCGGATCCCTCCAAGTTTCTTGAGAATGCTTTACTTCCAGCTAGAGTAATCGAGCCTATCAGAATTACTGAGCGGACGAATGGTAAGAAAATAGCGGTAGTTACAGTTGATCCAAAAGATAAAGGGATAGCTATAGGAAAGAATGGTAAAACGATAGAACTTATACGGTTAATAGCTAAAAGACATCACCAGATAGACCACGTAATCATAACATAGATAGATATTTAAGTAAGAGATGCTGAGCTGCATTAGCATGGTCCTTGATAAAGTTTTATTGAGCTATCTTGGAAATCGGACACTTTAATATTAAGTTTATCATTGAATAAATAGGGAAAGATTAAATACTAAGTGTAACAGAAAATGCTAGGAGGATTTTCGAATATGTCTGAGAATAAACCTAGAGTTTTACTCTTTGATGAAGCAGTTGGTTTAACAAAGTTTGAGCTAGGTGGTAAAGGCTACGGCTTAGTTGAAATGACTAGGATAGGGCTACCCGTACCCCCTGGAATAAACATTCCAACATACGTTTGCAGAGAATACTATTCTACTGGTAAACTTCCAGACGGTCTACTAGAAGAAGTCAGAGAGAAGCTTAGAGTTATAGAAGAAAGAGTTGGAAGAAGATTCGGTTCTACTGAGAGACCTCTACTAGTATCTGTCCGCTCTGGAGCACCCTACTCTATGCCAGGCATGATGGATACAATATTAAACTTGGGATTAAATGATGAAATTGTTAAGAGCCTTGCAAAAGAAACGAATGATGAAAGATTCGCTTATGACTCTTACCGTAGACTAATCCAGATGTTCGGCAAAATAGTTTTAGGAGTTAAAGATGAAAAATTCGATGAAATAATTGAGGAGCATAAGAGGAAGCTTGGAGTAAAACATGACGTAGAGGTGCCTGCAGAAGAATGGAAGAAGATAATCGAGGAATTCAAAGAATTGATTAAACGGGAGACTGGTAGAGAGTTCCCTCAAGACCCATGGGAGCAGCTTAGGATGGCTATAGAAGCAGTCTTCAAATCATGGAATAACCCTAGAGCCATCGTATATAGGAAGACATACAATATCCCTGAAGACCTTTATACAGCTGTAAACATACAGATGATGGTTTTCGGAAATCTAGGTTTCGATTCTGGTACAGGGGTTGGATTTACTAGAAACCCCTCTACTGGTGAAAAGAAGCTTTATGGAGAATACCTATTGAATGCTCAGGGAGAAGATGTTGTTGCAGGTATTAGAACACCTAAACCACTAGAAGAACTAAAGAATGACCTACCTCAAGTATATGAAGAACTACTAAGAGTATCTGACATACTTGAGAAACATTTCAGAGAAATGCAGGACTTCGAATTCACAATACAGGAAGGAAAACTATACCTGCTTCAGACAAGGAATGGTAAGAGAACAGCTCAAGCAGCTGTAAAGATAGCTGTAGACATGGTAAATGAAGGATTAATTACAAAAGAAGAAGCAATAGCTAGGATAGATCCAAATGACTTGAATCAATTGCTACACCCCAGGATTGATCCAAATGTTAAAGCTAAGCCTATAGCTAAAGGATTGAATGCGTCTCCGGGAGCAGCTACAGGGAAAGTAGTTTTCACAGCGGATGAAGCAGCTCATCTAGGAGCTAAAGGTGAGAAAGTAATACTTGTTAGACCTGAAACCAAGCCTGAAGATATACATGGAATGATTGCTGCACAAGGCATCTTAACGAGTAGAGGAGGAATGACAAGCCACGCTGCAGTTGTTGCTAGAGGTATGGGTAAACCCGCTGTAGTAGGAGCAGAAATGATCAAGATCGACTTGGATAAAGAAGTCTTCACAGTAGATAGTGTACAAGTAAAGAAGTATGATGTTATAACAATTGATGGGACAACAGGTCATGTCTATGTTGGAGCTTTGCCAACTATCGAGCCTGAGTTAAGCGGTGAGCTACAAATACTCCTTAAATGGGCTGATGAAATTAGGAGGCTTGGAGTTAGAGCTAACGCTGAGACGCCTACTGCAGCACGTAAAGCTAGAGAATTCGGTGCTGAAGGAATAGGCTTAGCTAGAACGGAGAGAATGTTTAATGCACCTGATAGACTCCCAATCGTTCTCGAGTTAATATTCGCTGAAACAATAGAAGAGAGATGGAATGCTGTAAAGAAGCTTCTTCCAATGTTCAAATCCGATTTCAAAGAAATCTTTAGAGAAATGGCTGGATATCCTGTCACGGTTAGGTTGCTCGACCTACCACTGCATGAATTCCTACCTAGAATAGAGGAGCTAATACAAGAAGTCGCAGAGTTAAGAATTAAAGCTAGGGGTCGTAAAAGAGGATACAAGAAAGCGTTGAAACTTCTACAAGAGAAGGAACGTATATTGAAGAGAGCTTTACAGCTTGCAGAGCATAATCCAATGATAGGTCATAGAGGATGCAGGCTTGGAATAACATATCCCGAGATCTATCGTATCCAGACTAGAGCAATAATCGAGGCAGCTCTAGAATTAAAGAAGGAAGGCGTAACAGTACATCCGGAGATAATGATACCTCTTGTAAGCGAGGCAAACGAGCTACGTATTCTAAGAGAGATAGTAGAAGATGAAGCAGAGAAAGTATTCCAAGAATACGGTGACAGGATAGAATTCCATGTTGGAACAATGATTGAAACACCTAGAGCAGCCTTAACAGCTTCAGAGATAGCGAAAGTCGCAGACTTCTTCAGCTTCGGAACAAACGACTTAACACAGATGACTTTCGGGTTCAGTAGAGATGATGCAGAAGCAAAATTCATGGCTCAATACCTGGGTAAAAAGATTCTACCATACAATCCATTCGAGAGAATAGATGAGACAGGCGTTGGAAGACTAGTAAAGATAGGGACAAGAGAAGGAAAAGAAGCTAATCCTAGACTAATAGTGGGAATATGTGGAGAACATGGTGGAGAACCGAATAGTATAAGATTCTTCGAGGAAGCTGGACTAGACTATGTAAGCTGTTCACCATACCGTGTCCCAATAGCACGTCTAGCAGCAGCACAAGCAAGACTAAAAGAACTCGCAGTAAAAATAACAGTCTAAAACTAAACCAAGAACTAACCGAGCCTCTTCCAGCGCTTTTCAACCAAATTCTCACACTAGAATGGAATATGTATTCGAAATCTTAAAACTAGTTTTCTCTCTATTTTTTAATGTGGTTGTATGGCTCGTATAACTGGTGGAGAAGTCTTAAAACGTTGCTTAGTACAGGAAGGTGTGAGATACATATTCGGTGTTCCGGGAGATCAGCTCTACCCTCTCCTAGATGCTATCTACGGAGATGGTAGAATCGAGTTTATTACGGTCCGTCATGAAGCTGCTGCAGCTCACGCAGCTGATGCCTGGGCTAGGCTTACAGGTAAACCTGGAGTATGTGTTGGAACAGTTGGACCTGGAGCTGTAAACCTTGTTTCAGGAGTCTATCCTGCTTATGCTGATAGTATACCGTTAATAGTTATAACTGCTCAGAATCAGACTTGGCGATCCTATCCTGATACTGGCTCTCAGCAAGCTCTTGACCAGTTGTCTTTATTCAAAGCTGTAACTAAGTGGAATGCAGTTGTATCGGACTGGAGACGTATACCTGAACTCGTACACTGGGCTTTCAAAGTAGCATTATCTGGAAGACCTGGACCAGTACACCTAGATTTTCCATCGAACATACTTTTCCAGAAAGGTGATGAAAACTTATTGGAGATCACACCTCCACCAAGTTATAGACCGATAGCAAATCCTGCTGGAGACCCTGTATTAGTAGACCTAGCAGCGAAGATTCTTGCAGAAGCTGAGAAACCCTTAATCCATGTAGGTGGAGGAGTACTACGTTCAAAAGCGGTTGAAGAAGTAATTGAGTTAGCAGAATATCTACAAGCACCTATAACAACATCTCCAAGTAGTAGGGGGGTTATCCCTGAAGATCACCCATTATACTTGATCCCAGCATGCCCTGGAAATGGTGCAATAGTAGCTCAGATAGAAGCAGACGTAATACTAGTAGTTGGATGTAGGCTAGGTGCGCTAGATATGTGGGGTAAACCACCTGCATGGGGTGACCCAAGTAGACAGAAGATAGTCTGGATAGATATTTCACCAGAAGTTATAGGATTGAACAGACCAGTGGATATCGGTATTATTGGAGATGCAAAAACAACACTTAGAAGCTTATTGAAAAGATTAAAAAATTATACACCTCCAAGAGGAGAGAATAAGTATATCCAAGAGTATAAGGTTATCGAGAAAGCTTGGCTTGAATCTTTTGAAGAACTCTCTAGATCAGATTCCGTACCCATCCACCCTCTTAGAGTTATTAGAGAGGTTAGGGAGTTCTTTCCAAGAGATGCTATAGCGATAATAGATGGTGGGAACACGAATGTATGGTGCTTCTACCTCCATAGAATCTATGAGCCAGGCATGTATCTAAGTTCAGCGAGCGGTGATTCGGGTCACCTAGGAACAGGTATACCTTATGCTATTGCTGCGAAACTCGCATACCCTGAAAAGCAAGTCTACTGTATAACTGGGGATGGAGCTTTTGGTTTAAATATACAGGAACTTGAAACAGTTAGCCGTCTCAATCTCCCCGTAATCTTTATCGTAATGAATGATCGTGCATGGGGGATGATTAGAGCAGGTCAAACACTATTCTACTCTAAGAGATATGTTGGTGTAGACTTTACGGATATCAGGTATGATAAGATAGCTCAGGCAATGAATTGTTATGGTGAAAGAGTTGTCGAACCATCGGAGATTAAGCCAGCATTAAAAAGAGCATTAGACTCGAAACTACCAGCAGTAATAGACGTAGTGATTGATAGAGAAGCCATACCACCCGACTTCAGAACACTTGCAGCAATATGGCTTGAGGGATGCGAGATACCAGAAGAAGTTGAAGAAATAGAAGTGAAACCACAATAATGTATAAGAGAAAAGACAACGATCGGAAAGCCTGATTCAATCGTCCACTCTATTTTATTTTTCTTTCTTTTCTCATATTTTCTAGAAATCTACTCTTCTTCCTTCAAATGCGTAGATGAATAGTTTTCTATAGTCTTCGGCTGTAGGGGTTCTCGGGTTAGCTACCGTTCCAGTAGACATCATCGCTCTCTCAACAAGATCATCTAGGCTTTCCTGTACCTTCTGCCAACTTAACCCGATATCTCTTATCGTTACAGGTTCATCCAACTCTATGAGAAACTTCCTCAATACTTGGATAAACTTCTCCACAGTCTTCTCTTTGCTGTCATCTCTTACACCTATCTCTTCAGCTATCTCAGCATATCTGTCTAATGCTTCGCTGAGATTGTATTCTATTGTTGTGATTAAGACGGATGCTATTGTTCTTCCATGAGGAACCTTAAATAATGCACCTATAGCATGCCCCATAGCGTGACCTATACATATCTGAGAATTACTGAAAGCTAAGCCTGCAAGCATAGCAGCATAGTGCATCTTCTCTACGGCTTCTCTATCACTTCTATTTCTATAAGCTCTTGGAAGATACTTGAAGATGGTTTTGATAGCACTTATGGCGTGAATGTCTGAGAGATAGTTTCTCCATGTTGATATGTATCCTTCCATAGCGTTTACCAATGCATCTACACCTGTATCTGCAACTAGTCTTGGAGGCATAGTGGATGGAAGAGAAGGGTCGAGTATGACTATGTCTGCTACAACTTCTCTTGAAGCTAGCTCCATTTTCCTCTTCTCCTTAACATCTGTTATCACTATAGCCCATGAAGCCTCAGACCCTGAACCACTTGTAGTAGGTATGGCTATCAGTTTCGCCTTCCTTCTTAACCCAAGCTTTGTTAATGGGTTTATCTCGTCAATCCTTATGTCTGGTCTCTCGTATAGAACCCAGATAGCTTTAGCAGTATCTATACAGCTTCCCCCACCTAAACCTATAAACCAATCTGGATTATATTGTCTAGCTACTTCAACACCTCTAAACACATTCTCCGTAACAGGTTCAGGCTCAACCTCATCGTATACTTTTGTTTCCAGCCCCGCTTCTCTAAGATAACTCTCAACCTTATCCACGAAACCTAAACTTCTTATCACTTTATCCGTTACTATTAATGCTTTCTCGCCTTCAATAGTCTTCAAGTATTCTAATGCATCTTCACCTATAATAATAGTCTTAGGAGATGTGAACTCCCACATAGCTCTCAAAGCCCTTAATTGTCATAGAATGAATTCTGTTGGAATCCTAGATGCTGTCTTAACTAGTTCTGAAGCAGCCTTAGTATATCTCAATACTTTAGCCATATCTCCCTGGAGCTTAAACTTACGCATCATTATAGCGTGGATAGGGTCGAGTTGACCCATTATAAGCTTCTTCCAATTCGAGTATGGTCCCTCAAAGATGAATGCTGCCTTCTTAGCTTCTCTACTCGGAACCATATATGCATCACGGCACTTACCATGCCATAAATCTACGTAGAATACAACCTCTTTCTCAATCCCCTCACCTGGTGTAATTATGAATAGGAAATCTCCCTCCCAATCTTTAGCAGCTTCTTCATAGATTTTATTCTTGTTTAATTCTTCCTTATACGCTTTAATCCATTCTTCACTAGGAAACCTATACTTCTCCAACCTAGACCATTATAGAAAATTCTTCAGAAAAGATATTAGCTTTATCAATGCATATTATGTGATAAATGACACTTGAAAGAGAGTAAAAACATCAAGTTAAATATTAAACTTTACACTATGGATTAATATGCTTATTCTTCTGTGGAGTCGGTTTCCAGGTCTTTCCTCATTCTAAGATACTCTTCTCTAGTTATTTCTCCTCTAGCGTACCTCTCCCTCAATATTTCTAATGGCTTATCAATGCTTTTACTCTTAGCTGCTGTTTTTTCAGATAACCCTTTAACTAGATAATATATCCCGAAGGCTGCTACTGCGACGACTACTACTGTAAGGATAGTGTAAATTAATGGTATAACCCATCCAGCACCCCACGTATTCATCATTCTCATCATTCCACCCCAACCCATCCACATAGTAAATGGAACTACAATGAATGGTATTATAATTACGAGAACTATGGCGACTACTAAAATCCAAACCCAATCTTCAGAATCACTCATACATGAAAGTATTGTAAATGATGATATTTTAACACTTCTTTCAACTTTAAACTAAGTAAGTTTTAGGGAAAAATGGTGGGGGTTGAGGGCTTTCATTAGTCTCTCCATCTTCCTCCTAATAGTGAAACCAATGAGTTCAGCGAACCTCCGCTTAGAATTTGCTCGAATATAAAGATAGTAAACGTCTTTCTTCCTATAATATGTTCTTTCAGTCTTTCGGTCGTAGATCGGTGCCCCCTTCTTTGCTATTAGATATGGTCCTGACATAATTGAGAAGGTCTAGATCTGTATTACAAACAAGTATCTTCTCGTTCTTATCTACACATCCCTCACTATCGAAGAATGCTCTAAGGAACGCTGTTATAGTCTCTACACTATATTCAATGTAAT
>JAGDWP010000005.1 GCA_023269855.1 Nitrososphaerales archaeon | reverse complement strand
ACAGTCTCATCTACTGCTATAATCCTCCTAACCTTTCTCGATGGCTTGAATAATGTTGAGAACCTATGAGCCCACATCCTCACAGACTCTCTAGAAGCATAAGTTAAACAGAGTCTTTCGGACAGATCCCTAAGACTCAATCCGGCAATGAAGAGAATAACGGAATAAATCTTCTCAGAAGGAGGATATCTATGAGACTTGAAGAGCTTAATGAATGAATCCAATACAACATCTATAACATGCATCACCAAAGAGAGTGGGAGAAGAGGCCAAAGACCTTAAACATAAAAGCTTAAATAAAACTTGACAGTACCGAAATGAGTCACGAAAAATATTATAAGATACAGTGTCGTTCCCATAATTTGATTTTGTAAACCCCTTGCTCAGGTATTCATACTCATTTCTTAGTAGTTTCCTCGTTTATTCTTAGATAAGTTTTATGAGCAACTAAAGATCTAACATATTTGCAGGGAGGGATAATATTGAAGCTCATATCTGTTAAGATGCCTGAAGCTTTGATTGAAGGAATGGATGAACTTGTTAAGAGAGGGGTTTATCCAAGCCGCAGTGCTTTGATGCGGACAGCAGTTAGAGACTTACTAAAAAAAGAATTGTGGAAGCAGTAGATAACAATAATCAACCCCTCGCTTTAATAGTCTCTAAGAATGGCATTGTCTTTCGAATGTGTAGATTGAATAGTTTTCTATACTACTTTTCAGTTGTAGATGTTTTAATTTCAAGAAAAACTATGAAAAATATGAAACTTAAACTTATAGCGGCTATTTTAGAAAGTATAATCTAAATAAAGAAAGGAGTAAAGAAGGGGGTGGGGCTAGCCGATGAGCTGTGAAAACCGTGAGGCTTGTAGGTAAGGAATGGCAATCTTAAAGATAAGTGAACAATATGCATCCTCCAGTCCCACGGTTGCTACAGCTCATCGGCTAGCAGGTTTATTGCTGACTTCTATTGCTTTACAGTATGCTCTCCTAAATATCTTGAGAATTCTTGATTGTAGTTTGTATACTGCTTTCCTTCTTGGTAGATTCTCTACTATTATCTTAAACTCTTCTAGAGTATTTAACCTATGTTTCTTCAAGTTTATGTAGATATTGATGGCTAGTTGCGAGAGATGTTTACGAAATCTACGATTGTATCTTCCATTATTTTTATCGGGTGTTAATCCTACAACCTTCTTAAGAGTCTTTAATGGTAGATGCAGTGGTAGCTCCAAAGATAGTATTGCGACTTCAACACTATCCCTGAATCCAAGCAGTCTACAACCTTCCCGATACAATCCATAATCCTCAACCTTCTCAATAATCTTACTAGAAACTTCTCTCAATATCCTTTCTAATAGTTTGACATTCTCTTTCAATGCTTCCACAATTTCGGGAATGTCGCAATCATTAAGCCAGTGTTTAATAATCTGCTCCCACCTCGTAAGTACCTCATACTTTATGATTAACGGTCTCATAATAGTCTTAAACTCTAACTCACCAATACTCAATAGTCTAAAACTATCTCTTGGAATCCTTGAGAGAGTCACTGCATCATTCTCATCGCTCTTCTTAACATTATTCTCTATTCTAAGCCTCTTTAATATTGCTGTATTCTTCAATAAATAGACTTTTACATTCTTCTTCAATGATTCTAAGATCTCATCGTAATTCTGGAAATATTGCATCAATGAATATTTCTTCAGCATCTTTAAGATCTGTCAGCTTTCTAATCCTAAATATTTTCTCACCATCATAGGCTACGTGAGCTTTCTGTATCCTCTTACAATCCACCGCCGTTCTTGAAACGTCAATGTAATACGTCCTTATCCTTGATTTACCTCCATCATTATTAATGCTAGGTCTCCTGCAAGCTCTTTAGCATTCATACTCTCACACTCCAAGAATTATTAACAGGAATGGTATCAGTAGTAGCATTGTTATCAGTCTTAGAAGTGGCCCAGCAAATATGTCGCTTAGGTTCGGCAGTTCAACGAACACAGCAAACACCCTGTTAATAAGTTCATCAACAATCTTCCCAATCCCCATCCTATCACCCCTCCTTGTTAAAATCTCTTGAAACCTCTCCTATTATGATTTAAAGACAGATAGTTTTAAAGTTTTGATTATAGGTAAAACATTTAATGATACATTATACGCACATATAAGTAGATTACAATGGTTTCAGAGTCTTGTTATTTGAATTCTTTGATGATATTAGAAAATTTGAGAATAGAGAATCATATACGGGGATGGTTGAAAAAATAGATGAAGCAATACATCAAGCATTAAAGAAATTATCTTAAAAGCAAGATAGACTTTTATGTGATAATGGTGAGAGATTATAATGGTTTCAGAATCTTTCTCTCCCGATAACTATAAGTTCCTAGACCTTGAGGTGGCTTGCTGTGAAGACCTTAACGGGACTTGCTGAGAAACGGCATATTGTTAACAGTAACTATTCTACCATAGAAGTACTTCATATCTGATAC
The DNA here is from genome assembly GCA_023269855.1 of Nitrososphaerales archaeon. GTDB lineage: Archaea > Thermoproteota > Nitrososphaeria_A > Caldarchaeales > Wolframiiraptoraceae > Geocrenenecus. Next base: position 7,174 of record JAGDWP010000005.1, on the reverse strand, counting down.
GTAGTGGGTGTAGGATATTTCTTCCCTACTATTTGATGCTAGATACTTTATAAACGGTGTTTCAGGAGGTGCTGAGCTCTCAAAATAGAAGAAGACTGGTAGAGCGTTAGCTTCATAGTAATCGAAGAATGGAACTATTAATCCAAGTATATGCTTCTTACCTAATGGGTAGTGCCATAGGGGTGGAGAGACGGATGCATCACTCATCATGACGAGAACTCTCATTAGAGAACTCAAATCCTTAGTCTTCATTATTAATGGTCTCTCAGTTAACTGCCTCTTCCTACTTAAAGCTTTACTTATCAATTCGGGTTCATTCTCAGTCTCAACAACTGGACCATACGCATACTTAGCATCATCTGAGCTATGAGTGAAGAATACTTCTTCTTTACCGAGGTTAGTGTATGCTACGTATCCTTTCGGCTCCTGGTCTATATAGGTGTAAGCAAATATCGGTAGATTACCCCTCCAGTATGGGACAGATGATAGATGACCTATTATCCTTCTTCCATTCCTATTGAATGTCCAGAAGAGTGGTTGAATATCAGTTCTAGACATAGCGAGCCGAGCCAGGTTTAACAAGTCTACTACCTGTATTGCTATTGGAGGTTTACGAAGCTTCTCCACGCCCAATTCCATCCTATAATATTAAACAGGAAAATATTAATCTTCGATTGCCTCACTTTTTCTACATTTATCTCTTCACAGCATCTCTGTAATTCTGTATGATAAAATAGGATTATTCTATATTTTTCTAACTGGGCTTTTCGCTCCGCAAACTTCACATAATAGAAATCTGAATCTTTTTTCTGCTACAATCTTTGTATCTAATCCTCCGCAGACTGGGCACTTTACAAATTCCTTCACATACAGTTCTAGGAGTTTCCTCAATTCTTCATTTGTAATCTTTCCTTGTATTAAGAGTCTCTCACTTTCAAGCGTTCCAGCCTTACCTGATTCTTTGAAAATAAATCTTGCAAGATGTTCCGGCTCTCTATTTAGAGTACTAGCTATATGAGTGAAGTTCGTTATTATCGTCCTCCTAGATTCATGTAGTATGATAGGGTTGACTACTAGTACTCTGTCCCCGATCTTTCCAAATGTTCGCGGTAGATTGGCCATAACCTTATCTAGGAAAAACTCGTATCCTTCTCTTGTCTTAGCAAACTCAACCCAGTTCTTATCCAATTTCTATGATGCACCTAGACGTACTATAACAAGACTATGAATTAAACCTTAACTCTGATAGCATCATCGGAAAACAACATGTATGGTAATATTAATCAACACCCATACCACTAATCTTACTAGTGATTGATTGTGAAGTCGGAGAATTATTGGGTGAAAGACTTAGGCTTAAGCAGTATAGGTGAGAAAAAGATTTACTGGGCTGAACGTGAGATGCCTGTTCTACGGATGATTATGGAGAGATTCTCTAAAGAAAAACCCTTCAAGAATATCAGGATAGGTGCATGTCTCCACATCACTAAAGAGACGGCCGTATTGGTTAAGACTTTACGTGAAGGTGGCGCCGAGGTCTACTTGTGTGCTTCTAACCCTTTAAGTACGCAGGATGAAGTTGCGGCAGCTCTTGTAAAAGATGGATTCAACGTCTTCGGCTGGAGAGGCATGGACCAAAAAGAATACTATGAATGTATTGGGCATGTTTTAGCAAGCAGGCCGAACATAACGATCGATGACGGCGCCGACCTCGTAACATCTATACACAAGATAAAATACAACATTCCTTCAAGAGAGATAACATATGTCAAGAACATTATTAGTGGACTAAGAGAGGAGCTTCTAGAGAATGTAATCGGTGGAAGTGAAGAGACAACTACAGGAGTGTATCGTTTAAGATCTCTCTCCAGAGAAGGCAAGCTTCTCTACCCAGTCATAGCTGTTAATGATGCACTCTCAAAGAGTTTATTCGATAACCCTATTGGAACTGGGCAGTCTGCTCTAGATGGAATAATTAGAGCCACAAACACGCTGATAGCTGGTAAAGAAGTAGTAATAGTGGGATTCGGTAGAGTAGGATCTGGAATAGCGTATAGAGCTAGAGGTCTTGGTGCAAGAGTAACAATTGTTGAGGTAGATCCGATAAATGCTTTGAAAGCCGTCATGGATGGTTTCAATGTTGAATCTATGTCTACTGCTTCAAAGCATGGAGACATCTTCATAACAGCTACTGGAAACATAAACGTGATAAGAAGAGAACACTTCAACCTTATGAAGGATGGTGTTCTACTAGCTAATGCGGGACACTTTGATGTAGAGATCTCGAAGAAAGACTTAGAAGAACTAAGTATAAGAGTTGAAAGAGTCACAGACTGTATAACGACATATGTTTTGAAGAATGGTAGACGGATAAACCTTCTAGCTGATGGTCGCCTGGTCAATCTAGCATGTGCTGAGGGGCATCCAAGCGCTGTAATGGATATGTCTTTCAGTCTTCAAGCTCTATCAGCAGAATATATTGTCAGGAATCGTGGAAAACTGCCCAAAGAGGTTATTAATGTTCCAAGGGAAATTGATTTAGCAGTTGCTAGCTTGAAATTGAAATCTATGGGCGTCGAGTTAGAGGAGTTAACTGATGAACAGAAGAAGTATCTTGAATCATGGCATCTTGGAACATAATCACCTTCTACTCTCAAGCCCTCCTTCTTTAATCTTTGTGGATATCGCTTCTATAATTCTTCTCAATTCCTCAGCTCTACTGAGATACTGTTGAAGCCTCTGTTCATAGTTCTGAATTGCTTGGATAAGGTTTTCTCTCCTCTTCTCAATAATCTCTTTACCCTCTTGTAATGTCTTGGTAATTACTATGCCTGCTCCAACGCTTACCTCAATCTTATCCCTATCAGTTACTTCTGCATGGATGTAGTTTCCTCCACCTATAGGGACGAGAATCTTCATACTAGATTGATTCTTCATCAATTCTTCAACGAAGCTTAATGCTCCCTCATGTTCAGCTACAATAGCCTGAAGAGTTGACACTCTAGACCTTACCTCGTTTATCAACTGGTCTAGGATCTGTAATTCGCCGATTGCTCTATTTAATTGCTCTTCTAGAGTAGACAACAACCATACACCTTAAACTCTATTTGCATAAGTCTATATATGTTTATTTTCTCGTAGTTCTAGAATATTCTAAGGTGGAGGTTCAGTATTGGAGATTAGAGACGCACAGGAGATTATATTGAAGTTTGAAAGAGCTAGAAGATGGGACTTGTTCAAGGAATCTCAAATATTTACACATCTCATAGAAGAAGTTTCTGAGATAGGGAGGATCATACTCCAGAGAGAAGGATATAAGTTTAAAGGTCTTGGACATGAAATCAAGGAGAATGATGTCTCAAGAGAATTCGCTCAAGCATTTGCTCTATTCCTACAGCTAGCTAATAGAATGAACGTGGATCTTGAAGAAGCGTTTAGGAGGGAGATAGAGATTATGGAGAAGAGATTTGATGCAGATAAATGGAAACGGTACATGGAGTCTGAACATGCTAAGGCTTGAGCATAATTCTACCAAAATGTCTTCTTTCTCGAATCATTCTATGAGCTTCTTCAACTTGCTCCAATGGCAGAACCGTAGTAATAGGCTTGACCTTCCCACTTTTATGGAGTTCTAAAGCTTCACTTAACTCCCTCTTAGTGCAGGATAACGATCCTGACAAGCTTACTTCCTTCAAGATGAAATATCCAATCATTAAGGAGATTGGCTCAGGCTTAATGTTTCCAACCTGTATTATTCTTCCACCCCATTTAACAGATTTCAAGCTTTCGGTAAGGGTTAATCCGACACAATCCAACACAATGTCTACTCCAACCCCATCTGTTATACTCTTTACTTTATCCGAGAAAGCTCCATCCTTCGAGACTATTACATGGTCTGCACCTAACTTGTATAACTTATCAGCATGTTCCTCTCTCCCAGTAACTGATATAACTTTTGCACCATAGCTTTTAGCTATCTGTATTGCGTGAACTCCTACTCCTCCAGATGCGCCTGTGATTAGTATTTTTTCAGTGTGCATAAGCTTCCCTCTAGTCTTTAATGCATGTATAAGCATACCAGTTACACATGCTGAGATAGCGACGGCTTCAGGAGATAGATCTTCAGGAGCTTTCACTAAGCTTCTGTAACTTGTCTTAAGATATTCCGAGTAGGAGCCATCAATGTCTTCGCCGAACCATAATCTCTTCCTACAGATATTTTCTTCATTTCTTCTGCATTCATCACATTCACCGCATGGTATGTAGGTTAAGCTTGCGACTCTATCCCCCCTCTTGAATCTGGGTACATCTTCTCCAACATCTATTATCCTTCCACAAATCTCGTGTCCAAGAATTACTGGGAGTCGAGTCTTTGGGAAGTATCCATCAACTGTTAGAATATCCCTATAGCAGACCCCCGTCATCTCGATCCTTAGTAATACTTCACCTCTTTGGAGATCCTTAATTTCTTCAACTTCTTCTACTCTTAACGGTGTCTTAAATTTTCTTAACACTACTGCCTTCATGCCTTCCACCCACTAAAGTATGGTTTGAGCAGCAGCTAATGCTCCATACTTTGCTCTTCTATAATCTTTTGCACCTGCGATGATTATTACGTCACCTTCTTCAGGCCTGACTTTCTCGATGACCTGAGATGCGAAGTCAGGTCTCTCTATAGAAAGTATGCTTACACCAGGCATGTGGAGTTCATTATTAACATAAGTCATTACTATGGCCCCCTCAGCACCTGCTCTAACTGCTGCATCTCTTTGTTCAAGACCTATTCTTACTAAGTGTGAACGTTTCTTTAAAACTATGACGTAATTGTAGGGGTGACTCCATGGAATCGGTATATCGACCTGGCCCTTCTCAATCAGGACGCTGCTTATTTCTTCATACATTCTTAACCCTTCAGGAGTTAATACGCATCCTTCTTTAGTTATCTTTATTATTCCTGCTTTCTCTAATCGACTCAACATGTTTCTAACGACTCCTTCACCAAGCTCTAGCTTTGAGCTTAATCTCTTCCTACCGACGGGGCTCTCTTTTCCGAGATAAAGAATCAATTCCAGTAGGTTAATTGATGTAAATGATGGTGTAGGACCGGGCTGCCCCTCAGCAAGCTTTTCCAATCTGTCTTGAATACCGATTAATTTCAACTTAACATAATGTATCCGCTACGGCTTAATATTTCTTTCTCCAGAAGCATTATTTATTGATTCCTACATCGATTGAATGAAATCTCTTAAGGTTTACCCATGTCTCCCAATCTTCTTTCGATATTGGTTTGTATAGTTATTCGACTACTTCTCACGACTATGAATTTATCAATTTGGAATCAGAATTTGTTTAATGAGTTTCTTATTGAATAGCTGTATGTCTCCTATTCCTTGACCTATGCCGATGAAAAGTAGGGGTTTACCTGTTATATAGCTGATTGAGATAGCGGCTCCACCCTTAGCATCTGCATCGAGTTTTGCTAGAACGACGTAGTCTATTCCAACGTATTCATCAAATTTTTTCGCTTGCTCAACCGCTAGGTTGCCTATTAGAGCATCACCAACATATATTACGAGGTCTGGCTTAACGACTTTCTTTATCTTCTTCATTTCTTCTAGAAGGTTTATATCGACTTCTGTTCTCCCCGCAGTATCTATCAAGACTAGTGGTATCCTATCTGAACGTGCACTCATTACAGCGTCTAATGCTACTGCAGCAGGGTCTGCACCATATTTCTGGCTCACAACCTTAACCTTCACAATCTCTCCAAGTTTTCTAATCTGTTCAATCGCTCCAGCTCTAAAAGTATCAGAAGCTGCAATGATAGAACTGTAACCTTTATTCTTGAAAAACCATGCAATCTTTGCGACCGTAGTGGTTTTTCCACCCCCGTTCGGTCCTACAAACAATATAATGAATGGTTCACCCTGCTTCTTCTTCTCTTCTATCTTATCTAATACTTTCTCAATGAGCCCCTCAGGCGGAAGAACTTCATCAATTAGCTTATTCATTATTTCTTTAACCTGCATCGTGGGCTCAGTAAACCTCCTAAACCTTAGTTCAGATAATTCTTCTCGGAGTTTTTCACCTAGTTTTTCAACTACTTCAACTGCTACATCGCTTGAGATCAGCTGGAGTTTAAATTCTTCAATGAATCTTTCAATATCTTTCTCTGATAATTGAGTCATTCTTATCTTTTCCACAAAGGATGAGAAAGCCTTTTTCAGATTCTCAAACATCTGTATTTTTTAGTAATCTTCTCTCTATTTAAAATAAAGGGGAAGAAAGGAATGATAGAGAGTGTTGTGGAATCATATTTTCTTAGCTTCAGCTTCTAGAAACTCAACCATTATCTTTGCTGTTAGGAGAAGATCTCTAGCGTTTAGATAATGTTTTACAGAGCTATTGAATGATACATTTGCAGCTGGCTGGGAATATTCATCTCTCCCTTTCCATAACTGTGTGAGCAGCTGGACTTTAGGCAAGAAATAGAATGAGTAACTTATTCCCCCAAGCTTCTCCTTCTTTCCACCTATCCTTCTACATGCTAACTCATATTTTTCAGGATTACTGCCAAATGCTCTTACAAATGGTCTTACTACATTCTTCCTGAACAGCTCTAGATACTTTCTTGAATCTGGAATCTTCTCATAGGGTACCCAGCCTTCAGAGGCTTTCCCACTACTCGAATAAGCAAGGTATCTTACAATTACTAACGCTAGTTCCTTAGAAGCTGGTTTCCCAGAGATTAAATCTAATACTTCTCTAGTTTCTAATTCTACAGAATAAGTCTTATTCAAAACATTTACTACAAATCTCTTGTAACCTTTTTTCCCAGAACCTTTTAAGAATACAACACCACACTTCTTACCTACTTCTTCACCTTCACATTTAGATAGAGAATCTAAAGCGATAGAAATCTCTTCTTCAATAGATTTAGAGTATATGTCTTTCATGTCCAAGGTCTGAAACACCACCAGTAGTCGATCTAAAAAATTAATTGGAAACTAAAGTTTTTAACTCTTTCGTATACGTTTCCGGTGCTGTAACCTTAAGCTTTTCGCATCACCTCCTTGAGTATGGATATCATTGTGTAGGGTTCTAAGACTCTATATCTGCATGGAGGTTTTCCTAGACTCATATGGTGTCTTACATGGTTGTAGTATGTCTTCCA
>JAGDWP010000023.1 GCA_023269855.1 Nitrososphaerales archaeon | reverse complement strand
GTATCAGCATAACATATATGGATGGAATTATAGAATTACTGAATGGCAAGCGGCTTTGACCTGGCTCCGCTACCTCATGCTGTGGAAACCTATTCTCAATAACTATTAAATGTTTAAAGTGTGGTTCTTTATTGGAGATTGTTTAAGGGTGGTTTGGATGGGTTGGCAGTCAAGCCTCGAAGACTTCATAGATGAAGAACATGGAGAACCCTCCTCCCATGAAAAATATTAAACATTGATGTTAAAAAGAGTGTTGATGCCTTAGACAATCTCTATGATCCAGGAGGGAAGAATAGATGCCAATATTGTGGAAGATTAATGTTTAGACTACATTGTGGAACAATATATCTATACTTGAAGGATGGTGAAGTAACAATATTAGCAGACATGGACCACGTATATGGAAAATGTAGAAAGGGATTAATATAGAATATAGAGCTCCTGTATAATCTTTACAGAGTAGTGTGGGATGCTTATCGATTCTAGACTTTAATATTTATGTCCTCCTTTTCCGTTTGCGGATTAGATTCTGAAGAGGTTTTCTCTAAGATACTTTGTTAAAGCTTCATTCTCTTTCTCAACCTCTTTCGTAGCCTCAGTCTTCGCCTTGATGTAATCAATGTATTTAGCATCGCTGCCAGTGTATTTTCTAACATAGTTTTCAAGCTCCATATGTTTCTCTAGCAGAGAGATGAAGTTCTTTAATTCTTCTTCAGAGGGTTCCTTGTATGTATCTTCATGTAATATAAGATTTAAAGCGAGTCTAGGTCTAAGGGGTGGAGATTCGCCTCTGACACCTATACATACGAGTACTAATGGGACAACCCCTCTAGGAAGCTGGAATAACTGTGCTATAGCTGGAGCATACAGTAGTGGGCAGTCAAGTATAACAGAGCCTAAACCTAGAGATTCCGCTGCAATAATTATGTTCTCTACTGCTAATGCTGTATCAAATATACTCATTATAGTCTCCACGGGATGCTTATCGGTGGAGAGAATATGTTTGTGTCCGAGCATATCCAGCATTCTTGAGATTCTCCTTAGATCCCCGCAGGCCAATAAAACTATTGAAGCATTCTTGACTATCTCTCCTCTACATAACTCAGCTAACTTCTCCTTCTTCTCTAAACTCTTAACCCAGATAAAAGTATACATTTGGTAATATGTAGGAGCTCTTGAACCTGCTTCTACAAGCAGTCTAACTATATAGTCAGGGATACTAACAGGTTTAAAAATCCTAATACTCCTCCTCGACTTCAATAAATTAATAACGCTTCTCCTCCTCTGAAAGCTCACAGCTAAACCACCCTTCACACTTCTAACAATTTAAGGATCAACCTATTCTTTAATTAATCTCCCACCAAGATACTACTCTCAACACATCCGAAAATAACAGATTGAATACTAAAATTTTTAAATACCCATTCACAATCTATAAGTTGGAAAGTAAATTATCCCTGCCCGGGTGGCCGAGTGGTTTAGGCGGCGGGCTGCAGACCCGCTACACGGGGGTTCGAACCCCTCCCCGGGCTATATTTATATATACTATCTGCGTGAGCATGATAGAAAAATGTGGGGGGAAGAATGGTGGGGGGTTGAGGGCTTTCATCAGTCTCTCCATCTTCCTCCTAATAGTGAATCCTATGAGTTCAGCGAACCTCCGTCTAGAGCTTACTCGAATATAGAGATAGTATCCGTCTTTCTTTGCATACATAGACCGGTGCCCCCTCCTTTACATCTAGATGTGGTCCTGTTACATCTATTTTTAACTTCAGTAATAGTTCCTTAACATAGTTGAGAGTTCTTAAGTCTGTATTGGAAACATAGACATATCCGTTCTTATCTACGTATCCTTCACTGTCGAAGAATGCTCTAAGGAACGCTGTTATAGTCTCTACACTATATTCAATGTAATATTTTAGTTTCTCAATGTCTAACGGCTTCTTCAATAATTCACATAACGTTCTCGAATATCCTTCAACGACGTAGAGTCCATCTCGCCGTTTTCCAATATACGGTTTTGATCCTGTAACGACTTCGAGGCATCTAGCAAACTCTACAGCATGTTCAACATCTTTGGATTCTAAACCAATTATATAGCTATATATCTTCTTTCTTATTGTTGTATATCCGTCTCCAGCCACGTCGCCGATAATGAATGATAGCTCCTTCGATGGTTTAATATCATCAAACATTATCAATACATTTCCACAGGGACTATGGATACCTCTTAACCACCAACTTATATGTGATCTCGACAATTTCTCATTATACTTCTCTTGAACCATCTTTATTATCTGGTTGTATGATAGTCCAAGGTTTCTAAGTCTATATACTTCATCGTATAGTTTCATTCTTAGTTCTAGCGGTCTATACTTCATGCTCTCACATCCCTAGAATGAGGCATCATTATCAACCCCAGAAATGTGAATGGTTGCGGGTCTTGTTTGGTGGGAAATATATCGTTACACACAGCCTCTCCATGAAATATTTGATTACCTTCTTCATCCTACCAGTCCTCTATGCTGAACCATCGTTAAAATGTTGTAGGCCAACGGGTATGCTGTGACAACGCTTACAGGCAGTAGCACTATCATAGATACTCCTAGAGATAGTAGAAACCTAATGAAATGATAGCCGACATAGTATGCTATTTTCGACAGTATTTTGTTACTGAATATCCTCGATATATCTTCTCCAAACTCTCTAGATATCTCTTCAAATAAGTTATCGATCCTATTCTTGAAGTCTTTGATAATTGTTGTCTTAAATACTTTCTTCAGCATCTTTACCACCTCCGGTTGTCCAGATGCTCAATGAATTCATAGAACTCATCCTCTCCCAACATTCCTTTCGCACAAAACTCATATAAGTTGTGTATAAATAGAGTACGCAGTAAATCATGAAGCTGAAAAGTTTGACTACATCTTCCATCTAGCATCTTTTTCTCAAATATTTTATGAAAAAAGATTCTTTTACACTTAATGTTGAAGCGTGTTTCTACAGTTCTTCTCATTCTTTGAGTTGCATATTTCTGGTAGGTGCTCCAGTTACCGCTAAAACATATTTATAGACTAATTGGTTGAGCGATTATTTTTGTATAGAATCCATTTCTAACGAATCGTATAGTTCTTGACTATAGATTTACTTTGATTTTTTAGGTTTTTATTTACTTCCAGGTGAATATGTTGTGGATTATGGTGAGTGAGATTATTAGGATTGGGGCTGAGGCGGTTATTTCTAAGCATTCTCTTATGGGGTTTAATGTTGTCTCTAAGCGTAGGGTTCCTAAACCTTACAGGATTCCCGAGCTTGATAAGAAGGTTAGGGAGTCTAGGATGATTCATGAAGTTAGAGTTATGCAGGCTTTAAAGAAGGCGGGTGTCCCATGTCCTGCAGTATTGTTAATTGATAGGGAAGAAGTAACTATATATATGCAGTATATTCATGGAATAGAACTGCAGAGATGGCTTGATGTTAAGAATGGAGATGAAAGAGAAATAGCTAGTATATCTTTTTCTCTAGGCAGGCTTGTGGGTAGACTGCATAAAGCGGGGATAGCGCATGGTGATTTAACAACATCTAATATCTTGGTAGATGACTCAAGTAGACTCTACTTAGTGGATTTCGGGTTAAGCATTTTCACTAAAGAGTTAGAAGATTTAGCAGTAGACATTCATCTATTGGATAGAAGCTTAGAGAGCGTGCACTCTGAGATACGGGAAAAATTCATGCACAGCTTTCTACAAGGATATGCAGAAGTAATGGGTAAAGATTTTACAAGAGAATTGATATCAAAAATTAGAGAGATTAGGAGGAGGGGGAGATACGTGGAGGAGAGGAGGAGATGAGGTTTACTCTCGTTACAACAAATAAAGGTAAGATAGAAGAATTTCAAAGAATATTTGACCAATACAACCTACGGTTTAGAGTTGAACATTTAAAGACGAGGGAGATCCAGTCTAATGACCTTAGAGAAATAGCTAGAGAAAGCGTAACACATGCTTACACCATTCTTAGGGAGCCGGTTATAGTTGAAGATGCAGGACTCTTCATTCAATCACTCAACGGCTTTCCTGGACCATACTCTTCCTATGTCTACAAGACAATAGGTGTAGAAGGAGTCTTAAAGTTAATGGATAATGTAAGAGATAGAGGTGCAGCGTTCATCTCGGTGATCGCCTTCTATTCTCCATATACTGGAGTTAAGATATTTACTGGAGAAGCCAGGGGAAGGATATCTTACGAAGCGAGGGGTAAGGGTGGTTTCGGATTTGACCCAATCTTCATACCTGAAGAAGGAGATGGTAGAACATTCGCAGAGATGGAGATAGATGAAAAGAACAATATTTCACATAGAGGGAAAGCGGCAAGAAAGTTTATAGAATGGATAACGAGTTTAAGGAGTCTTCCTCCACCATACGTTAACATGATGGAGTAGTGAGCCATTGAAGCCTGATATTCTCAGTATTTTTATTCTATGATACTCCAATCTTTTTCTCAAGATATGAGTTAGGCGTACTCCTAATCCATTTAAGGTCATTTAAGTAGAATGTGCGGATGTCTTCTAGGTTGTAGAGTGCTAGTGCGAGGCGTTCGAGTCCTCCACCCCAAGCCAATACAGGATGTTTTACTCCGAGAGGCTGAGTGACTTCGGGTCTGAAGATCCCCATGCCTATCAGCTCAAGCCATGTATTCTTTTCCTTAAGGTATACTACGGCCTCAGCTGAAGGCTCAGTATATGGGAAGTAGCTTGGTCTAAATTTTACTTCTCTTAAACCTAGACGGGAATAGAATTCTCTAATCAACCCAATGAGATCTCTGAAGCATACACCTTTATCCATGACTATCCCCTCGATCTGGTGGAATTCTGCTAGATGCTTCCAATCAACTCTCTCATTCCGATATATTCTATCAATTGAGAATACTTTTACAGGGGGCTCAGGGTGCTCAGCAAGATATCTAATGGTAGTGGCCGTTGTATGAGTTCTAAGAACGAGTTTTTCAGCTTCTTCTCTTCTCCAACGATATCTCCATCCAAGAGAGCCTGTAGAACCACCTGTTTCATGCGCTTCTCTAACTCTATCTACTAGGTTTTCAGGTAGTTGACCGGTTGTAGGGTACTCTAAATAGAAGGTGTCATGCATATCTCTTGCAGGATGATCTTGCGGTTGGAAGAGCGCATCGAAGTTCCAGAATGCAAGCTCTACAATTGGACCCCTAATTTCTTCGAAACCCATTTCTACGAATATCTCTTTAATGATTTTTATCAATTTTTGAAGTGGATGTCTTTTACCAGCGTAGACTGGCTTAGTGGGGGACGAGATGTTAAACCTGCTGAATCTGTATTTTCTCCAAGAACCCGTGATTAGCATTTCCTGTGTTAGTCTAGTCACTTCAAGAATGTCTAATTCTTCTTCAGGAATCTGTAAAGCATTCTCAGTAATCTTTGCATAGTATTTCTTAGCTTCATCTATTTTTATAACATCCTGTCTACTCTTCAAGTTTAAGCAAGCCGCCATCAATTCTTCATCGAGTTTTTCAAACTCGATTACTTTCTTCTCTGCTAGTTGTTTAAGGATTTTTTCCTCGTTTGTCTCTTCAGGATAATGAGTGAGTTGAATTATCTTCTCAGAATCTCTAGATTGTATCTCTATCCATCTATTCTTCTTCGCCCACATTAAACCTATATGGAAAACATTTTCATCTAGACTTTTCTTCAGGTCATCTAGTTTTGCAGTACCCCCTAGTTCGGATAGCCGGTCTATGAATCTCCTCTCTGGAAGACCTTGAGAAGTATAGATTTTTCCTTCAGGTCCAAGTGAGACAAGGTGAGATGTTTCTACTTCTACATCGACAAGCTTTTTCTCTTTAAGCCATTGGACAGTCTTAGCAACTGTGCCGACATCTCTACCGAGGATTCTCGCAATCTCCTCGAAACTTAGAGGTTTACCTGCTTGTCTCAGTACTCTAATGAGGCTTTTCTCAAGCCAGTGGAGAACAATTTCTGAAACAATAAGCTATCCCTCTAAGAGATATTTACGGATACTAGTTAGATTTAAACTTGACACTCTAGAGTATCGGAGTTATGATCATGTTAGGCTCCTGCTGACTAAGTTTAACTTTTGAAATGTTTAGCTTAGACTGCCGTTTACGTACGTTTTTCAAGTTTTTCATACATAGATTAAGCTATTCTATATTTATTCTTAAATGTTAGTAATCGAGATAAATGATCTGTGAGTAGTGGGAAGATGGATTCTGCGGATAAAGTTATTACTGCAATATATCTTGATGGGAAAATTACTTCTCCATTGAATGATGTTACTGAATATTATGTTAGGAGGGGATTCGGGGTTAAAGATGAGGATAGAAAGATTGTTGAATTCTCTCCTGTTGAAGCATTATTCCTTCTAGAGATGGATAGAATGAAGTTAAGTAACCTTGATGGAAAAGACATTTACTTCAACCAATTGCTTGGAGAATTATCTATCAAAGAGCCGAGCCTCTGGAGAGACTACATAGTTTACAGAGACCTTAGAAAGAGACATTACGTTGTTAAAGATGGTTTCAGCTCGGAGCTTAGATTTAGAGTGTTCGAGAGAGGAGAATACATGGAGAAGCCTGCAAAATATTTAGTGGCCATAATCTATGAGGGAAAGAACTTATCAATTGGAAAACTCCTCGAATGGCTTGAAATCTGTAGAAATAACAAGAAAGAATTGACCCTGGCAGTCGTTGACAGGAGAAACGAAGTAGTTTACTACAACGTTAAAATGGTCGACTTAACTCCATAAAATATTCTCGAGAATCACTTAAGGTATCAGGTATCCGCAACTATTAAGTAAGGAATAAATGATCATATGTATAAGGGTTCTGTGATGAATCAGTTTAAAGCATACGTTATGGTTACGAGACCCCCTAACGGCATCTTAATGTTTATAGGTATCTTAGCAGGCGTGGCCTTATCGTATTCTAAGATTATCCGTTTAGAAGAATTGGTATACTCATTCATCGTAGCATATACTTTGAATGGTAGCTCAATGGTCTTAAACGATTACTTTGATAGAGAGATCGATAAGATTAATGCTCCACATAGACCTCTAGCTTCGGGTCTGATTAAACCATCACATGCAATACTCTACTCAATCATCCTCGCCTTAATAGGTATAACTTTCGCAGCATTAATCTCGTCCTACTGCATGATTATAGCTATAATATCTTACATTGTTGCGTTTTTATATAATTCAAGCTGGAAGAAGAGTGGTTTAACAGGGAATTTTATCGTAAGCTTAGTTGTTTCAGCACCCTTCATCTTTGGTGCAACCATGAGTGATGGATACATATCTGAAAGGATCATGATCTTCATAATACCAGTCATTCTATCAAATACGGGAAGAGAAATAATTAAGGGTATAGCAGATATAGAAGGTGATGCAATAAGAGATGTTAAGTCTATTGCTAGAATTAAGGGTGCAGATAAAGCTGCACTTATGGGAGCAATCTTCTATATATCGGCTGTATTATTTAGTCCAATACCATACTTTATGGGCTTGGTTTCTCAAGCATACCTACCAATAGTCTTGATGGCTGACGCAGGCTTCATTCAGTGTTCAATTAAGATAATCAAGAGTCCTAGTAGGGAGAACGCTATTAAGGTTAAGAATGAAACATTAGGCTGGATGCTGGTGGCTCTTATCGCTTACATCATAGGTGGAATACTATGATTTACTACTTGTCTTCTTCTCAAATATGTAGTAGCAACTATTGTCCTTTGAATCTTTTACTACCTCTGTGATCAGGTATCCTTTTCGAAGATATTGTTCGAATATTCTTCTAGTTGTCTCTCTCCACTCGATCGCGATGGATAAGTCTTTTTTCTTAATTGATTCAATATCCATCGGGATCTCTAAGCAAAACTTATCTATATTCAAGTTCAATCTACAGTCTAGTATTCTCTTGAATGCTCCATCTCGAACCGTTATAACACTCTTCTCTATGCTAGTAAGATCAAGGTTGTCTTTTTCATCTATAGATCTTCTAGATATTTTTTCTTCAACTTCTTCTGATTTGAGGTCCCATCTGATGACAAGTCTGTCAGATTCTAAGCCTCTATTGTGGGGGTCTCTCATTAATCCATAGAAGTTTCTCATGTATTCTTTTCCTACTCCTCCCAGTCTATGTATGCTCGTGTATGCTTCAAATGCATCTAAGGGGTCGATGAGCCACATAGCTTGGGTGATCCCTTGTTCTAGTAAGTGTTCTCTAGCAGCTACCCTCAGTTGGATTGGTAGCTCACTATTGATATATTCTGGCAATACTCCGCAGAGATGCATGTAGTGGAATGCTTCCCCGTTCTTAAACGAGTTGTATCCACACAATAACCCGACCGGTTTGTTATGCTCATCGTATGCTACTAAGACTACTCCACCAATCTCTTGAAATGCTATCAATACGTGATATGGAACTACTTCCCCCCTCCCCCAAACAATTGTCTGAAATGCTTCCAAAAGTTTGAATGATTCACGATCAGTTACTCTAACGATTTTGATGTTTTGCTTCATAATATCCTAGTATAATGTATTACGTTTCAAGTATTAAGATTTTACTACGTTATAGCATTATATAGTCATCTACATATTAAAATGTAACTAACCATAGTCTCGGTAAACTATTTCTAACAGCTTGATACTTGAAAGTTTGATACAGATGGATATACCTAAGATACTTGGAGGAAAACCTGTGAGGAGCAAGCCTTACCCATCATGGCCTATATTCGACGATAGAGAGAAAGAATTCTTGATTCAAGCATTGGAGAGTGGGAAATGGGGGGTCGGAGGAAGGCTCCAAGAAGAATTCGAGAAGAGATTTGCAGTTTTTCAAAACGCCAAGCATTGTTTACTATGTTCTTCTGGGACTACAGCATTGAAGATTGCTTTGAAAGCAATGGGTCTATCACCTGGTGATGAAGTAATCGTACCCGCGTACACTTTTATTGGAACAGCTACTGCTGCTCTCGACTTAAACCTCAAACTAATATATGCTGACATAAGCTTAGAATCATATACTATTGATGTTGAAAGCGTGAAGAGTAAGATATCTGAGAAAACGAAAGCAGTTGTACCTGTGCATTTTGCTGGTAGACCTGCTGACATGGATTCTGTAAAAGAATTTGCTGAAGAACATAATCTACTAGTCCTTGAGGATGCTGCTCAAGCACATGGAGCTGAGTGGAGGAATAGGAGAGTAGGAGCAATAGGGGATGCGGGAGCATTCAGCTTCCAATCATCTAAGAATATTACTGCAGGAGAAGGAGGAGCAGTTACTACAGATGATGATACCATAGCATCACTTGTCTGGTCTCTTAGGAATGTTGGTAGACCCAGGGATGGACCATGGTATCAGCATAACATATATGGATGGAATTATAGAATTACTGAATGGCAAGCGGCTGTTCTCTTAGCACAGCTTGAAAGAGCTCCTAAACTTATGGAGAGAAGAGAAGCTTCTGTAAGATATCTCGATAAACTTTTAAGGCAAGTGGATGGTGTAGAACCGTTACCCAGTGACCCCAGAGTATCGAGGCATGCATACCATCTGTATGTCTTCAAGTATAATCCAGCTGAATTCAATAATCTTAGTAAAGAATCGTTTGTTGAAGCTTTGAGAGCTGAGGGGATACCATGTAATGCGGGCTATAGACCATTGTATAGTTACAGCTTCCTACCTAGATCGAATCCGCTGCCGAACACGGAGAAAGCAGCATACACTGAAGCAGTATGGATACCTCAACCAGTACTACTCGCTGAAAAAGAAGACTTAGAAGACATTATAAAAGCCATAGAGAAAATAAAGAAATACTCAAATGGGATCAAAGAAAAATACAAAACCATCTAGCTGGAAACGAGACCTCAAATAGACTATAAATCATCTCTCCTCAAAGCATGAAATGTGGATGAGACTAAAGCATAAGATTTATGTAGAGAATATATAAAAAGAGATCTTGAAGAGAAATTAGAACAAGATGCGGGGGTAGCCAAGCCTGGTCAAAGGCGCAGGACTGAGGCTCCTGTCCCATAGGGGTTCGTGGGTTCAAATCCCACCCCCCGCATCTTTTTATTTATCTTCTATGT
>JAGDWP010000120.1 GCA_023269855.1 Nitrososphaerales archaeon | reverse complement strand
ATCAGTAAAAATTACTACTTATGTCTATTTAAGCCTATCTATTTTGAAACTGCTGGATAGGCGCTATATCGTGTTAGAATCCTGCATTTCCTACGGGTTCAGCCTTTTAAAATATGCTAAGAGGATATTGTGAAGAATCAACAAATATATAGCTTCAATTGCTAGATCTACTCTGAAATATGAGTAATCTTCTCTCAATCATAACTAATTACATAATTGAGAGACCTTCGCCATTAATAGTTGAGACACTTCAAACATTAACTCCTAGTAGAGAAAATTATACACTGCTTCCCCCTGAAACCAGCTTTATAATGTATATTGTCCTAATACCTTTTGCTCTTATATTCCTCTATGGCTTGTATATCAGGTTAAGAGTTTATGGATACAGTGCTCTACTCACTCTATCTCAGAATTTTAAGAGCTGGCTCATGCAGTCGTTAAAGTTTGCCGTCTTACAGAAGAGAATCATTAGAGAGAAGCTTGCTGGCTTAATGCATTTAGCAATAAGCTACGGGATACTCATATTGTTCATCGGAACTCTCATAGTATTCATAGATAACGATATACTTGAACCGTTTAACCAGAAGTTACTTCAAGGTATATTCTACCAAGTCTTCGAACTCATTCTAGACATATTTGGTCTACTCCTACTACTTGGAATATCGATACAGCTTACTAGAAGATACAGTGGAGTCAGAAGACTCAGACCAAAACTAGAATACTATACATATTTATGGGGGCTCCTATTTATAGGCATATCAGGCTTCCTCCTTGAATCTATAAGAATCACAGTTAAAAAACCAGTCTGGAGTATTTATTCACCCATAGGAAACACTATTTCTACTTTGTTGGCATCGGGAATAGGTGCTGAAGCTCTCAAGAATGTTTATCCGATTTTATGGTGGGCTCACGCATTAACTGCTTTCGGGTTAGTTGCTACACTACCATACACTAATCTCCGGCACACGATAGTCTCACTCATCTATTCTGGTTTAACATACTCTGCACCACGTCTTCCTCAATTAGCAAAAACACCATTCAGAATAAGTGAATTAGACTTGTCAACCCTAGAGGAATCTAGAATCGGGTTTAGAAAGATAAATGATCTTGATTGGCTTCAGAAGATGGGGCTTGATGCATGCACAGATTGTGGAAGATGCGAAGCCATATGTCCAGCATATTCTTCTGGAACAGCTCTCTCTCCGAGAAACCTTGTTCAGAAACTTATGAAGATAATGTGGAATCGTAGAGAAAATGGAGAGAAAGATCTTATAGAATCCAGAGACCTAGGATACGATGAAGTCTACGCATGTACAACATGCGGTGGATGCGTTGATGTATGCCCGGTGATTATTAGTCCACTCGAATACATTATCGAAGCTAGGAGAGCATATGTAATAGATGGTAGAATGGAGAAGAAGGTTATTGAGACGTTGAATAATTTATCTAGAGTTGAGAATCCATATGGTTTACCGAAGGCTGAGAGAGAAGCATTAGTAAAAGAACTTAGAAGTCTCGGAGCTAAAACCATTGATGAAAACCCAGATCCAGAGTATATCTACTGGATAGGCTGTCTAGCAACTTATGATCCTAGAGTTAGAAATATTGCGAGAAAAATGGTTGAGATCCTGAATAATGCGGGAGTAAACTTTGCTATACTCGGTACGTTGGAAAGATGTTCAGGTGAGCCTGCTAGGAGAATAGGTGAAGAAGGACTCTTCCAAGAATTAGCACTCAAGAATATTGAATTATTCAAGAAGGTAAATGCTAAGAAGATAATTGTTCATTGCCCACACTGCTATCAGACGTTCAAGAATGAGTATAGAGAGCTTGGAATAGAATTAGAAGTAATCCATCATTCAGTCTTACTCCGAGAACTCCTCAATAAAGGTAAGATTAAACCAAAAATAGAGGAAGATGCTTTAGTAACATTTCATGATTCATGCTATATTGCACGTTTCAACAATATAATTAATGAACCAAGAGAGCTGTTGAAAAATCTAAAATTCAAAGAAATGGAGAGAATAAGAGAAAACACTTTCTGCTGTGGTGCAGGTGGAGGAAACTATTGGAGTGAAATAAAGAGGGTTAAAAGAGAGAGTTTGCAGAGGCTTGAAGAAGCTATTAGAATAAACGCTGACGTAATCATTGTAGAGTGTCCATACTGTCTAGCTATGCTTGAAGATGCTGTAAGAGTAATGGGGCTAGAAGAGAAGCTGAAGATACTAGACATCTCTGAGATCTTTGATTAATTTTTGATTAACAATGTCCAGGTCATCTTGTTAAGGGGATCCATGACAACTCTGCTAAATCATACTGCATTCTAGCAATCATTGAGACTTGCTCATAGATTCTTAATTCTCTAGAAGTTAAGCGGCTTAACATTAGCTCCATCTTTATCTTGTTTATTCTCTCCAACAAATTATATAGTAGCTCAATCTCATTATTGAAGAATATTCTATAAACATCGTCATGGTTATCTTTCAATAATGTTTTAGAGATGTTCAGCTTCTCTAAGAACACTTTATCAAGCATTTTCAGTATGCCCTCACTAATGTTTGAAGCGATTTCTAAAGCTCTATCATTAATATTTTCTAGGAGGTAAGCTGCTACTCTAAAATCGAGGAGATTAATGTTTGTTAAGTTTAACCTTGTTTGAAGGGTTGGATCATCTGCGGAGCTTCTAAGTATTCTAACAGTATAGAAGTATAGTTTATCTACTTCTTCATCTTTCTGGATTACTCTCTCAGCTAATTGGAGATCTTCTTCAAGGATGGATGTGATAGATTCTTCAATTGATTCCTTCGTGATCTGCCACATTCTCTTAAGCACGTCTATTGGTTGGAGTCCCAATGGGTCTACAAGAATTTTCATAACTAGTTTGTTATTGCTGTACTCTAAGACTTCTAAGCCCAGTAGTTTATTCTTGACTTTTGAGAACTCTATATCAAATAAATCTTTAACTGTTTTAGGAATATCTACGATTATGTTGTCGTATCCTAATAGATATGCTGAGATGACATTGTTGATTAGATGATCTATATTTCTCTGATATTTTAAGTAAGTTGTCTTCTCAAACTTCTCCATACTTAGAGTCTTCAATATAATAGCATCTTTCATGATCAAGAGTTCAACATTGTCTCCCTGTTTAAGTTTCTTAGCTTCAATCCACTCTTTCGGTATGCTAACAACTAGAGAACCACCGCTCTTCATGATTGTCCTAACTTCTTTAACGCTCATCTACATATTCTGATCAATACGTATTAATATAGATTTTCAAGACGAAATATTGATAAAACATGAGACAAAACTCATAGTAGGGTTTTCATGGGAAAAAGCTTTGAGAAGAGGAGAAGCCTTGAAGTAGCTTTAATAGCTGGTAATGCAGCTCTGTACGCTGTCGTCGGTATTGCAACCTATTTTGGAATCTTCGCCCCAGTCTTCGGGACGGTTAGATTCTGGCCATCTGTAGTAATTCCAGCTACTTTCTCTATACTTTTCTCACCATGGATAGGTGCGGTTGGAGCAGCCATAGGGATATTCATTAGTGATATGGTTGTTCACGGAAATCCAATACTAAGTATAACTGTTGGAGTTACATCGAACTTTACAGGATTCTACTTAATAGGTGTGCTTGCACGTGGTAGACAAAGCACATTAAAGAAGACGCTCTCAGTAGGTATTCAAGCTATACCCCTGCTGGCTGCTATAATACTTTACCTCTCTGGAGCTTTAGACGAGCTTACTTCATACATCTTTCTAACTGTTACAATACTAGTTATATTTGTTAGCTTAGTAGTAGTCCAGTTTAAACCACAGTACTCTAAGATAATCTATTCATCTTCTGCAGGGTTAATGGTTGGAAGCGCTATTATCGGTTTTGGACTCTGGGCTTATAGCCAGTTTGCTGTTCTACCAATAGGTGTTTCAAATGCACCGATAATAGCTTCACTAGTATGGTTTCTGTGGACTTACTTAACTGAGATACCCTTCCTAGTATTCTTGTTGCCCCCAATCGTGTACGCTGTTGTTAAAGCTATGCCTGAAAGAGTGAAGGCGGAAGCATTAACAAGGTGAGGATTACATGAATACTGAAAGATGGGGTTATGCATATTTTCCATCTGCTCTATCAAGCATATTCTCTCCGAAACTGAGATCCGGAGTAGTAGATGGAGAGGTACGACTAGACAGGATAGGTGCAAGAGGTGGAGGTTTCTCTCTAGTTAAAGGTTCAGAGACATGGGTTAAGATCTATCCTGATGAATCAGATAAGACTGAAGTAAGAGTAAATGAGAATATACGGAATTTTCCTCCATCGATTGAAGCTGCAGAAGAAATGAGGAGAAGATATGGTATAACAGGTAGGATAGAGATAAAGCATAGAATCCACGTACCTATAGGCTCAGGATTTGGGACAAGCGCTTCATCAGCTGCAGGAGTTATACTTGCAATCTCATCATTACTTGATCAAGGGATCACTTTGAGTGAAGTAATAAGGATAACACATGAGATTGAGTTAAGATGTAGGACTGGACTGAATAGTGAAGTAGGCTTAATGACTGGAGGCTTAGTAATTGTATTGAGAGAAGGATCACCTCCGAGAAGCATTATAGATAATATCCCTATCCCCTCAAATGTAAAGCTTGTGGCTGTAGTCTCAAGACCAATGGAGACCCCCGACTCACTATCAGAACTATCAAAATTAGAGGAGGTTGAAAAGCTTGGAGACAAATATCTCTCAATGATATTGAAGAATCCAACTCTCAAGAATTTCTTTAAGTATGCGAGGGAATTTTCATATGAGTCAGGTTTCGTATCTGGAAGAGTTGAAGAGATTTTTAAGATATTTGAGAAACTTCCAGTAATAGGGTATGCTCAGAACATGCTGGGAGAAGCTGTCCATGCTCTAGTCTACGATAAGGATTTAGACTTAGTCTTAGGAGAATTAGCTGAGTCTCTTCAAGATTTAGAAATCGTTGTCTCAGACGTAACGTCAATCTGCAATGTTTACTCAAAATCCATAGAAGATATAGAACTAAAGCATGTCTGCCAATATTAACATGAAGGAAGACGATGAATAAGCTGGTACAGTCAGAAAGTCAAAGAAGACTGCTTCATAATCGCTAGGTTATTAAATATTTTTATGAATTCTTTTTCTTTACCGAATGGTATAAGAGCTGATGCTGCGAAGCTGTGTCCGTCACCTGACCCGCCGACAGCTTCTGCAGACTTCATAGTTAACTCGGAAGCAGGCAGCATCTTCCCAGACTTAATTTCCTCGCTTAAAGCTTTAGGCGTCCTTATAGAAACCTTAACCCAATCTCCTTCGATTCTCCCAAGGTTGGGTAGTGTGGGCTCGAAATTCATGAAACCTACAAGGTATTTGTCTTGAGCTACGATGTTCCGATAGCTCAGCATTGAGCAGAATGTTCCAATAGTCTTCGTTCCAAAACCTTTTAAGAAGTCATGAATGTGGAACCATTGAGTTACTCCCTCCACTTTAAGCTTAGACTTAGCTAGAATACTAAACAATCGATTAAACTTCATCTTTCTTTCTTCTTCAAGTTTCTCAGCTTCTTCAAAGTCTATGTTCCGTGAAAGAAGGTATTCAACAACTTTGTATGGTCCATTACGGTAATAGCCTATACTACCAATAGCTGTTAGGATAGATGAAAGTTTGTTCCAAGGTTTATTGAAGATCCTTATATTATATGCTTCTTCTCGTCCTTTTCTAATCTCTACATCTCCTCTACTTACTGAGTCTTCTAAAGGTATCCTGTTCAAACCCGTTAATGGTCCAGGTATTTCAGCTGAGCCTACAACAGCCATCCATGCAGAATCTTTTATGTCTGCAACTTCACGCATTAACAAGTATGTTGCAGTTGAGCCGCTAACATCTTTCTCACCACTAAAACCGTACAGCTCAGGATTCAAGTTAACAACATTTCGGCTATCTACTCTCATGGGGTCATGATGGTCAAGTATGAATGCTCTTGACCTTGTTTCTTCACACAATCTTGCTATAAGGTCTGCTCTACCCGACCCAATATCTAGAAAAATATATAATCTACAGTCAGTAGAATAAATGAGCTTAAGTATGGCTGGATGAATCTTCTCAATACACATTAACTTGTAGTCGATATTGGCTTTGCTTAATGTATGAGCAGAAATACCTGCAGCACATAATCCATCAGCATCATTATGGAAGACTAAACCAACCCTTCCACTATATCCTCGTAACTCTTCAGCAGCTTCTCTGATTAACTTGGAATACTCCCCCATCATTACCAACACATAAATATATCAAGAGATTAATAACCAATTCTAACATTCTCTAAGAGATTTCTTTTGAGATGCAACTATTGGTTTTTGCTTAAATACTGGGTTTATCCACCTTTTTCTAGTATGAGTTTACCTAAGCTGCTCATCATCGTCTTATTATCTTCTGTAATCTTCGCAGCTGTACTCACATTGTTCTTAATGCTTCCTCCAGGAGTAGGTACACATTTAAGATTTTCTGAAGAAAAACTCGGTAATGGTCGAATAATTATATGTGGTGGTGAAAGTTCGATTTTTTCTTCTGCGTTAATAGTAATCCATGGAGGGAAAGCATCAAGTCGAGTATCTGCAGAGTATTGTAAAAGCTTCTATGATAAGCTGGGTGATCTAGGTTTTACAGTCTTCTCTATAGATTATCCTGAGAATATGACGTTAATTGATGAAATAGATTACGTGGTTAAATCTGTTGAATATGTTAAGGCAAAGTATTCTATAGATGGAGGGAGAATATGTCTTCTCGGGACGAGTAGAGGCGGATATCTAGCTTTAATGGCTTCTGCGAAAACTAATGTTAAATGCGTTGTAGATGCATATGGTCCAACATATCTAGAAGAGATCTTTAATTATGCTAGACGAGATCCTGCGTTATGGTCTGAATGGGGATGGTATCATACTACATTAATGAAGTATATTGAAGAGAACGGATTAAATAAAACCTTGGTTATGCAGTCTCTCTCGCCAGCATACAATGTTGGTAAGATTAAAGGAGATGTTCTAATAATGCATGGATTGAAGGATGAAACGATTCCACCCAAACATAGCTTGATGCTGGGAGAAGCATTTGAGAAGATAGGGAAAACAAACTACGTCATTAAACTCTATGAAGGAGAAATGCATGGATTCTCACTACTAAAGGGAAAACCCTATGAAGATCTCAGAGAATTCTTAAGAGGGTGTCTAGAGAAAGTCGGTTAGTGAGACTTCCCCAGTCTTTTTTAATTCTTCAGGTTTAACTCCTAGAGGTTCAAGGATGCGAATACATGCTTGCATGACTTGTTTATCTATGTAGTATTCCCAGTCGATTTCTTCTTTGCTGACTTTGAAGTATGGTTTAACTCTTCTATATAATGGTCCTCCACCTCGAATAACAATGTATCCTACTTTATCTCCAGGCTGTATCCTCCACCCCTCCTGTATTAATTGACGTGCAACAACTATGTGGGGTTGGGTAGCTTCATACTCGTCCAGCGGTCTAGTTATCTGCTTCCATAATATTAGCTTCCTCAATTCAACATCTCCATCCATAAGTTTCTTAACATATCTCCTAGCAGTCTTCAATGCCTCACGTCTATCCCCAGTCTCCAACAATGTTTTGATTGTTTCCGTCTGTGCTTCTCTAGCTATCATACTCCAATCTCCTCTAACAGCTTCCAATCCAACAATATCTATTTTTGAATCTACAGTTATCCCAGCATACTTCTTCTTCGCCTCTGTAAATATTATCATTCTGTAGACTTTGTCGACTTTAGCTTCCAGTCCTAAGTCCTCTTCTATCCATTTGAGGAATACTTCAAGTTTCCCCCCATAATCTTGTAGGAAGAGAGAATCAGTATCTGAGTATATTACTTTCATACCTAGCTCTTCAGCTTTCTTCATGGATTCTGAGATGACCTGCCTACCCCAACTCGTAGTAGCTTCTGCAACTTCCCTGGTATACCATCTTGCACCAACCCATCCCGTATAACCGTAAACTGCATTAGAGATTACTTTAACAGCTTTTTGACGAGCATTCAATACTCTAGCTTCAACAGACTCTGGATTAAGCTTCTTCAAATATTCCTGTATCCTTCTTCTTTCAGATATGAGTGTCTTCAATGCATGAGGGAGGAAGCCCTCAGGCTCTTTACGAAACCTATAATTGTTTGGGGAAACATACTCTCCCTCTTCGCTCAGAGTATCGAAGGATACATTATATTTTATCATTAAACTTGGATACATTGATCTAAAGTCTACTACAACAACGTCTCTATGTAATCCCGGTTTAGGACTCTTAACCAAACCTCCTATATATGATACGTGGGAGACTTCAGGCTTCTTAGGGATTAACTCATTCTTCTCGACTGCTAAATACATTAAATAGTTTTCAACTCTGAATCCTGTGGAGGCTGTCAATACGTAGTCTGCAGGCATCCCAGTCAACTCACTTAGACTGAAAATGTAGTCAGCTAAAGCATCATAGCATCTCAATAATGTCTCAGCCCTCTGTAAGGAATACTTCTTAATTCTTTCAGGATTTCTCTCCCATGTCTCAGCTATCTCCCAGTCTTCAACAGTATCTAGACTAAGCTCTAATCCTAGATAGTTTACGAATTCGTCTAGAGTTTCGACTGTTAACTCAGGTATGTCTCTAGCCATGTCTTCTAGATCGATGTTTATTCTACCTCTGATAGATACATGGCCATGTATGCTTGTATGTGGTTCGGAGCTGAGTCTTCCAACAGCAAGCTTTAACCCATGCATACGTGCTCTCTCAATTAAATAATTCCAGTGAATTCTATTCGATGAAAAGCTAACGATGACGTCGGGGTCTTCTCTTTGAATAATATTCAAGAATTCCTGAAGTATCTGTTTCTCATCTCCTATCAACTGAGTCGTTAAGCCTTTCGATGTAGAGATCGAGATAATGATAGCTGGATCTCTTTCAGGGCGTGGAGAACCACTTTTAGAATAGTAGATAACGTCGAATGACAAAACACGGAGTGGAGGTGGAACAGTATCAGGGATATATTCTACTTTCTCAGCTTCTACAACCTTGTAAAAACCGTCTTCAACTAATCTGCCTTCAACTCTTAATCCTCCAGAAGGTCTTAATCCATTCTCAATTAAGAATTTCACAGAAGGTCTTATGTCTTCCTCGAATACTTGTATATCTCTTAACCCCTTTGTAATCTTTTTAGCAATAGACTCAACATCTTCTACATCAACATAGACTTTGAGAGCTTTAACCTCTCTCCCCCTAATTTTTCTATCAACTATCTCTAGTTTAAGCTGCTGACTCTTCAAACTCTCTAAAACACTTGTAATCCTATCTGATACAATATAGAAGCTTGGAGAATATGAAAGCTTAACAATATATGTCTCACTACTCTTATCCTTACACCATAACCAGACCACTGGTCTACTATTCTCAAACTCCACAGCAATATCTAGAAGCCAGAGATCATTTAGAAACCTCATCTTCCCCAGAATAACAATTCTGAGGAGAGATAAATAAAGATGGACCTAGCCTGGGCAACCTATATATCCCTAAAAAATCTCTGTGAAAATAAAGTAAGATACAAATCTGTCAAACAGTTCTAAATAATTTATGGCACGCTGTACAATCAATTCTTCACAAAGCTTAGATTCACTGATATTAGAAATCAAGCCATAAAGTCGATTTAACACTACGGAGATTAAAATGTTACGAATATTGTTAGGTGTTCAATTGTTGATACAGGCTGTTCTAAAGACTATGAATATACAAAGTGTAACTTTAAGAAAAATTCAGGGAGGAGGGGCTGTTTTGGTAGCCCTAGCCGTTCCCGAACACATTCATAGTTAGTCTTCGATTCAAGCCTTTATGGGCTCGCCGAGGACTACATGTAAGGGCGTACGGGTATTGTTAGGGCCTCTACCTCAGCCCCTCCCCAGCGAGCCCATCAGCTTCTTCTCTAATTCTATCACAATCTTTAGAATCTTTCTGATGTCTTTATATTTCGGTCGGCGACATTCACCATTTTTCCATAGAATAGCGTTTATAAGCATTAATAGATATCTTTGAGCTCTACTGTTATACTTTTTTATTTTTCTAGCATCTCTACTTGTCGCCTTATAGAGTCCGAGGAATTTAATAGATTTCTTATATGATGTAATGAATTTGTTGTAGACTAGTAGTCCAGCTAGCCCTGTTAATCCACTGATATCATCCATATCCAGTCCTAGACCTTTAGCAACATCTATGAATCCTGGAATTAGCTTA
>JAGDWP010000127.1 GCA_023269855.1 Nitrososphaerales archaeon | reverse complement strand
GAAATGTATTGATAATGTTTGATGATATTAAACCATCGAAGGAGCTATCATTCATCATCGGCGACGTGACTGGAGACGGATATACAACAATAAGGGAGAAGACATATGACTATGTAATTGGTTTAAAATCAAAAGATGTTGAACATGCCATGGAGTTTGCTAGATGCTTCGAAGTCGTTACAGGGTCTAAACCATGTATTAGAATATGGAAGAATGGATTCTACGTTGTTGAAGGATACTCGAGAACGTTATGTGAATTATTGAGGAAACCGTTAGACATTGAGAAGCTAAGATATTATATTGAATATAGTGTAGAGACCATGACAGCGTTTCTTAGAGCATTCTTCGACAGCGAGGGAAGTGTAGACAAGAAAGGAAGAATATATGTTTTCAATACAGATCTAAGAATTCTCAATTATGTTAAGGAACTATTATTGAGGTTGAATATAGAAGTGACAGGACCACATCTAGGAACAAAGAGGGGGACTCCATTCTATGATAAAAAGATGGAAAAAACATATTATACAAAGAAAGACGAATACTATCTCTATATTCGAGTAAGTTCTAGGCGGAGGTTCGCTGAACTCGTAGGATTCACTATTAAGAGGAAGATGGAGAGGTTGATGAAAGCCCTCTAACATCCCCCACCATTCTTTTCCCATAAAACTTACGAAGTATACTCTACAGCTTTAATTAAGCTATTAATAGATAAGGGGTTCAAGATTGTTAAACCTACAAAGTCTCAGATCTTTGCAAGCCTATCTTGATGCCCTCTATGAATCTTCGAAGAAATCTTCACTACGAGAATAAGATAAACAATCAACTACCATGAATTACTATCTCAGTAAGTATGTCTTCTCGTATAGGTTTGGGGCCGCTGGGATTTGAACCCAGGACCACGCGGGCCCAAGCCGCGTATCATAGCCATGCTAGACCACGGCCCCTCATTCTAAGGTTTTTATACCAATATATAATGTTAGAGATGTATTGGTGCTTCTTCTGTTATTATTGAGTGTATTCTTATATCGTATTCTCCTAGGTTTTGGAGTATTGGTGTTGGAGATAAGTATTCAGGTGGATAGACTCCCCTTGCTTTAATCTCTTCTTCTCCAAGCATTATCGCAAGTACTGCTGGCGGTGTTCCAGTGAGATAAGATGTAGCTGTTGTATCAAATTCTTCATACGCTTCTTCATGACTCATCAATGTATAAACAGTATATCTTACATTTTTTCTTCCCTTCTTCCCCGCAACTTCTACAGCTATTCCAGCATATCCTGAAACTCTTCCAATAAGTTCTTCAGGGTTAGGTAAGACAGCGTAGAGGACTTTCGCAGGTGTAACTTCCTGACCATCTACTCTAACCTTCTTCCTACTTAGGAGACCGATTACCTTCAGCACCTTAAGTATTTGGACAACGTCTTTAGGTATGGAGAGCTTAAAGTCTACGTATTTCACACCTTTAATGTATTTGGGGATCGTGAAGACTTCTTCATGGGAGACAGCGTATACAGGTAGCCTATTGATGGGGTGGGGGAACTCATATTCCTCGTATCCGCTGAGAGGTGGAAGCTTCTTGAATCTACCATTCTGGTAAACATATGCAGCCTCGAATAATTCTGCAAAATATACTTCTTTCGAGAATAATGGTGTTAGATGACTTCTCATGCCTTTAACTATGCTGCTTTCACAGTCTCTAATCTTTATTGATTCAACTTTCGTTAATTGGTCTGCTGCATATCTAGCAAAGATGTTGGAGAGACCTGGATCCTCACCCATACATATTATGCCTGTTAACCCATGCTCTTTGAATGCTTCATGGAATTTTAATTGCTGGTCTGGATCATCGCTTGCTAAGTCTATGTAATGTGTTCCAGCTTTAAGGGAGGCTTTCATTAACTGTATGTTAAATCTAGGGAGAGTAGCATTAATTAGTACGTCTGCATTCTTAGCAAGCTTAACGACTTGCTCAATGTTTGAGGCATTAACCCTCTTAGGTATAGCTTTCCTCCTGCCTGTCTCCTGAGCTATCTTCTTAGCTCTATCATAGTATTTATCTGCAAGTATTACTTCTTCAACTTCTTCACTCTTCGCAAGATGCTTACCTATAACTGAACCTACAGCGCCTACTCCAACAATAACTGCTTTCAGAATTTCACCTCACAAAGAAAAACCCTAGATAATATCAGCTCAACCAATTGAGGCTGAGATGCCTCCAAGCAACAATAGCCCATAAAATTTCACCAAATCCATTATCATCAACTACATCTAGAACTACTCGTTGGGGGTTTATGTATTTTTCCAGCTTAATATATCCAAAAGTTTATAAGTACCTAGATCCTAGAGGGAACTACTATTAATAAGCGACTCTCCACCATAGACCATCTTATTGAAAATGAAGAGATATGCTGTGTTTAAGCTTCTTCTAATACATTATCCCTTTAATTTTTTATCAAATTCTATGAGTTCACCATGTACGAATCTACCCTTCTTGGAGATCAGAACTCCATCATAAGATACTTCTGGATTATATAATCCTAGGTCAGTATGTGATTTCGCTCTACCTATTCTTCCTTGAAACTTGAGGCTTTGAGAACCAAAGCCAAATTCTATGCCTGCATAGAGTCTTTCATCTTCAAGAGGTACACCTGTCAATTTGGCATTAGGATGGAAACCCCACGAAGCATGGGCTATGAAATACATTTTTTCATCATTTAAACTTTTTAGCCAATTCTCAAATATTTTTGCTTCTACGCCTCCATCAATCTTAGTGATTCTCCCTTCCTTAATAGTAATCTTAACTGGTGCTTTGAGAATGCCTATTTCTGCTGGTGGCCAAATAAACGTATCTGCAACAATGATGCCTTCAATGCTATCTTCTATGGGAGCCCAAGATATCTGGCCTCCTAAAGGCTTATAGATATGTTTTTGATTTACAATTCCATCATTATGAAAGACGGGTCTGCTTGGATCATTCTCAAACCTTAAGTCTGTTCCATTATCACTTTTAATAACTACTTCTCTAGCTTGCTTAGTTAGTTTAGTAAGAACTTCACCAAGTTTACACATTGTTAAATAATCTGTCCTACCTATCAATCTAATCATCATATCTGGATTCATACCGGTCAGTTCAAGAATCCTTGAACCCGATTTAAGAGCTTCATTATAAGCATTTGTATGAAGGATATACATTAAGGGTAGACTAATTATTACATCGCTTGACTTCATGGCTTCTGCAACGTTCCTCGGAGGCTCTATATTTACATCCTCCCTTGTCTGATAGATCATTATGGTTGGATCAGTTCCTAAAAGGCGTGCAGCAGATGCTAGAAGCTTTATCATTTCCCAATCTATGGCTGTATCAGCTAAGATCAGGACATTCTCACCTGTCTTTACACAAGCAAGATCTCTAACAGTTTTGAAAGCTGCTTCATAAAGCTCCATAAACATGCTCATACACTCTCACCTTTTACACACATACCTAACGCTTGAGATATTTACAGTTATCCTTATAAATATTATAATCTAGATATTATATGTGAGAATAATCTTCAAGAAGGTGAATACCTAAATTGCCGAGGAAGCTAGGTTTGGTAACAATAGGTCAATCTCCAAGAAAAGATTTAGTAGAAGACTTCTTAAAGATTCTACCTCAGAACATTGAAATTATAGAAGTAGGTGCGTTAGATGATTTTAAGAATCGAGAAGAAGCTGAACTTTCTATATCTCCTGGGCCTGGTGAAACTTTATACATTTCTAGATTGAGAGATGGTGCCGAAGTCAGGATCTCTAAAGAAAAACTCATACCATTAATGCAATCAAAGATTAGTTATCTAGAACTTGCTGGTGTAGACATTATAGGTTTATTATGTTCAGGAGAGTTCCCTGAATTCATTTGTAAAGTACCTGTAATATACCCCGATAAGATACTGAAAAACGTTGTAGCAAGTATTTCATTTAAGGGGAAATCCGCTATATTAATACCAAATAAAGATCAAGTTAGCTACGCATACAATAAATGGTCTACTTATTTAGAAGACCTAGAAATATTTCCTATCTCACCATACACCTCAGATATCGATGACTTCATAGAACTTGGAAGGGTAATTCATGAAAAAGGTTTCAGACTAGTTGTTATGGACTGCATGGGCTACAGGATGTCACATAAAAATGCATTAAAAACTCATGCTCTAGATGCTATAATAATTACAACGAGAGGAGTATTGGGAAAAGTAATTAGTGAGATGTTTTAGAATTAATGTATTATGGTCTTAAACAAGACATTGGAGAAAATTTACAATCTCATCTATCTCTTTCTTAAACGTGGATTCATATAATCTATTAAGCCGTCACCTAGTAGATTAAGTGCTACTACTAGAAATGAAAGTACTAAGCCTGGGAATAAAGCCATCCACCATGACCTTGTTAAATACTGCTGAGCAGTGTTTAACATAAGTCCTAGGCTGGGAACATTTGGATCACCTACTCCTAAGAATCCTAGCCCAGCTTCTACTAGTATTGCTGTATTCACCTGTAGGACTACATATGGAATAACCGCTGGAATAGCATTAGGTAGAATTTCACCAAAGATTATCCTCATATCTGATAATCCTACAGCTCTAGCTGCCTCAATGAATGGACGTTCTTTTATTGATAAGAATTCCGCTCTTAACATACGTGCTATACCTGGCCAGCTGACAATCCCGATCGCTAAGATTATGTTTTGAAAACTTTGTCCAAATATTGCTACTATGACTAGAGCTAGCAAAAATTGTGGTAGAATAAGCGTCATATCTGTTAACCTCATTAACACGTCTTCAACTATCCCGGAATAATAGCCAGCTAAGACGCCAGCAATTACTCCAATAAGTAGTGCTATTATTACAGAACTAACCCCAATAGTAAGGGACGTTCTTATACCGTAAATTACGTTGGTATATATATCTCTTCCTAGATCATCTGTACCGAATGGATGTTGCAGGTTCGGTGGTGTAAATGGTTTGCCTACAAGGGATTTCAGCGGAGGATACCATGTTATTAACGGAGCTAATAGAGCTATCAGGATCAAGAATGAGATTAGTATAATACCCGTCATTAATCTTGGATTAAGTCTCTTTGTCAGTCTAGAGATATAGCAGATTAAAGGATATACTCTGTTAGCCATGATATTCACCTCATACGTATCCTCGGATCTAGTATTCCATAGAGAATATCAACGATAAGGTTTGCAATTATGACCATTATCGAGCCATAAATGAATATCCCTAAGACGACAGGGTAATCTCTAAGTCTTATTGAGTCATAGAGTAGAGACCCCATTCCAGGCCAGGCAAAAACCGTTTCGGTCAAAATCGCTCCTACTAGTAGAACGCCAGTATTAAATCCAGTATAGGTAACAACAGGGATTAAAGCATTTCTTAACGCATGTCTAAAGATGACCCGCCTCTCCGGTATACCCTTCGATCTAGCAGTGATAATGTAATCTTGCGTCAAAGCTTCTAATACACTTCCTCTAGTTATCTTAGTAGTAAACGCTATGTTAAATATTGCTAAGGTAAGAGCGGGAAGAGTTAAATGATAAATAATGTCGAGAGCATAGTTTATTCCCTGATAATCCATCCCAACAGAAATCATACCTCCCAACGGAAACAATCCCAAATATACTGAGAAAACTATTAATATCATCTGTCCAAGCCAGAAATACGGTATTGAAATACCAAACAATGTGAGAAGCGATAATGATATATCAAGGATGCCTCTCCTAGCTGCTGAAATCGTTCCGATAATAATTCCTACAGCCGCTGAAATAAACATTGCAGTCAGAACTAATATTAAAGTTGCTGGTATACGGTCAATTATCAGCTTACTTACAGATTCAGATCTTAGATAAGAATACCCTAAGTCACCTCTAAAAACATTAAGAATGTAGATTAGAAATTGTTCATGCAATGGTTTATTGAGTCCCAGTCTCTCCCTCGCTGCTTGAACAAATGATTCATCACCTACCTCGCCAACTAAGATATATGTAGGGTCACCTGGTGCCATACGTACTAAAATGAAAATAACAACTATTACTACGAGGATCATAGGTATGTATTGTAGAAGTCTTCTAATAACAAAGGCTACTAACGGTGACATTCTGATATATTACCTGCAGAGCATGTTTAAAAATTTTCTGAAATACTTAAGAGTATAGGTAGCATGATACTAGTCTATCATCAACTTCAACCAGCGGCGGATACTCAAGTCTACACTTATCCATTGAATAGGGGCACCGAGGATGAAAATAACATCCTCTAGGAGGGTTAAGCAGAGAAGGTATATCACCTATTACAGAGACCCGTTTACGTTTTCTAGCTATTTCAGGGTCTGGGATAGGTATCGTAGATATTAGCAACTGAGTATAAGGGTGGAGAGGCTCATTAATTATTTTTTCTATTTCTCCGCGTTCTACCATCTTACCCAAATACATTACTAGAGCATTCTTACAAATATTCTTTATAAGAGCTATATCATGAGAGATTACGATATATGTTATTCTATATTGCTCGTATATATCTAATAGTAAATTGACTATCTGGCCTCTCACTGATACATCAAGTGCTGAGACCGGTTCGTCTGCTATCAGGAGCTCAGGATTAAGAGCTATAGCTCTAGCTATACATATACGCTGTCTCTGTCCACCACTTAATTCATGAGGGTACCTATCCAAGAATAATTCTGGAGGAGTTAGGCCAACTTTTTCTAAAAGCTCTATAACTCTTTCAAGAATTTCCTGGCGAGTAAGATTTGTATGTATCTCAAAGACTTGAGAAAGTATTTGTTTAATCTTCTTCCGTGGATTCAAGGAGGCCATTGGATCTTGGAAGACCATCTGCATTTTAGGTCTAAGCTTCCATATCTCTCTCCTACCTAGCTTCAGTATATTTATGTTATTAAAGTAGACTTCTCCTGAAGTTGGTTCTATAAGTCTAAGTATAACTCTTGCTAGAGTCGTTTTTCCTGAACCGCTTTCACCAACTATACCTATAGAGTCTCCTTGAAAAGCATTAAAACTGATGCTGTCGACAGCTTTTAAATAATGTCGACTCTTACCGAAAATTCTAGTACCTACTGGAAAATATTTTTTAACATCTATAACCCTAAGCAATACCTGATTGTTCAGAGATGTTCACCCAACTAACCAGCATGCTACATAATTGCTCTTGCTTATCTCTATAAGGGGCGGTTCATATATTTTACATTTATCAAAGACGTAAGGGCATCTAGGATGGAATCTACAACCTATTGGAGGATTTATAAGATTCGGTGGGCTACCCTTAATTCCAGCAATCTCATTCTTCGATTTATAAATCGTGGGTACAGCATTAAGTAAACCAATAGTATAAGGGTGCTTAGGGTTCTTATACAATCTATACACATCTCCAATCTCCATAATCTTTCCAGCATACATTATTGCTACTCTATCACATATTTCAGCTACTATTCCTAAGTCATGAGTGACTAGTATAAGAGACATATTATATTCATTAATAAGATTCTTCAATAATTCTAGGACTTCTGCTTGAACAGTAACATCAAGAGCTGTTGTAGGCTCATCAGCTATTAAGAGCTGGGGGTTACAGGAGATGGCCATAGCAATTACAACTCTCTGCTTCATACCTCCACTTAATTGGTGAGGATAACGATTTACAACATCTGATGCATCAGGTATCCTTAACTTTTCTAATAATTTAACTGCTTTCCTCTTTGCTTCAGTAGGACTGCATTTTTGATGATATATTATTGCTTCAGCAATTTGGTCGCCTATCCTCATTACGGGATTTAAAAACGTCATTGGATCTTGGAAAATCATGCCTATTCTACGTCCTCTTATTTTCCTCATCTCTTCTTCAGGAAGTTTAACTAGATCAATATTCTCGGGATACAACAATATTTTACCATTAACGATACGGCTATTCTCAGGGAGGAGCCTTATGACCGAGAAGGCAAGAGTACTTTTCCCGCTGCCTGATTCACCAACGATAGCAAAAGACTCACCCCACCCTACGCTGAAAGAGACACCGTCTACTGCTTTCACTATTCCCTGTAAAGTTAAGTATTGTACGTACAGATTCGATACCTCTAATATCTTTGAAGAACTAAACATACTTTCTGTATATCTCTCTTTAGACTTCTAAATTTATACCTTACTAAAGCCTTAAATAAAACTGAAAGAGATTATAATACATGATCTCTCAGTTTAAGAAAAAAGAAGGAGTAGCGGTTGTTCATCACATCGCCGCAATAACGATAGCCATATTATTTTTGTCAACAATTCTTGTAATGCCTCTGATATATGGTGAAAAAGAGGCCCAGCCAAGATATGGAGGGACGTTGGTTGTAGGATTATCATCAGAGCCGCCACATTTAGTCTTGAGCGGGCCACCAACTTGGGTTTTCTACCAAGTTGTTAGACAAATAGGTAACTCCCTAGTAAGTTTCGACCCTGAAACACTTGAATGGCGTCCTGAATTAGCTCAATCATGGGAAGTAACGGAAGAACCTGACGGAGGAATGACTATTACATTCCACTTAGTTAGGAATGCTACATGGCATGATGGTAAACCATTCACGTCAGCCGATGTCAAATTTACCTACGAACAAGTAGCACCATTGTTTAATAGCTTCGTAGACGGCATGATGAAAAACTATGTAAAATCTATTGAGACGCCTGACGATTATACCGTAATATTCAGATTTAAGACAAAATGGGCTCCAGCATTCTATCCAGGATACTTTGGAGGCTCTGGAATAAACATAAGTCCAAAGCATATATATGAGGGCACGGACATTCCGAACAATCCATACAATACTAAACCCATTGGTACAGGACCTTTCAAATTCAAGGAATGGAAGAAAGGAGAATATATAATCCTTGAAAGAAATGAGAACTACTGGAAGAAAGGTTTACCATATCTTGACAGGATAATATTCAAGATAATAAAGACTTCGACAGCTATGATGCTTGCTTTTGAGAAAGGAGAGATAGATTTTGTCTGGACGTATGGTTTAACTATGTCTGACGCTATAGCGTTACAGGAGAAAATAGGTCTAGGCCAGTTACCGGGTAAAAGAGTATGGTTCTTCCCAAGCCCGGGAGGATCACTCGATGTTGTAGGATTCAATCTTCATCCTGAAGGACCAGCTCCATTTAAAGACGTCAGGGTAAGAAAAGCTATAGCAGCAGCAATCGATAGAAAGAAGATCGCTGAAGTTGTTTACTTTAATAGAGTTGAAGCCTTAGATACTGTTGTCTCTAGTGCACCAGCAGTCGCAAGATACAATCCAGGCGTGAATCAGCCACCATATGATCCTGCTTTAGCTGAACGTCTTCTAGATGAGGCAGGCTACCCACGTGGACCAGATGGAACTAGATTTAAGATTCGATTAATGATAGACTCGGTATCATATCCCTGGTATCTTAAAGAAGCAGAACTTATAAGAGACTTCTTAGCTGAAGTAGGAATATCGGTTGAGATCGTTGCTTTAGATACAGCTGCATGGCATGAGAGAGTATTCAAGAACTGGGATTTCGATATGAGTATATTCCCATTCGTACATGGTCCAGGACCAATATATTTCATACGATATTATACTGAGAGAGGTATCGTAAGAGCTTCCTGGTCAAATGCTATGGGATACAACAATCCAGCATTTAACGAGAAGATCTTTCCAGCCGAATATGAAATTGATAGAGCTAAGGAAGAAACACTTGTAAGAGAAGCACTTAAGATACTTGTTGAAGATCAGCCTGCTGTGTGGACTTGTTCAAGAACTTTCGTCGCTGCAGTTAACTTAGACTTTTCAGATGAATTTGAGCCAGGAGCTTGGGAGCATGGAATGGGCACTGGATACCTCAATCTAGAGAAGATCTATTGGGTGAAAGCGCCGCCTAAACCCGAAGTAACAACAATGATAAAGACAGAGTTGTCCACGATAGTTCAGCCAGGTACAACATTTGTTACGACCGTTGAGAGACCAGTCGTTACAACTGTAGTTACCGTTTCTCCCTCGCCCACAGTTACCAGAATCGAAGTCGCCATAATTCCAGAATGGGTCTATGGTCTAATAGCTATCTTAGTAGTCGTAGCTATAGTTTCAATAGTTCTAGCATTTAGAAGAGGAAGAAAGACCTGACATTGTTTAACTTAAACATACTTTTTCTTTTTTATTTTTACATAATCTCAGAGAAAAACCCTCAGCGCAAATAAAAATTACCGCTAAAAATTCTAATAACCCTAGTTCCCATCAGGTTTGAGGTTTGACTTGTTAATTTTATAGTTGT
>JAGDWP010000090.1 GCA_023269855.1 Nitrososphaerales archaeon | reverse complement strand
CTTCTCAGACCATGTTGTTTCAGGCGGATATGTTTCGAAAAACTTACTGCTAAGCGTTGTTAGAACAGTTATACTTGCAGACCTAGTAGTGTCGTTATTCGTGTGGAATCATCACATGCTTGCAGATACTCCTCAACCGCTTGCGTTACAGATCCAAGGTCAGATATTTACTTGGGGAGAATTGATAACAATGGGGTTAACGATGTTCGCAGTCCTCGCTACTATCTGGTTCGCTAGATCCGTGAAGTATACTGCTCCACTAAGGTTTGTCCTAGCATCTATTACAGGTTATGCTGTAGGAGGCTTAGCAGGCATAACCCAAGCAAACTATGCATCGAATAGATTCTTCCACAATACTCAATGGGTTATAGGAATTCATGGACACATACAGCTTCTAGTCGGTTTATCTTTAACCCTTTTCGCAGCTATCTATGCCTTGTTCCCACTATTAACTGGAAAAGCATTGAATGAGAGATTAGCAAGTATACATTTAATTTTATGGACTGTTGGAGGCTTAATAATGGGTTTGAGCATGGGCTTTGCAGGAGCACTTGGAATGCTGAGGAGAACTTTGTACCCGATGGGGCTGGGACCCTATGAACCATACATGTTCTACGCCATAATAGGAGCGTTAATGATGGCGTTAGGTTTCATCACTTTCTTAATCAACGTTCTCAAAACAGTAAGACTAAGTGACCTTCTCAAAATACTGTTTTAAAAATATCCAAATACATCCATTCTATTTTTTAGGGCTCATCCAGACATTTCCAAAATTGTTGATATCTAGCTTAGGACGCACTGTTTTAAGTTTTTTAAGTAGGTTGAGTTAGCAGTAGTCGAGATATTAGGATTCAAGAGGTGTGTCGAGGTCTTGCAGGGACAAGCAGTGTCTGCTAGAGTCCAGAAGTGGAAGGTTGAAGATGTAAATGAATTATCTGACCTTATCCAGAGGTATAGAGTAGTCGCAGTATTTGATCTAACCGGTCTGAGAGCCAACTTAATACATGAGATTAGGAAGAAGCTTCGAGACATAGCTGTGATACGTGTGGCTAAGAAGACTCTATTCGCTAAAGCTGTAGAGAAGACTGGGAAGACTGATTTAACCAAGCTTGTTGAAGACTCCCGTACACCCGTCGGATTCATTTTTTCAAACATAAGTGCATTCAAGTTGAAGATACTGCTTGATAAGAACAAAGTATTAATGCATGCGAAAGCTGGAGAGAAAGCAGATGTAGACGTTGTTATCCCAGAGATGAATACTGGTCTGCCGCCGGGACCTATATTGAGTGATTTCGGTAAGCTTAAGATACCTACTAGGATTGAAGGTGGCCAGATATGGATTGCTAAAGATACATTAGTGGCTAAGAAGGGGGAAGAAATATCTCCACAGCTTGCAGCTCTTCTTGCAAGATTGGATATAAAAGCCGTAATGAAAGGGATAACGATTGATAAAGCGTACGAGGATGGGATAATAATCGGTAAAGAGGAACTTACATTAGACATTGAGAAAGTGAAGAATGATCTTCTTGAAGCAGGTAGCTCAGCAGTTAAGCTGGCTGTTGAGATAGGTTACATTACGAGAGAAACTATCCAGCTAGTATTGATGAAAGCTGCTAGAGAAGCAAAGACATTAGCAGTCGAATTGGCTCTACCATTCAAAGAAGTAATAAACGAAGTAATTATGAAAGCTGAAATAATGGCTAGGAAGCTTAAAGAAGTAATAGAATCAAAGAAGTAGTCATTGGAATATCATTGATTTTTAAAGATATCTCTCACAATTTCAATGACTATCTTCTCGAGTCTTCCTTGATCTATATCGTTTTGTAGAGTTCCTTGCCCAAGCCTGCTCTGTCCTCCCGCCTTACCACCTATCATTGAAGCAATCTTTCCTGCTAATTCCCCTGCATTCATTCCAAGTCTCTGAGCTTCATCATTACAGACTACCATAATACTTGGTTCCTCAACCCCATAGACTACTACAAAACATTTCGGCCCATCACTCTTCATTAATTCATCCAAGATCATGAAAACATATTCTCTATCATCTTCTCTCTCCCTAGTCACATAAATGTTTAGCTTACCAAATTTTAAGGACTTGCTAGATAATTCTTCAGCTCTGTATTTTGCAACAATCTTACTGAATGAACGGTATCTCCTCCTTAAGTCTCTTAGTTCATTAAGTGTTTCCTCTATCTTCTGTAGAATATTGGTTGCGGGTGCTTCAAGTATTCTAGATATTTCCATAATCAGTTTTTCATTTTCCTGTATATATGGTAGAGTAGATGCTCCTGCAGTGAATATTAGTCTCTCTACTCCATCTTGAATCCTTTCAGTCTTTATTATTTTTATCAAGCCTACGTCTTCAGTGTTTTCACAATGTATTCCTCCACATGCTTCTGCATCCCATCCAGGTATCTCTACTACTCTGATTACAGCGGATGGAACTTCCCCTCCTTGATACAATGTGAAACCATGCATTCTCTCAGCTTCATTCCTATCCATCCAAGTTATGATGACTGGAAGCTTACTCATAACAACCCTGTTCGCTTCAATTTCAATCTTCCTTATATCTTCAATACTTAATCTCTTATGATGGTATATGTCAAGCCTAGCTTTATCAGGTTCTTTCTCAGCTCCCGCCTGCCATGCATGTTTCCCGAGCACTCTCCTCGCAGCTCCAAGTATAATGTGTGTAGCTGTATGATGTCTCATCAATCTGAGTCTTCTATCCTTGTCTATCTCACCTTCAATTATAGATCCAGGTGCTGGGGCTGGTCCCTCAATCTTGTGTAGGATTACTCCTCCACTGAGTAAGATAGCTTCTGTAACTCTTGTTTCATTGTTATCCCATCTGATGAATCCATTGTCTGAAGCCTGACCGCCGCCAGTTGGATAGAATAATGTTTGGTCTAAGACGACGTATTTATCAACTACTTCTAGGACCTTAGCTTTAAATTTGAATTCTAAAGGTTTATCGTAGTAGAGCTTCTTAGTAGCAGGATAATTCTTTACTTTTTCTTCTAGAATCTTTATCCAGTCTTGAGCTGGCGGCTCAACCATTCTTAAATGTTTTGAAGCTACGAGTTCGTAAAAGTTTTCAGGTATAGTTATCTTTACACCTATCTTTTCAGCTATCTGTTTAACGAAGTCTGGTGTTAAACCTTTCTCATCATACATTCTTACTAGAAAATCGGTAGGTACTTCCTCCATCTTATTCTTCAGTTGTTTTATCTCTTTCTCAACATAGGCTGCTCCACGTTTAATCGTCTCCCTAAACTTGTTTACCTCCGTCTCAATTAT
Source organism: Nitrososphaerales archaeon (assembly GCA_023269855.1). Taxonomy (GTDB): domain Archaea; phylum Thermoproteota; class Nitrososphaeria_A; order Caldarchaeales; family Wolframiiraptoraceae; genus Geocrenenecus. The sequence continues at coordinate 7,177 of JAGDWP010000090.1, read as the reverse complement.
CTCAAGCGTTTCATCTCTTATCTCAAGTAGATTGGGGAAATCAGCCCCCCAGTAATTTATCTGTAGGTCTATTAAGTCAAGTAGTTTATCAGCAGAATCGATTAATTCTAATAACCTATATGCTTTTCTAATGAGGAGTCTTGCTAAGTATCCAACTTTAACATTTGATGGGACCACTCCTTCACTAATTATGAATGCTATAGACTTTGTGTAGTCTAGGAGAGCGTAAACTCTCTCGAGGGGGACTATTTCTTTCTCAATAACTTCTAAAGGTATTTGAGACTTATATGATACTATCCTTCGAGCATCATAGATTGTTTGGCTAGCTTTTGGGACTACGAGCGCTGTAAAAGGCGAGTATGCTTCAAGAAGTTTTTTATCAACCTTCGGTACCGGTATTATCTTCTCTAACTTTGGATATAGTTCTCCATATATTGCGTCGAAGCAGCTTGGTGTACCTTGACTGAACCACGCGAATCTTTCGATACCATAACCCGTGTCGACAGTCCTAATCGGTAGCTCCACAAGTTTACTGTCTAAAGTCTTGTACTGCATGAATACTAGAGTAGCTAATTCGAGACCATACGAAATAGTCTCAAAGCATGGTCCAGCATTACCTCCACCACTCCAGATCGATTCTTTATAGATTATCTCTTCTTCAGGTATTCCAAATTCTCCTCTAACATATTCATGATAGTATCTTACAGTATCTTCTTTCCAGTAGACTTCTCTATCAGGGTAGTTAAAAGCATGTGCACCACCCATCTCAAATATTGTTAAATGTCTACCGAAAGTCAAGCCAACCTTATCTACATCTACTAGTCTTATGCATGGCTGACTAATAACGAGAGGATTTGCAGGAGGTGGAGCTATCCCAGAAGTAACAAAAGGCTGGAAATCTACTATACTCGCATCTGTAAGGAACATGTCTGTCCTCCATCTAGCTACAACAGGATATGGCTTAATGATTCTATGTCCTCTCTTCTCAAAGAATTTAAGGAAGGTCTCTCTTGACCCCCTAACGTCTAATCTCTTTTTAGCAAGGCTTTTCCCAACAAACTTGTATTCTTCGCAAGGCGATTCTCCACATATGTTTCTATCAGGATTCACTGTCCAGAAGTATTCCCCACAGATAATACACTTTTTCCTAACATATCCTCTCTCCCTAAAAAAATCTAGTGAATAAGCTTCAGGTTCACGGAGTTTATTAAAATCAATCATTATCTCGGAAGGCAATTCACGCACCCTCTATACACTCTGAAAAAATAAACTATTTATAGTTATCACGATAATCGCAACCCAATTAACTTGCAAGATCTTAAAACGTCCTCGACAGAATGTTAGAACCTCATATTTCGAATTTACTGGAGAATACATATCCTAATCTTTCACTCTAAGATAATGTCGAATAGATGATTTGAGCTTCTCGACTGGATCTCTATGAATTTAAGGTGGTGGAAGAGGTTTGGCTAGCAACTTAATTTTGAGAATAAAGTATAATGCGATACCCGCTACGGCAGCGATTGAAGAAGCAATAACCTATTCTGTAGTTCCCCATCCCGCCCCTGTCTCAGTTGCCGAGGGCGAGGTTTGAGCGTATGTAGTGGCCACGGTTTTCGTAAGAAGAGTTCGGGTCCTCTTAGTAGTTTGTGATGTTATTGTTTTAGACGTCTCCGTTATTGATGTTTGGGTAGTTGTATGAGAAGGGTTCTGAGCTACGTAGTCTTTGGTGGACATACGTAGCTCTTGGGATTCATTAGCTTAGGGCTCCTCTTGAGTTCATTGGAGCCTTCATCAGCCTCCTCCCCTGTCAGGGTAAACCCACTCCAAGCTCTCATAAGCTCCTTGAAGAGCTTTGGGCTTGGAGAAAGCCCCTCCATCTGAAGGTATAGGTTTATGGCAGCGTTGAGCTGCCTATTAATCCTCAACCCGCAGGATTTGCATTCGTATAGTGCTCCTTTCAGGGCATTCAGTAGCATCCCACATCTAGAGCACCTTCTAGTAGAGTTTTTCGGGTTGAGGGTCACGGTCTCGGCTTTATAATTCATAAACTTGTATATTATCTTCCAATCGCTCTTTGCCATGTTCCTGTTATGCTTCTTCGAATATGTAAGCATCCTTTCTCTGTTCAGTTTTTCGAAGCCGTGAATGTATCCCTTGAAGGTTCTTGCTAATTGTGTAGTGAGTTTGTGGATGAGATCCCTAGCCCTGTTCCTTTCACGTCTTGAATACTTCTTTAAAACTTCCTTCAACTTCGGCTTTTTTGACGCTCTGCTCTGAAGTCTCCTCCTCTTCAGCTCGTAAACTCTATGGATGTGGAATAGCTCCGTTAAATCCATCCTTATCCATCCTATCTTAGGATTGAACCCGTCCAGGCTCTTCTCATTAGAGTCCCATGCTATCTTCTCCTCAGCTTTCGTAACTCTTTCCCTAAACCTGAATGTTATCGTTAAGTATTTTTCTCCAAGTATCAGTTCCCCCATCTCTCCCCTAGCTCTATTCAAGAACCATGCTCTTGAAATATCGAACTCAAGGTATTCCTCGTATGGCTTGATGCTGATCTTTATCTTTCCATCCCTGAAGCTGTATAATGTCTCTTTTATCCTCACAAACTTCTTCTTAACAATGGGCTTCTCTCTACTCCTTTCTCCCTTAATGTAATTTCTCCTCCAGCTGTGGAGTATTGAGTAAGCTTGCTTGATAGCTGAATCAACGTAATGCTTTGAATACCTCCAGTCCTTCATCAGGATACTTCTTAAGTAGTGGTGCTTGAAGCTGTTCTCCTTTGGGATTATTGGAATAACCCTTCTCTTTCCTTTAATGTGCTTCTCAACCCAAGCTATCCTACTCCATACTTCATCTATTGTCTTCTGAAGCATCAGCCTATATGCTTCTAGAAAATCCTTTACGTCGTAGTTGTGCTTAATATTGTATGCTCTAACCTGATACGAACTTCCTGACACCATCAACAACCTCCCTATATTTATGCGACCTCATACCATAGAGCTTCCCTGCAAAATGAGAAACGACCGTTATCAAAAACTCCCAGCAACCTTTTAGCTTCTTTGATCGTGTAGAGCCTTTCCATGAGTAAAGGTTACTACTTATGTCTATTTAAGTCTATCTGTTTTGAAACTGCTAGCTACGGCGTTGTCCGCCACGTTGTAGGTCTAGTAGTCTCTACAGTAGATGCTGTGGTAAGCGGTCTATTATTCTCCATATCTCAATCCCCTCTCACTATCGTATATATACATGTATAGATAGTTTTTGAATTCTCCTAACCCGCAACCTATATGTGTCTTGTATCCTCTCTCTTCTTTGAGTATTATCTCCCAATCTTCTGAATTCTTAGATCTCCAAGCTTCACATCCGTCTACTACATTGATCGTTGAGAGATAGTATAATCCATCAGAGGTCATGAAAAGACCTGCTCCATAATTGTTATCATTGCTGAATCTGTTTTCCCTAATTTGAACTCAGTTCTCTCCATCACTAGTCTTCCATATTTGGAATGCTCCTACTCCAGGCGTACTAAACGTAGTTAGATAAAGGTTTTCATCAATCACTGTTAACAATCCGTAAACGTTTCGGTAGGATCCATAGTTAAACCCGTTCTCCACTACTTTCTCCCAGTTCTCACCGTCTTCGGATCTAAATACACTTAGTCCATTCAAATTATATGTAAGAACATATATCTTATCTTTGAAAACTACTTGTGGGTCGAGAATTGTGTTTCCCGTGTCTCCAACCCCACCCTCAATCATTTTCTCCCATTCTACTCCATCTCTACTTCTCCAGATCTCTCCTCCTTTTACTGGGTTGTATGTTCCCACGTAGATGTAGTCTTTGAAAGATATAGGGAGGAATCTCAATAAAATGTTTGAGGGCTCTCCTAATCCTCTAGTTATAATCCTCTTGAATGTTAGACCATCTTCCGATGACCATATTTCGGCTCCATCTTTTATCGAGCTAACATACCCATTCTGTACTGGTACTAAGAGTTTATCTCTAAAAATTATCGGCGTCCCAATACCTATGTTATCTTTATCACCTAAACCTTTAGAGACTACTTGATTAAATTTCACACCATCTCCTGAAACCCATATACTTGCACCCTCCACTGCATTATATATTCCAGCAAAGAGTTTATCATTAAAAACAAATAATATCATGCTGGATGCTTCACTACCTCCGAACCCGTCTCCTCTTACTTTCTCCTAGTGAAGGCCATCTAGAGTCCTCCATACCGCAGGCCCTATCCTCTTGTTATATACGCTCGCATAAAGATAGCCACTATACTCAACAAAATTATTTATTCCTATATTGTTTGTATCATTGAATCCTTCGGAGACGACGCGAACCCAATCCTCCATTTAGCGTTCATTAAGGGATTCATCTCCTAATGTTGTAGCTAACATGGCAGAGAATAATCCTGAAAACAAGAGAAGCGTTATCAGAAGTGAGCCTGTCTTGTTCCTACATTTTTTCATGAATATATTCTTCGGCACTCAGATATAAATGTTCAAGGTGGACGAAGTAAGCAGTCCACTCCTATGTCATCTTACGATCATAGTGCATCAAAACATGAAGATAATAGGGTCTCGAAGATTTTTCCGCAGTGTTCGTTTGTGGTACTTCTACAGGGGTGGTAGGTTTAACTTATTGGGTAGTTGTTTAGCCGAATAATGCACTTAATCCTGCTAGTGCTTCTTCCTCTTTCTTTTCTTCTTTCTTCTTCTCTTCAGCTGGCTTAGTCTCTGTAGGTGTTGGAGCTGTAGGAGCTGCTGCGGTAACAGCCACAGGCATAGCTGTTGCCGACTTCAATACTTCATCAATATTAACTTCCGAGATTGCTGCAACGAGAGATTTAATCCTGACTTCGTCTGGGGTTACACCAGCAGCTTGCAATACCTTTTTCAAGTTCTCTTCAGTAATTTGTTTACCTGCTTTATGTAATAGGAGAGCAGCATACACGTACTCCATGTTTATCGTATAGAGTCTATTCCTCCTTATTTTTAAGGATTATCTAGTACTCGGAGATACTCATGCTAGAAAAAGAATGGTAGCCTTTACTATCCCAATATTATTCCTTGTTCAATTTTTTGTAATTCATCAATGCTAATAAGTTTATTTCAAGTCTTTGATCCCTGGTGCCTTTATGAGTCAGATGAGGTATAGAGTCGAAGAAGATGCTTTAGGGAGGATGGAGATCCCTTTAGATCTTTACTATGGTATTAATACCGTTCGAGCAATCCAGAATTTTCAAATCTCTGGATTAAGGTTTCCACGTGTATTCATTAAAGCTTTGGGATTGATAAAGTATGCAGCTGCAAAAGCTAATCTACAGTTGGGTTTATTAGAGAAGGAGAAAGCTGAAGCAATAATGAAAGCAGCGATGGAAGTTGCTGAGGGAAGATTCGACGACCAGTTCGTAGTAGATGTCTTCCAGACTGGTTCTGGAACTTCAACCCACATGAATGCTAACGAGGTTATCGCGAATAGAGCCATCGAGATACTTGGAGGAACAAAAGGTGATAAGAAGCTAATACATCCAAACGATCATGTCAATATGTGTCAATCAACAAACGATGTCTTTCCAACAGCAATAAATGTTTCAGTTATAGACTCTATTCTCAACCATCTTATACCGAGTCTTGAGCTACTCAAGAATGCTCTAGAAGACAAGGTGAAGAAGTTTGAAGACATAGTGAAATCAGGGAGAACTCATTTCCAAGACGCTGTCCCATTAACTCTTGGACAAGAATTCAGTGGTTATCTCTCCGCCATATCACATGGGATAGAGAGGGTTAAGAAGAACATTGAGGAATTACTAGAACTTCCAATAGGGGGAACAGCTGTAGGAACAGGTTTAAACACTCATCCAGATTTCGGTAAACTAGTCGTAGACGAATTAGCCAACTTAATGGGGATACCTTTCAGGGTTGCTGAGAATAGATTCGCAGCTCTACAACTGAGAGATTCATGTGTATTATTACGGATATGCTTCAACAAATACTGTTGAAGCCATACTAGCAGGAGTAGATGAAGCACATATCAGTATACTCGGTTTAGGTGATAGAAACGGTATCGTAGACCTTATAATTTTATAGGAAAAAGAATGGTGGGGGGAGGTTAGAGGGCTTTCATCAACTTCTCCATCTTCCTCTTAATAGTGAATCCTATGAGTTCAGCGAACCTCCCTCTAGAATTTCCTCGAATATATAGATAGTATTCATCTTTCTTTGTATAATATGTTTTTTCCATCTTTTTATCATAGAATGGAGTCCCTCTCTTTGTTCCTAGATGTGGTCCTGTTACATCAATTTTTAACTTCAGTAATAGTTCCTTAACATAGTTGAGAATTACTAGATCTGTATTGTAAACACGTATATTTCCATTCTTATCTACGTACCCTTCGCTGTCAAAGAATGCTCTAAGAAACGATGTTATAGTTTCTTGATTATATTCAATGTAGTATCTTAGCTTCTCAATGTCTAACGGCTTCTTCAATAATTCATATAATGTCTTTGAACGCCCCTCAACAATGTAGAGTCCATCTTTCCCCTTTCCAATCCATGGTTTAGATCCTGTAACGACTTCGAGGCATCTAGCAAACTCCATGACATGTTCAACATCTTTTGATTTTAAACCAATTACATAGTCATATGCCTTCTCCCTTATTCTTACGTATCCGTCTCCAGCCACATCACTGATGATGAATGCTAGCTCCTTGGACGGTTTAATATCATCTAATGTTATCGATTCTCTTCCACAGGGACTATGGATACCTCTTAACCAGTAACTTATATGTGCCATCGTTAACCTCTCACCATATTTCTCTTGAATCATTTTTATTATTTGACTATATGATAGTCCAAGCTTCCTAAGACTATGTACTTCATCATAGAGTTTCATTCTTAGCTCTAATGGTCTATACCTCATAATCTCACATCCCTAGAAGCTTCAATAGTATCGGTATAAGTAGTAGCATTGTTGTTAATCCTATTAATGGTAGTGGAGGCTCTGGTGGTAGCTCGGCGAGTAGGTCAGCCAATAAGTTGTAGGTTTTTTCAAGATATTCTACTATCTTCTTCATACTATCACCTCTATAGTTGAACCGACGCTAAAACATTGTATGCCAACAGGTATGCTAGTATGAAGCTTATAGGCAACGATA
>JAGDWP010000098.1 GCA_023269855.1 Nitrososphaerales archaeon | reverse complement strand
AAGGAATAGTGAGAGCAGTATTCTATTATCCACCAGAGCTTGGAAGAAACATAGACGAGATATTAAGAGCAGTGAGAGGGCTCCAAATAGCGGATAAATCTAAAGCTGCTCTTCCAGCTAACTGGCCGAATAATGAACTCATAGGAGATAAAGTAATAGTTCCGCCTGCAGCAGATGAGAAGACAGCGGAAGAAAGACTCAAACAATACAAAGGATACGATTGGTGGTTCGTCTATAAAGAACCAGAAAAACAATAAAACACAAACCTAACATCCCGCCTAAACATTAAATCCCATACTTTATTTTTTGTTTCAGGATCCTTATGGCTACTTGTAGAATTGTTAACTTAATTATCGTATGGATGACCGCATCCTTAGACATTTTTGACTTACAAGTTCGAGATTAAAACCGTAAAGCTTATTGAGGCTTACTATATTGAGTATTGAGTGATGGGAGGTAAAAGATATGCAGCAATCAAGTATAGATGTTTCTGGTATCATGCATCTTTCAGCATTCGGTATATACATTCACGCGATAACCGTCGCTATAGTTATCGGATTCTCCATCACACTTACGATAATAGAGTTTCTGGGAATAAAGAAGAAAGACCCAGACTATATTAGACTAGGAAAACAGATATCACTCGTTATAGTTACTTCATTCGTATTTGGAGCAGCAACGGGTACGCTAGTAGAATTCGGTCTCATCCAAGTATGGAATGGTGTAATCCTCGCCATCGGATCATTCTTCTTCACCCCGCTCTACCTAGAACTAGTAGCTTTCACAATTGAAGCAGCATTACTAGTAGCCTTACTGTATACATGGGGTAAATTCAAGAATCCTTGGACTCACTGGTCAATAACAGTAACCTACACGATCGGAGCACTACTTTCAGGAGCATTAATAACATCAGTAAACTCTTGGATGCAGGCACCATGGGGTACAGGAGAAATAGTGAAACTCGTATATCCATGGGCTCCAACATATGGACCAATCCTAGTAAACAGTGAATTCTTGCTTAAAGTTAAAGAAGCATTGGTAATGGTAAGTCGAACTGCAGGTGGAAGTGGTGCTGGTCTCGTTAACCCTGAAGTAATAAATGATTTAGTTAATTCATATGGAGAGCTACTTAAAGATCCATGGGTATCGCTGATAAATCCTTACGCTGTGACAAGCATAATCCACCAGCTTCTAGCTACAACTATCGTGGGTGTATTCTGGATAGGGGGCGTCCTCGCATTTAAAGGATTGAGAAACCTGGAGAAGAGAGCATACTATCTAAAACTATTCAAGACAGTTGCTTTAATCGGTGCTATTCTCTTAATCATTCAGGGAATAGAAGGTCACGAGCAAGGATTAATGGTATACCTCTATCAACCGACAAAATTTGCAATGATCTCCGGCTTAGAGAAGTCTGGACCATATCTTCCAGCAGGTTTAACAATCTTTGGAGACCCGAACTATGTATTCAAAGGCTTCGACTACTTAATTGAAACAGTTAGAAATCATCCAAACCCAGACCTCAAGATAGCAGGAATACCAGTGAAAGAGATAGCTTTGCAAGATACTTTAAAAGCGCTTGAGAAGCTTCCATTAGTAAAAACCCTCTACGAGACTAAGATTGGGTTAGCAGCAATAGCTGTACTAATATCATTACTAGTAGTTAGCTCATTCATATTCAAGAAATTCTGGATTGGAAAAGAAAGAATTCTTCTATACAGCGGTCTCGCAATGTTCTTTATAGCTCCCGCTCTAGCTGGACTCGGTTGGGCTGTGAGAGAAATAGGTAGAAAACCATGGACAGTATATGGTCTACTATATCCTGAAGAACTAGTTACACCGAACCCTGTAGGACTAGACATCACTACAACAATTATTGGAGGAATAATATTAGGTTTAACGATAAACTTTGCAACAATATATCTGCTCCTCAAGAAGCCTCCAAAATTCTTGAAGATAGGTGATGAATAATGGATATAACTCTACCCATACTTATCCTCGGCACTATACTACTAACACACTTAACGTTTGTAAACATAAACATAGGATTAGGATTTTACAGTCTAATACTTAGATGGAGGTCACTCTCAAATCCTGAGACATCTAAACCTGCAAGAATAACATTTAAGTTTCTCGCAGCATCAGAAGTAGTCTCTGGAGTATATGGAACGATGATAACTGTTGTCTTAGCAGGTTTCTGGCCCACGTTAGTCAACATAGCGGCAATAATCTTATTCATACCATTAATGATAAGCATACTTGGAATAATCATTAGGCTGACATCTATCGCCGCCTACTGGTATACTTGGGATAAGGTTAACCCGAGAATACATCTCTTAATTGGAGTGTTAATGGCCTTCTCGGGACTATTGATCCCGGCTGGATTCAGGTATATCTTCGCATTCATAAACAATCCTACAGGATTAACAAGCCTTAACCCAGTATCAGGAAACATTCTGGAAGCTTTCGCAAACCCTGTATACCCTCCACTTTTACTACATACATGGCTTGGAGCATTATCCATAGGTTTCCTAGTAGCATCAGCGGGGCTAGCATGGTCTTCTAGAAAAGACGAAGCGATTAGTAAATGGAGTGGATATGCAAGTTTACTAGGAGGATTAATGATTATACCTCAAGGACTGGCTGGCTTCTGGTTCTGGAGCACATTAAGCTTTCACTCACCATACTTATTCTACAGTATAAACAAGTCTTTCCTACCCAGCGGCCACTCCTTAACGGACGTCTCATACACATTCTTAGGAATGGTGCTACTCGCAGTAGTGATCTTAACACTAGGGATAATCCATCATTATCAACCTTCCAAGAGATGGATAGCCTACTCCTTAGCGATCTTAGCAGTGGCCACATTAATACTAGGAGAGATAACTCATGATATTGGAAGACTCCCATACATGGTCATAATCGGAGAAGAAGGAATACCTGTAGAATTATTCATTAATAGATTACTCATACTTGAACCAACATTAATTATCTCAGGATTATCAGCTATAATATTCTTTACAGCAATCTTCATACTGCTCCTATACCTATATCTTGTCAAAGGAGTACTCCATGAGTAGATCAACCCAAACCACACAATATTTTTATTTCCTCCATAAGGTTACCCATAGGATGACATTGAAACAGCTGGTAAGTCAAGTTAAGAAATTAACTGAAAGTGAGGTTAAGAATATCATAACAGAAAAAATAGAAGGATTCAAAAAACTTAGGAAGAAAGATATTACAGAGATCTTTAAAGAATTATGTTTCTGCATCTTGGCTGCGGGATACAGTGCTGAGAAGAGTTTACATATACAGGAGAAGATAAATGATGGCTTCTTGAAGTTTTCAGAGAAAGAGCTTGCAGAAGAATTGAGGAGGCTCGGCCACAGATATCCTGAAGCTAGAGCAAGATATATTGTAAAAGCTCGAGATAAAATAAACCAGTTGAAAAATGTTCTCGAAACATTGGAGGATTCTAGACATATTAGGGAATGGCTAGTAGAAAATATAGACGGTCTAGGATACAAGGAAGCAAGCCACTTTCTAAGGAACATAGGATACCTAGACTTAGCAATAATCGATTACCATATCTTGAATTTACTGGAAAAATACAATATACTAACTAAGCCGAGGACATTAACGAGGAACAGGTATCTCCAGATTGAAAAAATTCTTGAAGAAGTATCTAAACATTTAGGTTTGAGGCTTGGAGAGCTAGACTTATACCTATGGTATATGGAGACGGGAAAAATAATCAAGTAAGGGAAACATCTTCATCATCTCCTAATAATATCTGCCAACCTCGAAGACGCTGCACAAATCTAGACTATAGCAGATACGTTATTCTAAGCTATGAAAGAGAATGTTTCCAAAAATATTGAATGTAGACTTCTCATCTTTAAAGAATTATAGACAAATATTAAGAGACAGATGTTTAAAATAAAATCAAAGAATGAACATGGAGCATGCATCTCTGACGTTAAACAGTGATTGGAAGGAGGCACGTAAACCTAAAAAATTTTCATACTTAAATAGTCGTTACATCTTTCTCCAGCGTAGGTAACGATAAACAAATAGGCGGTCAGGGATGCCCAACTGGGGTTACTCAGTTAAAGAACTGGATCCAGCTAGGACGGTTAAAGCTAGCCTTAGAGAGGTAGATGTCTCTCCGAAGTTTTCTAGAGAAGTCTGTAGAGCGATTATCGGCTTAAAAATTCCTGAAGCCAAGAAGCTTATGGAAGATGTCATAGCAATGAAAAGGATGATCCCGTATAGGAGGTATAATAAGGATAGAGCACATCATCGCCAGACTAGAGGTCCAGGAGGATACCCTGTAAAAATTGCTAAAATGATGTTGAAGCTCTTAGAGAGTCTTGAAGCAAACGCTGAATTCAAGGGTCTCGACCCAGAACAAGTAGTTATAAAATACGCCGTAGCTCATAAAGGGAGAGTAATAAGAAAATTTATTGAGAGAGCATTCGGTAGAGCAACACCATACGATAAGACTCTCACACACATAGAAGTAATAGGAGAGGTGAAGGAATAGTTTGTCAACAGTGAAACAGATACTTGAGAAGAGGAGGAAGAAGACAGAAGTAGAAGAATATCTTGCTGAGAAATTGAAAGATGCAGGATTCGGTGGAGTAGATATAGTTTTCACACCTATAGGAACTAGAGTAACAATCTACGCTATGCATCCTGGAAGAGTAATCGGCTCCAGAGGAAGAACTATTAAGGAGATCTCAGAGGTGCTAGCATCAAGATTCGGTATAGAAAATCCCAATGTAACGGTTGCAGAGATAGAAGTTCCCGAACTCAATCCATACGTGATGGCTTATAGGATTGCTCAAGCAATAGAAAGAGGTGTAAGACATAGGAGAGTCGCCTTCTGGGCTTTGAGAAGAATAATGGATGCAGGTGCAAGAGGCGTGGAGATAGAGATAAGTGGAAAACTTACCTCTGCTCGAGCTAGGACAGAGAAATACAGTGCAGGCTTCATACCCAAGTCGGGAGAATACGCATTGAGATATGTGAGAATCGGTAAAGCCTCAATATTGCTGAAGACGGGAATATATGGAGTGAAAGTAAAGATATATCCCCCTGATGCACCCTTACCAGAAGAACTCGGTATCAGCGTAGAGAAGCTTTCAGCTATAGCATCTTCCGAACCGAAAGTCGAGGTGATGGAAGTTGGTGAAGGAAGTGAAAGAGCTAAGACAGAAGAGCAGTGAAGAGCTACTAGATGAACTAGATAGGTTGAGGTCTGAATTGATACTACTTAGAAGCAAGACTAGTGGTGCGGGAATGGAGAAAACCGCTCTTATAAGAAATACTAGGAAAAGGATAGCGAGAATTCTAACTATTCTAAGGGAGAGAGGGGTAAATGTGTAAGAATCTAAATGCTAGAAACATTCTCAGACATGAATTACTTGGATTAAATGTGGTAGCAAGAGGAGTAAAGCAGAGAGTAGAACATTCAGGAGAAGTAGTAGGAGAAACTATGAAGACCATCAAGGTCTTAAGAAAAAATGGTAGAATAGTTAGGTTACCTAAAGAAGCATATATATTTGAATTCACCCTACCGAACAATGAGAAAGTACTAGTTGAGGGGGGACCCCTGATAGGTAGACCTGAAGATAGGTTGAAGAAGAAGGTGAGAAGATGGTAACAAAGAATATAGGTTTACCTGTAAAACCACCTGCCAGAGAGTGCGATGACCCTGACTGCCCATTCCATGGATACCTTAAAGTCAGAGGAATAATCCTAACTGGAACAGTATACAAAAAGAAGATGAATAAAACAGTAGTAGTGAGGCGTGAATACCTCCACTACGTTAAAAAATACAAGAGATACGAAAGGAGGAGAAGCAGTATCCCGGCACACCTCCCTCCATGCATAGACGTAAATGAAGGAGACAAAGTAAAAATAGCTGAATGCAGACCCATAAGCAAGACAGTAAGCTTTGTAGTCATAGAAAAATTATGAAATAATTAAATATGTGCAAAAAAGATAACAAACAGGCTAACCTCTCATCTGACCCATGTATTCAATGTAATCTAACATGTTCTCTTCTGGTAGACTTATAGTTCATAGTTATATAGACGGATTAGATGTTGTTAAACTAGGTAGTGGTGTAGGTGGATGTCTAAGAAGAGTAGGGCTGTAGCTGCTGTAGGGATTCTTGAAAGAAGACCGAGTATACCTAGAACTATAAACGTGGGCTCAGAGATAACATGCGCAGATAATTCTGGAGCACAAGTATTGAAGATTGTGCAAGTTCACGGTGTCAAGACTAGGCTTAGACAACATCCTTCAGCAGGAGTAGGAGACCTCGTCTCTGTAACAGTTAAGAAGGGGCCAATAGATCTTAGAAAGAAAGTTATGCATGCTGTAATAATAAGACAGAAGAAACCATATAGGAGACCTGACGGGACATGGATCTGCTTTGAAGATACTGCAGCAGTACTAGTAACACCTGAAGGAGATGTTAAAGCAACAGAGATCAAGGGACCAGTAGCGAGAGAAGCAGCTGAAAGATGGCCAAGAGTCGCAAATATCGCTGGAATGATCATCTAAACATAATGAAATCTAGAAATCCACCAGCACTATATAGTAGATAGCGAAAATGTTTACTCATCCTAAGATTTTCTAGTTCTCCGATGGTAATCTTTTAACCTCTCATGTAGTATATACGCTATGTCGAGGCTCCCCTCAACTTTTACTCTACCCAGAAAGAATGCTTTAACAGGATCGAGCTCGCCCTCCAGAAGCTTTGTAAGGCTCTCACTACTACCCTTAATAATGCTATCAGGTTGTCTATCAAACTTATCAATTATTCTTAACCCATTTTCACTTATCTCCACATATGCTGCTTTATCATCAGTTGGCTCCAACTTGATAACTAATGGTTCAGAAGGAAGAATCTTCTTTATAACATAGTCAGAGTTTACATCATTAATGATTTTTCTTAGTATAGATAACAGCCTGGATTCAGTACTCATCACATAAAGATCTTCGCTAATAATTATTAAACTTATAACGGCAGTAAATATCTATGACGATATGGTTTCTAGTCTTTGAATATGATTTAACGATTCTCCAGCTTCTGACAGTTGGCTCATATCCTAGCATCTGAACCTCTTTACATACTTTTGATACGAATTCTTCTTCTTTACCTCTCCTCGCAAGTTCATGAAAATGAATTATTCCACCATTAGGTTTCAAACCCCTCAGAGCTTGAGGCATCGCTTCTATGGTTCCCCCAAAGTATCCCATCACTACTCTATCTGCAACCTCTCTGATCTCTCCACCGACAACGATTTTGCAGTCTCCCAGTATAGGCTCAACGATGTCTTGAACATTGTTTAATGCGATATTCTCCTTCAAGTAGCTGAATGCTTCAGGGTTTATCTCGATAGCATAGACTTTTCTGGGTTTCCGAGTGACAGCCATAGGTATAGTGAATTGACCGACTCCTGCAAACATATCAATTACTACTTCATCACTTGTGACTATCCTAGATAATCTTAGCCGCTCATAACTATTCCCTAAACAAAGCATTAATCTCTCAATATCGAGTCTCAGCCTCCAACCATACTCTCTATGTTCAACTACTCTAAAATGCTCACCGGCAATATGCTGAATGATGGGTCTTCTCTCAATTCCCTCCACACCAATCCATCTATAAACAGCTCGAACTCTAGGATAATATTGAAGAGTCAATCTACCTATCTCACTAACCCAGCTATCGAGTTCTTCTGGTATACGTATAAGAGCGATCTTATCGATTATCCTAGCTTTAGATGGTAGTAACTCTCTCGGAACTCCGGGAAGATTCTCTGCTAAAAACTCTTTGAACTTCAATCTATCTACTCTACAGAATAACAAGGTTTCTAGAAAATATTACATTTATAAGAACTGGTATATGTGATGCTGTGCAGACAATTATTAAACTGTAGAGGTCCTTACTAGGATCTTCTGAAACTTGATAAGATCTCTCTAGGTGGAAATACTATCGCCTTGGTTGGGCATATGTTAGCACAGTTAGAACATCCAACTATGCAGTTTAACGGATTCTTAACTATCGGGACCCTCTTCTCGTTATCCCACTCGTACACCTTGGCAGGACACATCTTGAAACATTTCTGACATCCATTACACAGCTCATCAATCACTGTTGGAAACCATGGGATACTCTCTCTGGGCAATCCTCTCCACGTACTCATATAATAAACTTTGTTCAATCTAGTTATTAAGTATGCTCAGAAATGTTTACAGTTCTGGAACTAATCCAGGAATGCGTGGGAATGGTTGAACTTCACCAATATGTTTCAATCCACATATGTATCGTATGAATCTTTCTACTCCGATACCTGCTCCGGCAGATGGTTTTAAAAGTTTCTTCTCAGCTAAATCGAGTAACAGTTTATAGTCATCTCTTCTTAAACCATCTCTCTCCAGCTTCTTCAAGATCTTCTCATACTCGTACTCCCTCTCTGCTCCAGACAATACTTCACCATAACCTTCTGGAAGAATTAAATCGTAGTTTCTCCACTCACCAGTCTCAAAATCTTGGAAGTCATAGAATTGTCTAGGGATATCCGTGACCCACACAGGGTCTTTTGATATATTGGATATTTCCTCCTCCCAGTCTTCTCCATACTCTTTCTCAAGTTCAGCCCTCTTGTAGACCTTGAACGGTACAGTAGGTATTCTTAAATCTCTTGAAAGTAATTCAAGTTCTGGATGCATCTCTCTCCTAACATCTTCTATAGACTCCTTCACTAATTCTTCAAACAACGTGAACATGTCTTTCATCTTTGCATAGGCGACTTCGAGGTCTAGCTGAGTAAATTCATACAGATGTTTTCCTGTTGTCATCCTCTTTCTTGACTCAATCCTAATGTTTGGGGAGAGGATGAAGATCTTCTCAGGACCTAGAGAAACTAGTATTCTCTTATGAACAATCATGCTCTGCATTGTCTTTACTCTTGTACCATAGATCTCAACCTCAATTCTATCCTCGATACTGTATCCGGGGTCGGGCCATAAGGGGTCAGTAGATTTAGCTAGAATCACGGGAAGCACCCATTGGAACCCCTTTGCTAATAATATGTCGGTCATCGTCTTCAAAACTCTACTCTGAATCTTTAAGACTGCAGATGTCTTAGAATCCCTTATTCTCATTACAGACGTTAGAGACGATATCTCGTATAGACTCGTTTGAGACTTCATTTCCGCTCACCCCCACTTTACGATCTGACATATAGCAGCACCAATATTTGTCCTTTTAATGCCATGATTGGCAAATTCAAGGCAAAAATCTATATGATTAATCTTCTTCCTGTCATTTTTACATATTTATAGTAGGTAACCGTGATAAAGGGACTTAATGTTTTTATTAGACACTGAGGTTTTAGTGAGGAAGAGGTAAAGCGATTTGGGTGGAGCGAAGAAGCCACGTTTAAGCCAATTAGAAAAGAAGATTACGAAAACAAAAGAAGAAGAGGAAACAAAACAACCACAGAAGAGAGAGAAGACAGTAAGTGATGTAATTCTTCCAAGTATCGAAGAACTAGCTGAATTCGCCAGAACTCAGAAGTATCTTACACCTTTCATAATATCAGAAAAATTCGGTATAAAATTATCAATAGCTAAGCAAGCATTGAATAGGCTTGCAGAGATGAAGTTGGTAAGACTAGTCTCTGGAAATAGTAAGCTTAGAATCTTTGCACCAGTAGAATTATCGACACAGGTAGAGAAGACTTCAGAGGAACCGAAAGAGAAACCTTCGACACCAAAGAAGAAAGCTAAAGCAAAGTAGACTCAGCAATTGTAATTCTAATTCTTGATCCAGGATTCACTTTCTCTAATCCTTCATAATTCTTTTCTATTCTCCCAACTCTAACAATCTGTGATGGCGGTATAGCTTCCTTGAATGCAATGAGTAGATATGGACCTGGAGGCCAGTACAATATATCGCCACTAGTGATTTTGTCTATCTTTCTTTCAGCCCCCCTCTTCAAGTCTACCTGAATATATACTGCGTATTCCCATTTAGCTGCAAAACCTTCAATAGGCATTGCTTTCAGTAAATCTCTAACAGTTAAGGGAGCATAAAATCTAATAAATTCACCTTCAAGCACACCGACACCTTCCACACTTATATTGATTGGAATTCTCATCTTCTGTGGGGAAGTCTCAGACATATCTACTAACTACCGCTTCTACAATACTTAGCTAACCTATTAATCTTTAATACCAATCGTAGAAGAATAGAAAATTGTATAGACATATTTGAGTTTGTTCAGCAATCATTTGCCATAAACTTTCTCATCTTCAGTAGTCGATGACTTCAATAATGCAACGTATCAAGAAATATTGGAGAGTCGAGACAGTCTCATAGTAAGTCTTAATTACCCTATAGCATGATAGCGGTTCCTCTTTGTCAGTTTATATGCAGGGTTTTCAGGTACACTTTAAAGACGGCTTCCCAAAGTCCTAGAGATTTATGCAGCGAATCAGTCTCTCGGATAAGATTTTTTAATCAATATTGCTTATGTGATTTCAAGTAATCGGTCTATGAGTTTAGTGGAAGGCCTGGTACAGAATTTATCATCTCTCGGGCTTAT
>JAGDWP010000067.1 GCA_023269855.1 Nitrososphaerales archaeon | reverse complement strand
GAGAAGATGGATAAACGTAAAGCAATATACAAGATAGAAATAGAGATACTAAAGATTATGTGGAAAACATTTACAAGGACTAGCAGTAAGCCAGAGAGAAACCTGCTGGCTGATGAGCGGTAAAAGCCGTGAGGCCAGCGGGTTAATAATAGAACATCTAATAGAGACATATATTACAGTCTCTATTAGATTAGATATGCTTCGCCCCATTCACGGCTACCATAGCTCGTCAGCCAGCTCCCACCCCCACTACTTTTTCCTATTTTAGAAACTATTTTATAATATAATTTTTAAGTTTAATCGGTATCGACATGTCTCTGTGGTTTAAGGAAGATTGGAAGTTCATCTAAATAGATTAAGTCGCCTGTATACCATGGTCCCTTAATCCATATAGCAACTTTACAAACTACTTCTCCTCCCGCTTTCTTAACCAGTCTTTCTAATGCTGTGATTGTTCCACCTGTAGATACTACATCATCGAGAATACAGACTTTCTTGCTCTGCCTTATGGCTTAATTCTTTGGGTTTGTTGTCTTCTCTATGTTTTTTCTTTGACGGCTTCTATTATTGTTCCAGCTCCTCCTCCGAGAACTACAAATGAATAGCTACTGCGGACGAGCATTATGCTTCTCGTCTGGAATGTTACTCCAGTAAGTATTCTAATGGTATTGAATGGATTGTGTCGGGGGTCGCCTGGCCGCCTCCTCTCATCTTCGATAGGTATAAAGCCTATTGTTTCTCCACCATTCTTAACGAATTCTTCAGATGCTATTCTCATCAAGCCGCCGTCTCCACCACTTAATAGTTTAACTTCATCTCTATAATCAGCTAGTTTCCGTGCAAACTTTCTCGCTTTCCATACAGCAGTCTCTTGTAAGTCTCGGTCACTTGAACCTGCTATCCCTATTGGAATATACTTCATACCCATTTACACGATGTATAGATAATAATGATTAATAGATGTTGCTGGTATATTTTTACATGCTAATCGAATACTAATGCATTTCCTACTAGTTCATGGACTCCTCCAACTGTTATAGGCAGCTTGTAATGTTCAAAGTATTCTGTGAATGCTGCTTTATCTATTGCGCAAATGCATGCTAGGAAGTTTGCGCCAGCCCTCTTTATAGCTTCAATCTTCGGTCTAACGGCTTTAAGCCTCAACTCTATTGTTTCATCTGCAAGCAATCCTCCTCCAGCACAGCAACATATCGTTTTCTCTCTATTCACGTTAGGGTCTAATTCAACATAGTTTCTACAGACGTTCTTCAATATGTATCTAGGTTCTTCTATTAGCCCCATAACTCTCGCTGGATTACAGGAGTCATGGTATGTTACAATGTATTGGTTGTTTGCATCAGGGTTTAGCTTGAGTTTCTGATGCTTAATCAGGTCTGCTGTAAACTCGCAGATGTGAACCATCTTAGTGGATGCCGCATGCTCGAACTTTGTACCAGTTATCGGTGAGACAGGTTCTTCTAGGAAATCTAATGGTCCATTCATTGTATCCATGAAAGCGTGAATAACCCTCCACATGTGTCCACATTCTCCACCGAGAATCCATTTAACTCCAAGCCTCTTAGCCTCTTCAACTAGTTTTCTATTAATCTTCTTCATATGCTCATATCCAAGCCATGTACCGAAATTACCTCCTTCACTTGCATAGGTGCTTATCGTATAGTCTAGACCTATCTGATGGAACATCTTTAATGCTCCTTTAAGTGTACCCCAATGAGGACCACCGAAGAAGTCTGCTGAAGGTGGAACATATAGTATCTCTGCACCCTTCTTATTTATTGGTACCTTAATATCAATACCTGTCTCTTCTTTAATCTCTTCTTCAGCGAACTGTATAGCGCTTAAGAGGGCTGCTGGAGGGATACCCATATGGTTACCTATTGTTTCACATTTTGCAATTGCCTCAGTTAGTGATCTAGGGCTGAGACCGATAGCTGTAAGTACTTCTCTGGCAGCAATCATAATCTCTGCAGTATCTATTCCATATGGACAGAAGACTGAGCATCTTCTACACTGTGAACATTGATAAAAGTACGTATACCATAATTCCACCGTCTCTTCTGTAAGTTCTTCTGCTCCGACGAACCCTCTGAAGATTTTACCTGTAAGTGTGAAGTATCTCTTGTAAACTGACCTGAAGAGGTCTTGCCTAGCAACCGGCATATTATTTGGGTCTAATGTACCGAGGAAGAATGGACACTTATCTGTACATGCTCCACATTTTACACATATGTCTAGGAAAAGCTTTACAGACCTGAATTTATTTACTACTTCATCCATCTTCTTTAAAGCTATCTCCTTCCAGTTTGGAGGTAGATTGAAATTTGTATGGCTCCATTCTCTCGGGAAGGGTAGCTTCATAGTCTCCATATCACGTTTCCATGTAGCATAGAGCTTATACTTTCTTGCAGGTAGGCTACGATCTATTTTCACCTTCTCTCACCTCCTGGACCGATAGCTTCAAGTTCATCCTTAAACTTATGATAATACTCGTCCCATGTAATTACTTCAACAGGGTAATCCCATGGGTTTACATGCCTTCTCCACCTAGTTATGTTTCTCATATTCCTCGTAGTAGACAGTATCCACCCAATCAAGTGGGAGACTTTACTGAATGGAATATAGATGAATAATGCTTGAGCTAAGACAAAGTGGGTTAAGAACCATAAGTTTTCAGGTGGAGGAATAGGGTTAAACGTTAAGAGACTATACATATAACTACTTACAGAAGCCATATCCACTAATCCAAAGCTTCTCATGTAGACTCCGAGAAATACGATGGATATCAACAAGATTAGGATTATGTAATCACTTACCTTTGAGATGTATCTTACATTTGGGAGAACGATCCTTCTCACAAAGAGGAATGCTAACGCTGCTAAGAAGAATATTCCAGAGTAAAGGACAGCTTCATACCATCCATAACCGATGATGCTCCAGAGATCATGGAAGTACACGTTAATTATGTGGGAGACAAGGGTTATAGCTAAAGCTACGTGGAAAACGTATCCGCCTATCCATAGCTTCTTATTTCCTTTTAGTAGGCTTCTGAAAGCGAAAAACTCTAGGGACATTCTCTTTAGTACTCCGGTATATGTTATAGGAGCAGGGGCGACTGGAAATCTGAAGGGAACGGGTATGGACAACCATCTAGCTACCCTATATATTAAGCCAAAGATTAATGTGAAGAAAGCGATATATGGTGTAATGTAGCCTACTAGAAAGATTAATGGATCCATCTACACTACACCTCCCTTGAGATAGGTTAACAAGAGTATCAAGACAATCATTCCAATTCCCAGGGCTATCCATTCTTGGTCATAGTCTTCACCTTTATAATAGACGTAAGCCGCTATACTCAATATTATTAAACTTGAAGCAATGTATCCTGCTGCAAGCGTTTGTTGTGTAACTATTATTGGATTAACCATCCATGTCAAAACTGTTAAAACACTCTGAACAATGAGTAGAACTATTAAAGCTACATCGACAGCTCTAGCCAACCATGAACCACCTCTCAAAAAACTTTAGTCTTCTCCCAATATTTCCCATCTTCAAGTCTTGAATATATATTGTCTTGAATGACTCAATGCTGGAGAGGATTAAGAGAGCGATGCCAAGTATGAACCATCCGAACCCTATGCTTTGAGTTAATGATCCATAGATTATTCTGAATGACAAACCCGCGCACATTAAACTCAATAGAAACCTTATACTCGTCCAGATGTATTTCTTCCGATTAAATAGAGAAGACTGCTGATTTGCTATTCTCAACTTACTAAACTTCTCCCACACTAATTCAGGGGGTTTAATCAATTTCAATCTGTAGAGATATGCTGCTAGGAATATTATTATGGTCGGTATGATTATGCTAAGTATGGCAGTTTCTGTAGGTATATAGGATCCTGCTGTAACCCATGCGAGATACGTCATCAATCCTATCTGGACTATTATCCATACACCTACAGCTATGAAGAAGGGTCTCTCTGATGGATGCTTATCCTTCCATTTATCTATGAATGGTAGGAAGATGAATATTAAAGTGATGACGATGATGGTTGAGATGAAGATGCTGAAGCCTGTTGAACCGAGTACTTCAATAAATTCTGTTTTAGCTATTGCGTAAGTCCACATGAAATACCATTCAGGCATCGGTATAGTAACAACTCCCGGAGTATATTTTTCATGTATTCCGAATGGATATATTATCGAAGCTGTTAAAATTGAGGCCACATATACGCAGATTAGAATTACGAAGTATAGGAATATGTTCGGAAACCATGGAACAAGTTTCTTCTCTTCTTCTGGAATATTTCTAGACACGGGTTCGGTTATCCCATGTACTTCAAAGATATGCAGCTTTACTGCAAGCAAGATTATGATTAATGCTGGTAGTAAGACTGTGTGAAATGTGAAGAACCTCCTTAATAGTTCTGCATCAGTTCCATATCCTGAAACTAGATACTCTAGGAAACCGCTTAATGGTTGGGGTAAATGTTTTATTATCGTTATGCCGAATCCTACAGCAGCATATGAGAGAGCATACCATGGAAGAAGGTAACCAGTGAATCCCATCATTAATGTAGCCAATCCCATAAGCATGCCTACAATCCACATCAATTCTCTAGGTCTCCTATACGCTATAACAAAGTAATTCCTCATGAAGTGAAGGAATGTAACAAAAATCATTGAGAAAGCAGAATATATGTGGATATTTCTTATAAGGTTTCCAAACGGGACTTCAACAACTATCCTGCTTACCGATTCCCATGCAGTATCTGGATTTGGTTCATAATATTGAAGAAGTATTATACCTGCTATTCCAGCTGTAAAGAAAGCTATGACAGCTATAGCTCCAAGCCAATATGAGGGATTTCTCAAAGAATATTCAGGAGCAGGTCGCAGAATCGTTTTAGTAAAACCGAAATTCTCATCAAGCCAATCTGCAAATCTCTCAATAAGACTTTTACACTGCATGGAAAATCACCTATATCTTCTCTTCTAGAAGTGTTTCAGAGACGAGTTTCTTCCCAAGCATTATTCTCTTTAACTCATTGGGGTCGCTAGAGCACTGTGTGACCCCTGGAACAGCAGGCGCTGGAGGAGCTAATCCTACAGCATAGATATCTCCAGAAGCTTCCTCATACTCTAACGATACCTTACATAAACTACAGAATGGTGGTCCAGCTAACACTTCCCCATCCTTCTCTAAGTCGTATATTCCTGCGTGAGCTGGGCAATACAATAAATTCTTATCAGGGTAAAGTTCTAGAATATTCGGTGGAACAGTCTTCAAGTATGTTAGCTCTTCTGGATTTCTCTTTTCCTTTGGCGGGATATAGATTGTTCCATAATATCTTGCATGCTGACATATCATAACGTAAGCAACTATATCTTTGTCGGGGCCAACTCCGGATGGAAGACTTTTCCCTGTCTTTACAAGTAGACACGGTATGTCTTTAGTAGGATAAGAGAATAAGTACCACGTATTAGGCTTAATCTGACTAATATTGGCCAACTTGACCCGAGGCCACTCGGGAATCTCCAAGACAACAGGACTAATAGATTTTATGAGGGAAGCTACACCTCCTATACCTAAAATAAAGGATAAAGATGTAATCAATTTTAGAATCGTTCTTCTATCTGTGGATACTTCCTTCTCACCGTGTTCTGGGTCGCTCAAACCACTCACCTACAATATCCAGATTTAGTAAAAAGTTTATGATCGATGTTTTTAGACGCAGCCTGTAGGCTTCGGTAGTCCTGCTACTTTACATGCACCTTTAGCGGGTCCTGAGGGGAAGAGTTCATATATCTTTTGTAGGGAGAAGCCTGTCTGTTTTACAAGCATTCTTATAGGTGGTGCTACACCATACTTTAACCAGTACTCTCTTAGATAGTTTATTACTTTCCAATGCTCTTCAGTAAGTTTTTCTACTCCTTCAAAGTGTTTAGCGAAGAATTCTGCAACTTCTGGACTCCACTTCTCAGGTTCTTGAAGGAATCCGTCTTCATCTACTTCAAGCTTCTGTCCCTTAAACTCTACGTAGGGCATTCTCTATCCACCTACATTATACTTCTATATGATGCGAGTATATAATTCTTTTTATGTAAAAATATACGTCCTCCATATACAACGCTGATATTAAAACACAAAAATACTTATCGTTAATTCTGATGCTGATTTATCTCAAGTCTATGTATTTCCATCACTGTAGATTTTTAATATCTTCTTTAATTCTTCTGAATCTAAGTTTCTATAATTTCTCCTGATATTCTCTACAAGTGGGTTGATTAATCTCTTGATTATAGCTTTCGTCATATCTTCAATTATCTCTCTATCTCTCTGATTAAGCTCAATATTCTTCAACATAGAGAATGCTTCTGCAACCTCCTCCACCCTAACCCTCTCTGCATAACAATAAATCTTTGAAATTAACTTCTCAACCCATATTGTTTCCAGCCGGTCAAGGAATCTTCTTGCATAATCTTCGACTAATGCCTCTATCTTTTCTACTTCTTTAATCTTATCATATACTGACCCATCTACGTATTCCCTGAGGCTGTCCAATGTTATAAGCTGTATGTTTGGGAGATTAGAGACCTCGGGATCAACATTCCTTGGTACAGAGAGGTCAACTATCAGCAAAGGCTTATTTCTCTTCTTGATTGCTTCCTCTACCTTTTCTTTGGTTACGATGTAGTGGGGCGCGGAAGTTGTAACAAATACTATGTCAGCGATGTTTAGATAGTTTTCAACTTGGTCTAGTCTTAAAGCTATTCCTCGACTCAGGTTAGCTAACTGGATGGCTCTCTCATATGTTCTATTAGCAAAGAGTAATGTAAGCTTTCTATACTCTTTCTCCAGTAATGCAGAGTTTACGAGTTCACCTGTCTCACCAGCACCTATTATGAGGATAACCTTATCATTTAGATTCTTCAGTATTTTTTCAACGGCTTCAACAGCAACATGAGCTAAACTTACCTTCTTCCTACTTATCTCAGTCTCAGATCTAACTTTCTTCCCGACTTTAATAGCTTCCTCAAATATTATCTTGAGAAGATGAGATAAACTATTAAGGCTCAAGGCTTTATAATATGCTTCTTTCACTTGACGTAGAATCTCTTGTTCTCCTACAACCATTGATTCTAAACCAGAAGCTAACCTAAACAAGTGTTTAACAACTTGTGTGCTTCTAATCCAGACGACATTTGTTTTGATGCTAGCTTCATTGGTTAAATCCTCCCAAAGATCTAGTATTTCCATAACTGTTTTTTCGCCCTCTGCTTCCACATAGACTTCTACTCTATTACAAGTCTGTAGTATTGCTAATCCTTCTACTCCATCATGATTCTTAAATAATTTGAGCGCTAGATCTATATCTCTAAAAAAGGTTTTTTCAAGCTGAGATATTGGAAGCTGTTTATGAGTTAGGAGGAGGCCATGAATCCGCTCTAGAGACATTATATCATCAACTATATAATAGCGGTTCAAGGTGCCTAAAAAGCTTCCACATATTATATCTCACTAAGGATATGTTTTAATTAATGTTTTTTGAAAGATTTTTCAGGATGCCTTACCTGGATAATGAGATATACTATGAAGTCTATGGTGAAGGAAGACCGCTTATGCTTATTCATGGTGCATGGGCTTCTCATGAATGGTGGCGAATGCAGATCCCAGAATTCTCAAAGAAGTATAAAGTAATAGCTTTAGATGTTAGAGGTCATGGTAAGTCAGCTAGATTAGAGAAACCTACGACTGTCAAGAAGTTTGCTGAAGATGTAGATAGAGTACTTACTCATTTAAACATAGATGAAATTGTATTGGCTGGCTGGTCGATGGGTGGAATGATATCAGCTCAATATTATTTCGATCACCCTGATAAGGTTAAAGGGTTGATATTGATTTCTAGTAGGTTGCATAAGAGACCTAGAATGCTTATTGAAGCCTACCTGAGAAGTATACGTGAAATGTTTACGCTCTTTATGGATTTCGCAGATTTCGAAGGCTTTGAATCATTAAAGTATGAAGATGAAGTAAAGAAAGAAGTAGAGAAAATGTTTTCACCCTCTACGGACCCAGAAGTAGTTAAGTGGGCTATAGAAGACTTAACGAATAATAGAAGAAGAGACTACTTGAACATTGTGAAAACGCTTGCTAGATTCGATGCTTCAGATAAGCTTCACATGATAAAAGTTCCAACACTCATAATAGTGGGAGATAAAGATGAGAGGACGCCTCCAGAATTCTCTAAGAGAATTCATGAAAGGATTCCAAACTCTAAGCTCGTCATAATAAGTGGATACGGACACTATGTATTATTGGAGAGACCTGACATAGTGAATAAAGAAGTTCTTGCCTTTCTGGATGAAATAGGATACCGTTAACTCTGATGAGGCCACATTATCAATCTACTGAAAAGCTGAGGATTATGTAGAAAATGTAAGTGGGTATACATTGCTAGAAGGTTCTCCTTGATAATGCCATCATTCCTGCCATCCACACCGAATCCTCTCTCAACCCTGAATGCGAAATCTACTTTCTCTCTTAGAAACAATCTCGAATGGTGAAATTCATGACCTATTAAACTTTGGTTACGTATTGATAAGGGGTTATCCTTTATAGTCGAGAGATATACGTATCCATGTCCAACAGGTTTCCTAAACATTTCAATAAAACCATCAATTAACCCAACCATCTCATATTCTTCCCCATTGAAAGTCTTAACTCTATCAGATAGATAGATTAACCCTCCACATTCAGCATAAATCTTCATACCCTGATAATATCTCTTCTTGATATCGCTCTTCAACGACTTATTTCTCTCAAGTAATCCAGCATAGACTTCTGGAAACCCTCCACCAATATAGAGTAAGTCTACTTCAGGAAGAGATGCATCATTGATTGAGTCTATAAAGTATACCTTCTCAGCAACTGACTCAAAATACTCAATATTCTCAGGATAATAGAATGAGAATATACTGTCTCTGATAACACCTATCCTTGCCCTATCTGTATGAGGTGATTCTACAGTAGTCTCATCGGGGCATATTTCTTCTACATTAGAAGCTAGCTCGATTAGTTTATCAATCTCGATTTGCTGCCCGATCTCTCTTAATGCAGTTCTTATTTCATCTAATTCATGCGTTCGCTCGGATGTGGGAATCAATCCTAAATGCCTATACTTCATTTTCTCTTCAATAACTCTATTTCTATCTATGATGCCGATGATCTCTAAGTCCTTAAAGTATTCCTTGAGTGCGTTTACTATTTTTTGTCTCTGTTTTTCATGAGCTACGTTATTCACTATTATCCCGGATAACTTCACTTCTCTATCAAATTCTCTAAATCCTTTAACTATTGCTAAAAGCCCTCTATTAATTCTCTCAGCATCAACTATTAGAACGACTGGAGACCTGAGAATCTTCGATACTTCAGCTGTGCTCCCCTTCTCAGACAATCCATCCATACTATCATATAATCCGAATACCCCCTCTATTACACCTATATCTGCATTCTCCATTGCTCTACAGAAGGAAGAGACGAGGACTTCCTTCTTGAACATTATTGAATCTATGTTACGTGAAGGTAGACTTGAGAAGACATTATGGTAGGATGGATCTATAAAGTCAGGGCCTATCTTGAAGGGCTGTACCTTGAACCCACGTTCTCTAAGCTTACTAATTATAGCAGATGTAATAACTGTCTTACCTATCTTACCGCTGACACCTGAAATAATTATCCTAGGCTTCTTCATGCTCTCCAATCTCTTCAATCTCCAGACCATGTTTTCTCAATATATTATTCAATACTTCTTTAACATTGAATGGATCATTTGTTCTCAAAGCTGCACGTAGATCATTATTATTAAAGACTTCATAATATATCTTTAATCTCTCATTAGGGTCTGAGACACTTCTCCTCACAATCTTCTTAACATTATACATCAACTCTGCTAACCTCATCAATTCTTCTTCTCTACTAAGATAATCAATGATTTTATGTAATGCTTCTCTCGCAACCATGCTGCTTTTACCTTCAGTAGTTACAGCTATCCTGAATGGTCCTATGGATGAATCTATCGGAACTACGAGTTCAGTCTTCTCAGCATCATTAGCTAGATTTACCAAGACTCTATACTTCTTGGC
Source organism: Nitrososphaerales archaeon (assembly GCA_023269855.1). GTDB lineage: Archaea > Thermoproteota > Nitrososphaeria_A > Caldarchaeales > Wolframiiraptoraceae > Geocrenenecus. Next base: position 545 of record JAGDWP010000067.1, on the reverse strand, counting down.
GATCTCCTGTATCCTCTCATTATACTCGTCTGACTCTAATGTAACCATTAAGATGTCTGAAGACTTGATAAGTTCTTCAAGCTTTTCTTCATCAGCCACATCCCCCTCCACTAACTCTACACTGCCACTACTACTCAGCTCTAGTATTTTTCCATCAAAACTTCTACTGTAAACTACGACTTTAGCACCTGTCTTAGAATATTTTTCAGCTCTTTTTGCACCCTCCCTTCCCCCACCAATAATCAAAATCTTTTTATTGGATAAATCAATGAAGAAAGGCATCCTCATATGCTTCTACAGGATCTGTTATATAAAAATACTTAAAAATGTTAAGAGTTTCTTCTTGGGAGCCTTTATTCGAGCAATGAGTTGAGATATGATGTTCAAATTCTCTTCCCCTATCAACGGCGGCCTCAAGATCGCTATAAACTGGTCTAGAAGATGTGCCAGCCGCTCCCGCAGGGGTTCGTGGGTTCAAATCCCACCCCCCGCATCTTTTTATTTATCTTCTATGTAATTTTAATGGGAAAAGAATGGTGGGGGTT
>JAGDWP010000095.1 GCA_023269855.1 Nitrososphaerales archaeon | reverse complement strand
TAGAAGCATATCTAGCATATCTATACGGTATACCTCTCATAATAATAACTGGGACAGGATATCCATCCGATAACCTAGACAAGTTGTGCGTTGATGGTTACCTAGACCATAGAAGAATAATCAAGCCCTACTTTACAGAAGATCCTGTTGAAGCTGCTGAACTCGCATATAGACTCGGCTCTGAAAAATTGAAATCAGTTAATGTCTAAATTGATAATATGCTCCTATTATTGCAAGTAGTATTGTTACTATCAGAGAGACTATTGCATCTAAAGGAATGAAATTGCTTATGGCGTGTGTGAAGAGGAGTGCTCCAAGGATTGCTGTGCCTATTGAGAGCAGCTTATCGAATAATACAAGAACTATAGCGAAGACTATTATCGCTACTATTAACGAAGACATCCAGTCTTGGAAATATGGATAGATAAATTTGTAGGATAAATACCCTGCAATCATTCCTCCAAGCAATTGGATGAGTCTGATCGCTAGCACTCCTGATACTATGAAGCCGAGAAGAGCAATTATATAATTGAGTGGTTCACCTATTCGAAGCCAAGGAACCAAGTATTGATAGATTAAGAGAGCACCAATAATTCCTCCAACAATGAATGTGAGTATCTTAACCATCTTTCGACCATAGAAGATTAGAACGAGGCTGAGTATCAAGAAGATTATAGCTATGAATGAATCTATAGACTGGAAGTTTATGTTCAACTGTAGGATCATCACTAAACCACGGGATACATCGTTAGATAAATTTTTTCCTTATATACTCTATGATCTTGTTGATCACATCGTCTGTTCTAGCTCTTCCACCAAGGTCGGGGGTTAATGTGCTACCATTCTCTAAAATTGCTTCAACTGCTTCTCTAATCTGTATAGATGCCTCCATAAACTCTGTCTCTTCTTTCTTATAAGACAGCCATTCAAGCATCATCGAAGCTGTAAGAAGCTGTCCGAGCGGGTTAGCGTATTCAGGGTTAATGTCAGGTGCTGACCCATGAACAGGCTCAAACAACCCATATCTTTCACTAATATTAGCTGAGCATGTCAACCCTATTGACCCAATTAGTCCAGCAGCTTCATCACTAAGAATATCTCCAAACATGTTAGGTGTTAGGATGATGTCGAATCTCTCCGGGTTTACAATCAACTGGTAAGCAGCATTATCTACATACATATCCTCAACGTTGACGTCACTGTATCTCCTCCCAACTTCTAATGCAACATCCCTAAAGAATAAATAACTTCTCAGAACGTTTCCCTTATGAATTATCGTAACTTTCTTTCTCCTTCTAGATGCAAGGTCGAAAGCTGTCTTTGCAATTCTCTCAGTCCTCTTCCTAGTTATTATTAGGAGAGAGACTGCATGGTCTGGTCCAACATCTTCAACTCCACGATACAAATCCTCAGTATTCTCTCTAACAATTACAAAATCAATATTTCTCCGATAACTCTTGATGCCTCTAAAAGTTTTGAAGGGCCGTATGTTTGCGTAAAGATCTAGATACTGTCTTAGATATACTATTACATCTTTCGCAGTCTCACCTACTGGACCCTTCAAGCATGCATCTGAAGAAGCAATCTTTTCTAGAGAAGATCTTGGAAGGGCTTCACCAAATTCTCTTAAAGTATTATCTCCCGCAGGTGCATCTATGAATTCTAACCCGAGATTGTAGAGGTCTGAGACTTCTTCAAGCACTTTTAAAGTTGCATCGACAATCTTTGGACCGATACCATCACCACGGATAACACTTATCCTAACCAACTTCGACTCATCATGTTAATACATGAGGAGCAAATTATAGCTATTTCTGAACATTGTAGTTAGTATGTTTTAGGAAAACTTCTGATAAACTTTAAATATTAATGTATACACAATCTTTAAACAAAGAGCGTGGTGAGAATATTGCTCCAAATTCAATATGCTTAACTAATTCAAACACCCTATCCTATAGCCTTACTAAGGTAGATACCTTCAGTGTTCTCTTGCTTGTTCTTCTTCTCTAGGTGAGATATATGGCATGGAGAAGTGTTATCTCCAGAGACTATATTCTCCCTGAACGTGTCCAGATATTTGATACAACTCTTAGAGATGGTGAACAAACACCTGGAGTAGCTTTAACGAAGAATGCTAAGGTAGAGATTGCTAGAGCTCTCGATGAATTAGGCGTAGACATTATCGAAGCAGGATTCCCAACAGTCTCTAAAGGAGAGGAAGAAGCAATAAAAGAAATTACCAAAGAGAGACTAAATTCAAAGATATGTGTTCTAGCTCGTGCAAATAAGCTGGACATAGATAAAGCAATCGAATGTGAAGTAGACTGGGTACACATATTCATTGCAACTTCAGATATCCACTTAAAACATAAGTTGAAGATGAGTAGAGAAGAAGTGATTGAGAAAGCTGCTAGGATGGTTGAATATGCTAAAGACCATGGTCTAATTGTTCACTTCTCTGCTGAAGATTCTACTAGGACAGACCTTGAATACCTAGTTACAGTATTTAAGGAAGTTGAAAAAGCAGGTGCAGACAGCATTGACATACCTGACACAGTTGGATTCGCTATCCCTTCAGCTATCAAGATGATAGTCTCTACTGTAAAGAAAAATGTTAAGATCCCTATCGCAGTACACTGCCACGATGACATGGGTTTAGCCGTGGCAAACTCGTTAGCAGCTGTTGAAGCTGGAGCAGAGATAATACATGGAACAATAAATGGGCTAGGTGAAAGAGCCGGTAATGCTTCCTTAGAAGAAATCGTAGTCGCATTGCATACACTTTATGGTATTCAGACAAATGTTAAGCTAGAGAAGATATACAGAGTCTCAAGACTTGTTGAGAAACTTACCGGAGTAATGGTTCCAAAGAATAAGGCCATAGTTGGTGAGAATGCATTTAGCCATGAGAGTGGAATACATGTTCACGGAGTCATATCATCACCTCAAACATACGAGCCAATAGAGCCTGAAAGCGTGGGTAGAAAGAGAAAGATAATACTAGGAAAACACTCTGGGAAACATTCAGTTGAAAAACTTGCTAAACAGTTTGGAGTTAGATTAAGCGAAGAACAAATCGACAAAGTCCTGAAAGAGATAAAGATGAGAGGAGATCTAGGGCACAAAATTAATGAAAACATATTTTTAGAGATACTGAAGAATGTTGTTGATTTATCTAACGTTGATAGAAAAGCAGAAATTCAAGAAGTCTGCTTACACACTTTGAAGGATAGAACAATCGCGTTAGTCCACTTAAACATTATGGGGGAAGATTATGTTTTAGCAGGTTGCGGAAGGAACGACATAGATGCTCTAGTAAACATATATGACGAGTGCTTGGACAAAATTTCTAAGTTTAACATATCTGATTACAGAATATGGTTACCACCTAGCCCTCAGATGATCTCCGAATCGGAGATAACATTATGTAGGAAAAACGATGAGGAAGTTGTTGGTAGAGGGGTTCATAACTCTCATTCTATAGCTTTTGTACAAGCATTCGTTAATGCTTTAAATCAATTACTTGAGGAGGGGTGGGAAAATGATCGAAATGTCAGGTGCTAAAGCATTAGTTGAGACTCTGAAAAAGCTTAACGTCAATGTGATCTTCGGCATTCCAGGAGGGGCCATAATACCAGTATATGATGAATTGAAAGACTCGGGGATACGGCATATTCTAACCAGACATGAACAACATGCTGCTCATATGGCTGATGGGTATGCTAGAGCGATTAAGAAACCTGGAATATGTATGGCTACTTCAGGTCCAGGTTCAACAAACTTAATCACAGGGATCGCAAATGCTTACATGGATTCTTCACCAGTGATAGCTTTCACAGGTCAGGTAGCCACCTCAGTCATGGGTATGGGCGCCTTCCAAGAAACAGACATGATAGGATTAACAACGCCAATCACTAAATGGAGCTACCAGATTAGATCTGTCAGCGAGATCCCCAACGTTGTAAATACAGCTTTAAAGGTTGCAATATCTGGAAGACCTGGACCAGTAGTTATAGATCTTCCCAGAGACATCCAGTTAGCATCTGGTCAAGTAGATCTTGATAAAAACTCTATCCTAACTAAGGTTATTAATCCTCCTCCCCCAGACCCGCTCATCGTTAAGAAGATTATTCAAGAGATTCTTCAATCTGAAAGACCTGTAATATTGGCTGGCGGCGGAGTTAAATGGGCTAGAGCTGAGAGGCTTCTACTAAGGCTTGCAGAGACATTGCTTATACCTGTTGCAACAACGTTTATGGGTAAGGGAGTCATACCTGAAACTCATCCATTATCTTTGAGATGTGTAGGTATGCATGGAAACCCAGTAGCTCATGAAGCCATAATGAATTCAGATCTAATACTAATCATAGGAGCAAGACTATCAGATAGAACAACATGTAAAGTTGATGAATTCGGTCAACAAGCCAAGATAATACATATAGATGTTGATTCTTCAGAGATAGGCAAGAACAAAGAAGTATACATGGGATTGGTAGCTTCAGCTGATGAAGCCATTAGAGCGATCCTTGAAGCTTTACCAGAAGTCTTAACTAAAGAAAAGAAGAATGCATGGATGGAAAAAATAAATGAGATTAAAAGTAAATGGGATGAAATAATTGGAGAGGATGGAGTTATCGGTAGATCAGAGATAGCATCATTGTTTAAAGTTTTGAGGAGAGCTGCTCCCCCGAATACTATTGTAACTACAGAGGTTGGTCAAAACCAGATGTGGTCATCGCTCTTCTGGACAATACTTGAACCAGACACTTTTATCTCTTCTGGAGGTCTTGGAACAATGGGTTTCGGATTTCCTGCAGCTATAGGTGCTAAAGTAGCTAGACCAGACTGTCCCGTGATGGATATAGCTGGTGATGGAAGCTTCCTCATGAATGAGAATAACCTAGCCGTAGTAGCTACAGAGAACATACCAGTCACAGTAGTAATATTGGATAATAGAATGCTCGGTATGGTTGCTCAATGGCAGAGAATCTTCTATAACAGAAGATACATGGCTGTCCAGTTTACTAATACACCAGACTTCGTGAAGCTTGCAGAAGCATATAATGTTGAAGGTGTAAGAGCTGAAACACTTGAAGAAGTTGAAAAAGCAGTCTCCTACTCTATTAGGAATAACGTACCGATGGTTATAGATGTACCAGTTAATCCAGAAGCAGATGTACTACCTTTCGTACCACCAGGTAAAAGCTTTAAAGAAATAATCTTGCCAGGAGGATACAGTAAGAAATGAGCAACCAACCTCTCGAGAAAAATTTCCTAATCTGGGGATTAGTGATCGATCAGCCTAACATGGTTGAGAAGATCGCTGGAACAATAAGACGTTCACCTAAACTATTTCAGCTGGTCAGATTCTACTATGGTCCTAGCGGCGAGAATGGAAAAGCATTATTCTACATTGAGATAAAATCTAATGAACGAAACGCTCAAAGATTAGTCAGAGTCTATGAAAACTATGTTGAAGTTCTAAAGATCTGGTGGAGGGAAATTAATACAGAAAAAAATTTATAATAGAAAGATATAAGTGAAGAACCATGGCGAAGATATGGAGAGATAATGAAATCGATATAAGTGTTCTAGATGGTAAAGTTGTCGCAGTAATTGGTTATGGTAGCCAGGGTAGAGCTCAAGCTCTTAACATGAAAGATTCAGGATTAAACGTCGTGGTAGGATTAAGGCCTGGAGGAGAATCATGGAAGAGGGCAGAAAATGACAATGTAAAAGTTAAGACTATAGAAGAAGCAGTAAAAGAAGCAGACATAATACACTTACTTATACCAGATACTGAGCAACCCAAAGTCTACAAAGAACGCATTGAACCACACTTAAAGCCTGGTAAAACACTCGGATTCTCTCATGGATACAATTTCCACTTCAAGCTCATAGACCCCCCAGAGGGGGTAGACGTTATCATGGTCGCACCTAAAGGTCCTGGACCAATACTACGTGAAACATATTTAAGAGGTGATGGAGTTCCCGCATTGGTAGCTGTTGGAAGAGATTTTTCTGGAAAAGCTTTAGAGAAAGCTTTAGCCATGGCGAAGGCAATTGGAGCCTCTAGAAGAGGAGTAATATTGACAACCTTCCAGGAGGAGACGGAGACAGACTTACTTGGAGAACAAGCTGTACTAGTTGGTGGAGTAATGGAGTTGATTAAGAAGGGGTTCGAGGTTCTCGTCGAAAATGGATACCAGCCTGAAGTAGCATATTTTGAAGTCTGCAATGAATTGAAACTGATAGTTGACTTAATCTATAGAGGTGGATTAATGGAGATGCTTAGAGCTGTATCCGACACTGCTAAGTATGGTGGACTAGTAGTCGGCCCGCAAATAATTGATGAAAGAGTCAAGCAGAACATGCTGAACGCTCTTAAAAAGATTAAAGATGGATCTTTCGAAAAAATGTGGACTGGTAATCCTAAAGCAAGAGAGATACTGAATAGTAAGATGGAGGAAGTCTCGAAGCATCCCCTCGAAGTAGTGGGAAAAGAAGTTAGAAAACTATTCGAAACAAAATAGGATAACCAATAATTGAATTGATTCAATTGTTAATTGCACCACTGGTATTAGAATCCATCGATTTTAGATTGTTGATTACTCTTAAATCCTGAATACTTCGCATTTATCAATTCATGTATTTGTTTACTCTTTTGAATCGATATCTTGCCTATAGTTGATAGTACGTTTGGTTCAGCGTTGAAGACTTCTCTAAGGCTTCCAAGAGCTTTTAATAATCGTTTAGCAGTGGTAGGACCTATCCCTGGAAGAGATGTTAAAACAGAAATCTGTAGCTCTTCAACAGTCACCTTCTTCTTTTTAGGTTTAACCCAAACATCTTCTTCTATCTTTTTCTTTCTATTAGAGATTACATAGATGAGTGCAGCCGTATCTTCAGATGAATTTGTGAAGAAGACTCTGAGTTTGAAATCGTATATTAAGCTTGCTAAAGCACCCCAGAAAGCATTTACATTCTCAAAATATCTTAACCCATTCCTAATTTCTCCTTCAATTACAAAGGTTGGATTAGCGGATACTCTAGAAAGATTTAGTGCCTGCTCAAATAGTCTACCGTCTAGGATTGAAGATATAAAATCGCTTACGGTTTTCCTCTCAATCAATATATCTCCAGGTAGAGCATAATCTCCAACTTCAAGCATATCGAATCTAACACTTAAGCCATGTCTTATCAATAGCGATGGGACTGTGGATTTTTCTTCTCTTTTATCAACGATCACCATCCCAGGCTTAAGTACTTTCAGCTTCTCCAAGACTTCACCCTCTAAACACTCTTAAACAATCTCCTATATACTCATTATCATAGTGGAACAAACTCTATGATATACTGTATGTTAAGGAATCACTATCTTTGAGAAGTATCTAATATAGACAGCTAATATGAATAATGTGACTGAGATAGATAATGCTGTCCAGTCTTTAAGCTTCATCTTCAATTCTCTTAAGTATGTTCTATTCTTCTTTGCTCCAAAACATTTTACTTCTATTGCTTCCGCGAGTTCATACGATCTTCTCAGAACATTCACCATTAAGGGAACCAGTATTGGAATATATCTTCTAAGCCTAGATATAATGTTTCCCTTCTCTAATTCTAGACCTCTACTCTTCTGAGCATCAACTATTGATTGGAGCTCCTCAGCTAGTATCGGAGTAAATCTAATAGCTGAGATGAAGGCGAAAGTATACATGTATGGGACTTTCATCTTTGTTAGAGCCATTCCAAGTTCTTCAGGGGTTGTTGTTAAGAAGAATATTGAGAATGATGCTAAGAAAGCTACAAGCCTATAAGCTAGTTGGAGAGCTTCATAGATGCTCTGTAAATTTATGGATTGACCAGGCATGGAAAGTTTGAACAGGAAGTTTGCGATAAAAACGAATATTATCAGTGGAGCTGCTCCATAGACTGTTCTAGCCCATCTACTGAAGACTTTAGCTATGATTGCTAAGACTGCTTCAGTGACTACTATTATCGTTATAATGGTTACTTCTATATACATCATCGCTGTAGCCATGAGGAGTAAAGATATGACGAGCTTAACTCTAGGGTCAAGCTTGTGTATTATCGTCTTTCCAGGATAAAATTGGAGACCTCTAAGAATAGTTGACAATTATCTTAGCCTCCTAGCAATCTCTACAGCGACTTCTTCAGGTCTAGCTAACTTAGGCTTGAAGCCGAGGAAGTCAAGCCTAGAAGTCAACGAGACTATTTGTGGAGGAATCAGTCTGCATTCATGGAGTAATTGAATATCTGTTAAAACTTCTTCAGCTGAACCGTCTTTGACAATTCTACCCCTACTCATTAAGATTATTCTTGGATTAAGGTCGGCTATGAACTCAACATCATGTGAAGAGATTATTATTGTCTTACCCTGCTGATTCGCCTGCTTTATTATTTGTATCATCTTCTCTTTTTGGAGTATATCTTGACCTACAGTGGGTTCATCTAGAGCAATTATGTCTGGAGACCATGCGAGAATTATTGCTAGAGCCAGCCTTTTCTTCTCTCCACCACTAAGAAGGAACGGAGACTTATCTCTATATTCTTCAAGCTCCATGAATTTTAAAGCCCATTCAACTCTCTTTTTTACAACTTCTTCAGGGAAATTGAAATTGTTTAATGCGAAAGCTAGCTCTTCAGATATCGTTGGGGAGAAGAACATGTCTTCAGCGTTCTGGAATACTATACCTACTTTTCTCGATAAAGATGCTACTGTAGAATTTCTAGTATCTACCCCATCTATTAAGACTCTACCAGAAGTAGGTTTCAGTAACCCATTTAAGTGTTTTAACAAGGTTGTTTTCCCAGCACCATTCTCACCCATTAGAGCAATTATTTCTCCAGACTCAATCTCGAGGTTGATTCCATTTAATGCTTTAAAGCCATTGGGATACACGTACTCTACATTCTCGAAGACGATCACTGATATCTCCGCCTCCTCACAATCTCGACTAATTCCTCAACTGAGAGAGGTGTACCTAGATTAGAAGAATCACCCAAGACCTTCTTTAATTGAGTTGCAACTTTAACTACTCGTGGAGTTGACACTCCATAAGATACTACATCATTTTTTTCCAATATTTCTCTAGGGTTGCCGTCCAGAACTATTCTTCCATTATCTATTATGATTAGGCGGGATGCGTATGGTAGAAGCATGTCTAAGCGATGTTCAGCGATAAGTATTGTTATCCTGTATTTCTGATTCAACTCGACTATAGTATCTATTAATTGCTTAGCTGAGTAAGGGTCTAGAGAGCTTGTAGGTTCATCGAGTAAGAGTATCTTTGGACGCAATGCGAGAATAGATGCGATTGCGACTTTCTGTTTCTGCCCTCCTGACAATTCTAGCGGAGACTTATCTCTCAATTCTTCTATCCCCATTATTTTTAAAGCCCAGTCAACTCTTTCTCTAATCTCATCTCTAGGTATTGATAAATTCTCTAAAGCGAAAGCTACATCAGCTTCAACGGTTAAAGCAAACAACTGGTTATCAGGATTCTGGAAGACCATCCCAGCATATTGAGAGAGAACATATGGTGGATGCTCACGAGTATCTAAACCGCATACCTTTACATATCCAATCATTTCTCCATCATAGAAGTGGGGTATTAAACCATTGAAACATCGTAGTAACGTCGATTTACCGCATCCGCTCCTACCTGCAAGTATGATGAACTCACCTTCACTCACTTCTAGATTAACTTCCCTCAATGCCCATTCGCTGCCACCACTATACTTGAACCATAGATTGCTTGTCTCTAAAATCGTCAAGGTTCCAGCACCTCTGGATTGATATTTAATCTACTCGCTAATTCGTCTACGATATGAGTTATCAGTTCATCTATTGTTGATTTACATTCAAGGTGAGCAGCGGAAGCATGACCTCCTCCATGTCCTCCAAGCCTCATTCCTATTCTCTCAGCTAAATCTACACCTACGTTTAATCCAGTCTGTTCTACGAAATCTTGAGATGCACGTATCGACGCCACCACCCGTGACTTATCTACTTCACCGATGGCCACTGCGAGATGTGCTCCAAGACTAACAAGCGAGCGTGCTACAGAACTTTGGAACTTCCCAACATGCGTAAGAACGATGAGCCAATCCTTAAACCTGTATATCTTCATTCTTACAGCACCCTTCAATCTCGCAATCCTCTCTGACAAATCGATTGTCTGCTCCATTCTAGCTAGTATATCTTTTAGAGTGATTCCTCTATTAATGAGCTTGCATATCTTGAGTGAAGTCTCTAGATCAGCCACTGTGAATCTAGCTGTATCATAGTATATGCCTATCAATATTGCTTCTACTTCTCTTAGGTTAAACTCGAAACCATTGTATTCAGCTAAGTCGTATATTATCTCAGAAACGGATTGATAAGCTTCATTTGAATATACTTTAACTGAAGCGGGATACCTATTATTTGTGTTTGAGTGATGATCTATAACGATTATCTTCACATCTTGTCTAAATACGATTTCAGAGTATTTGCTTAACTGTTCAGGTGAGCCTGCATCAACTATTATGCATACATCCGAATTTTCAACATTATTGCTCAGCTCTACATTAAAATATTCCAGTAAAGTTTTGGTATGAGCACTGGGAGTATCTGGAATAGTTATCCGTACATTCTTAGCTTTAAAGAAATCTGTCAAGATCTTCTTTAAACAATGTGCTGAGCAGACTGAGTCTGGGTCACCGCCTTCATGAGTTAAGATAGATACATCTAGGTTGAATAGTTGACTTAATTCGTTAGTGAGAAGACGTAAGAATATTTCATCTCTCATTTCCTATGATATACCCCCTTTTTTCTCCTTTCCACATTCTGTACCAGATTTTTTAACTATGTTATCTTTAATCTTATAATCCATAAATATGAATCTATCAAGATTTATTTGCA
>JAGDWP010000059.1 GCA_023269855.1 Nitrososphaerales archaeon | reverse complement strand
TAACACCATCATATATCCTGATGATTATAACTATGAGTTTATAGATATTGATGATCGTTATTATGGTGTACTCTCAATAATTATTAAATGTCTAAGATGTAGTTGTATATTAGAAGTATTTTAAATGTGTATTAGGGGTTTGATCTGATGTAGAAAAGTCTCAATGAATTCATATCTATGGATTATGGGATTATGAGATTAATGATAACGTGGTTAGAGAATCTAGTATAGAGTGTAGGAGAGAAGTGATAAGTGTTCATACTGTGGAAAGTTAAAACTTAAACTTCATTCTAGAACAATACATCTATACTTTAAAAGTGGTAAAGTAAAAGTTTTAGTTTATACAGACCATGCTATATAATAAGTGTAAGGAAGGATGGATAGAGATGATGATGAAGAAGAGAGTAATCGTTATGGGTGCTGCTGGAAGAGATTTCCATAATTTCTCATACCCATAGGAGTGCTAAGTAATTTATGGAGGATTATTAATGTTATGGTTGTAGTATGAAAATATTGGAGATGCAGACCTCGATTATTTTCGATGATAATTAGTGATCTGGTTCTGTAAGGTGTACTTTTAAATAAAAGTGTATTAATGATATAGTGATGCATACTGGTATCTAGGAAGATTATTTTATGGATTGGAGTCTTTTCTATCATAATTGTACTTGCAAGCGTATCCTTATCATACTTCCACCTTGGTTATCCTTACCCTACATCATCTACTTCTACTACGATGCTGATTAACCCCTCATTAATTAATCTAGACTTAGAGGTTTCGAGTGTTGAAGGTAAGCGGGAATTCAGGGAGATCGCTATAATCGATGTTGAAGATGCTGACTCTCTGCTTTTTAGACTGGTTAACTTGAGAGTTGAAGGAGTGAGTTCTATAAGCTTGTCAGGAATAGTGAGACTTGAATCAAGCAGCAGCTCATACGAGGTTAGAATGCCTTGTATCGTATTCTTTAATACATCATGTCCGAGAGTCACAATGATTATACCTGGCTACGATGCACCTTTAAAGATCGAGTCTGGAAGATATATTCTAACAATAGAGTTTACTTGGATGGAAGCTAAGGGTAAGGGGAGGATCAGTCTAACGATATCGCCTAGAGCCTATAATGCATCAATAATACCTTTGGGAGAGTATGCTCCCAATGATATGTCAAAATGGATTGCAGCTAGGGGTTCTACGAGGTCTTTTGCTCTCCTCGTAGATAAAAATGAAACAATAGCTGATTCTTCAGGCTTCGGCAAATTCAAAACATATGTATGGGTCTTCCAATCAGTAGGAGAAAATGTTAGCTTGTTTAGGTTTGAGATCGTTTCTCTTAAGACTGGAAGAGTTGAATCAATTCTTGAAACATATGTTGAAAAGAAGGGAATCTATTATGAAGTATTCTTGCTGGTTAAAGCAAGACCTGGAGACTATATGCTAAGCATCAAGCATCCTATAGAACTAGCTATAGATCTAAAAGTTAATAGTAAGATGATCTTAGCTTTCTAGAAATAATGAATGCTTATTGGCTAGCATGTTATTGATGGATTTTCTTCCACATCTCTCTAGCTAGCTCTCCATCATACTTGAATAAGTGGATAAGCTCTTTTGCTTCTTCTCTTCTCTCCTGATGTTTTTCTAGGAACTCTATAACCTTCTCAATTAGTATATTCTTCATTTCTCCACTCAGTATTTTTCCAGCTCTGTAGTCTTCTTCAAGCTTCTTGACTTTCGCATCGTCTGGTTCGAAGAAGAAGTATAACCATTGGAATGCGACGTCTACTTCAGGGTTTCCTCCAAGTTTTCTATGGAGTTCAACGGTTGGCTGGCCGCCAGAATACGCTAACCAGATCTTCTTTCTAACAGTCTTAGCATCATCATAGAGATATATTGCTGACTCAGGTCTACTAGCACTCATTTTTCCAGCAGGCCCAGTTAATGGTGGCAGAAACTTACTATGTATTGCGGCTGTCTTATAGTATCCGAGTGACTCAGCTATATCTCTTTGTATCCTCCAGTAAGGGTCCTGGTCTATTGCTGCAGGAATTAAACATCTTTTCTTTTCAAACAATGCTGGAACGATCTGTAGTGCTGGATAGAAGATTAAGCCTATATTTGTTTCGTGAGTGAATCCGAAGACTGCTCTAACCCAGCTGAAGTTAATCTTTCTAGCTACTTTGAGAGCTAAAGGATACATATTCTTAATGTATTCTGTATCTTGGAAGATGAATGTTTTATCAGGGTTGAATCCTACAGCGATTATGTCCAACATGTTCTCATAAGACCACTTAGTAGCATCTTCTAGAGTTAACCCTCTACTTTCCTCTAGGAATTTTTCATCATCTGTTAACTGGATATAGACATTCACTTTGAAATTATCTTGTAGCCACTTTGTGAAGTAGAAGGGGATTATGTGACCTATATGCATTGGCCCACTTGGTCCTCTCCCAGTATATAGGAAGAAGCCTCTACCATTCTCCCAGTCATCAAGTATTTTGTCAAGGTCTCTATGGGAGAAGAATATTCTACGTCTTAGAAGATGATGTGATTCTCCAGCCGCCTTTATAAACCTCTCCATTAATCTGTCATCTATGAGGTTTGTTCCAAACTTTTCTACAAGCTTATTGTAGTCTACTTCTCCCTCAACCGTCCAAGGAGTTACTATAAATTCTCCTCTATCTTCTGAGCCAAAGATATTCACCCATCTTCTTCCCCTCTAAACTAATTATATCTTATTAATAAGCTTCTTCTAAAACCTTCACTGAAATATGAAGAAATCCTAGTGTATGCTTTCTTCAACAGTTCTTCAATTCATCATTATCGCTGAATGTTTCGATTTCTATCTATTAACGGTTCATTCATTTTCAGGTTCGTTTACTTGTTTTTAGTATATTATCTTAAATAGAAAAGTTAAAATGTATTGTGTAGATTTTAACTGTGCTGTAGGAATCTGAGTGATAGGTTATGGATGATGCTGGATTGGAGGCTTTGAGAAAGGCTGGTAGGATAGCGAGGAAGGTTAGGGAGAGGTCGTTGAACATTGTTAGAGAGAATGCAAGCCTGCTTGAGGTATGTAGTATTCTTGAAAACTTGATCCTAGATGAAGGTGCTAAACCTGCTTTCCCCTGTAATATCTGTATAAATGATGTAGCTGCACATTATACTCCCATCATAGGAGACACCTCGATTATTCCTTCGAGATCCCTCGTTAAGATTGATATAGGCGTTAGTGTTGATGGATATATTGCAGACACAGCTGTAACTATATCTTTAGATCCAGTTCTTCAACCGATGGTTGAAGCAGTAAACACTGCATTGCTTGAAGCAGTGAAGATTGTTAAACCAGGGGTTCAAGCCTCCATGATCGGTGAAGTCATTCAGCGTACTATTATGAGTAGAGGGTTTAAACCTATAAAGAATCTTACAGGTCATGAGATTGCAAGATACAATCTACATGCAGGTCTCTCTATACCTAATGTTCAAACAGCTAGAAGTGAGAAGCTCCAATTATATCATGTTTACGCTATAGAGCCTTTCGCAACGACAAATGATGGTGGAGGAGAAGTAGTTTCCTCGGAAACAGTTACAATCTATAGATTGAATACTGAGAGGATTAAGCATGAGAAACTCGGAGAAGAAGAGAGAAGACTTCTAGAATTACTCCACGAAAAGTTTGATAGTCTACCGTATACCCCTCGATGGATATCTAACTTTGGCTTCTTCAGTAAGATACATGAGAAGATGGTTAAGACTGGGAGAATATATTCATATCCTGTACTAGTTGAGAGGAAGGGTAAGCCTGTAGCTCAAGCAGAGCACACAGTAATAGTGACCGAGAACGGGTGCGAGGTTATCACTTAGAATTGGAACATTAATGATATGCAAACAAGTTTAGTATTAATGAGTTCCCAGCCGGAGTTTATTTCTCTTTTTCTTTTAATTGTCTCTCCTCGATGTAGATTCCCGTTATAAGCATCTTAGATGAACCACATTTTGGACATTTTTCTTCTACTTCCTTGAATACGTAGTCTCCTTCTTTAAATGGTCTAGAATTCTCAGTGTTGCAAGTGTAGCATGTTAAATGGGTCAGTGGCTGAATGAATTTATTGAACTGTGGTTTCTGAGGAAGCATGCCTTTACACTCTTTAGATTTAAGTATTAGGCTATTAATATACCTTGGATTGAATTATGTTCTACAATGTTGAAGGAGCGTGTTCAGGTTACTCCTATTCCAACCGAGTTTCCTATTCCTGCAACTATGACTGTAGCTCCTTCTTCAATCTTCTCATTGATTATCTGCTTGACTTTCTCAACGATTTTGTCTGCAGCTTTCGCTATTGCTTCTCTCATAGGAGTTATAGCTTCTGCGATTGATTCATAGATTACTATAGCATATAATGGTATTCCTTTGACTTTAGCTATTTCCTCTATCTTGTATTTATCTACTCCTGTTCCACCTATTGCTACACCTATTCCTTCAACTATTTTTCCAGATTCTTCTCCCTCAAGTTTCAAGCCTGCATCAATAGTTATTATCAGCTTCACTTTATCACCTTCATTTTCAATGATCTTTTTTACTCCATCTCCTGGTCTACCTACTGTTCCACCTGGTCCAGTGGCTCTTACTATTATGAGCCTCCTCCCATCGAAGTCTAATTCATGAACTAGTGTATCTTTAGCTATCTCGTAGGTTTTCTTTTCTCTACCGTAGGCTAGTTTTGCTACAGCTAGCACTCCTATACCGTCTCCTATTGGTTGACCTTGAGCAAAAGCATAGCTTGCCTGCCTGTATGCGTCAGCGATCTCCATTATCTGAGGCATAAGCATCTGCATTTGGAGGACAAGATAGATGTTCTGTGTTCTCCTGCCAAGCAGGAAGTAGTGGCGGACAAAACGATAGATATAGTGTACCCCTCTAGCGACTTCAACGAGGTTGGTTAACGTCTTCACTTTTACTAGGTCTGCTTTAGAGCAGATCTTTAATACATCTTCTTCAAATCTGTCTTCCCATGTATTTACGATGTGTTCAAGCTTGTAGACTATGCCGTAAGGATCCATGGATTCAGGAGATATAATGAATGAATCTAGGAGTCGTTCAAGCTCATTCTTAACATCAGTATTAGGTTCTGCATATTGTTGGAGAGTGCTCAATGTTCTCTCTTTAACATCATCATCTATCATCTTAAGTCTGTTCAGCTTCCTTTCTAAGTCTCTGAGAATATATGATAACTGGATTCTTTGGCTGAATCCAGGGTATAAGAAGAAGGTCATTAATAAGAGTAACCAGATTAGGGAGACTAGAGTGGAGAGAATATCTTGCTGACCACCAATTTGAAGTACATCAAACACCAATTATATCATCAACCCAATCAATTGAGAAGAATCCATTCTAAAAAGCTTTATCTTTAAACCCGTCACTTGGAATCCTAATCCTCTATAAATTTATAAGTTACATTCTTGGAGGATAGACTACTATATCGTTTTTAGAATCTTGTATAGTCCGAATCCCGCCGTCCTGTTTACTCCTACTTGTATCTCTTCTCCTAATCTTAGCATGGCATTGGTTATCTTAGCATATTCTTCATTATATGTATCATTTGGGATGCTTAAGCGGGCTTTCCCAGTAAATCCCACTATGAAAGCGTTTCTCCTCCTGTAGGTTAACCTCACCGTCTTTATGTTCTCTACCCCTGATAACGCTACTCCACCCTCCTCCAGCCACTTACTATATCTCTTAGATTTTATTGTGACTCCACCGTATTCTCTCCATAGCCTATTCAAGTTTCTAAGCATCAGAATTGGATCGGGGAGGGGATAGTACCTATAAGTTGATTTAGGTTTTCCCAGTATTTTTAGTAGTCTAGCTATGAAGCCGAAGCTGTACAGTGGCATGTAGGGGCATGGTCTCCTAAAGCATGTAGGGCTTCTAAATTCTATCTCGTATTTTTCGTATGGGTATGCTTCTTCTAAGAGCTTATTCAAGTCAATGCTTTTGAACGTTATCTCTCTAATATGGAACGTTGAGTTAAGCATTTGAACATTATCATTTCTCTTAAAGTATTCTAGCAGTGCTTTAGTTATCCTTCCATCAAATGACGTATATCTAAAATAGTATATCCCCTTTTCAAGCTTAATAATCGGTGAGGCAGAGAATGGTGTAAGCCCTCTATATTCATGAATTTTATATGCCAAGCTCTTATCAGATGCTTTCAGAATCTTGTAGAATAATCCTCTAACACTAAACCCTGAAGAGTATCTCTCATAGTTCTCTAGAGAAGATAACGCAATAACTCCTATAACATCAACACCCAAACCAGCAACACTAAAAATAATAAAATAAACCCATAAAATAAACCATCATCCCTTATAAAACGCGATACTTCCTAATACTTTTAGTAAATTTTCTAAGAATTGATGAGATAGATGGATTTCAGATTATAGAGTTTTCATGAACAATCTTTTATCAAGAAGAATATTCACAAATACTTTACATGATTAGTTATGATTGATACTATCGTTAATGTGAGTTCATATTGACAATATTGATAATTTTGTATCTAGCTATAGTTACTTTATCTTGGATTCTCTTATCTGCTCCTGTTCTCGAAGCCACTTAGCTTCCCACATCTGCATACATTTCTTACTACAGAAGATGAGAGGTTTGTTCACACAACACGTTTTGATTTGGAGGAAAGGCTTAACTACGATCTTGCCGCAGACAGTACATCTCATACCCAGCGGGGTACCCTTTACTTGGAAGGGCATCTTTCTTTTATTACTTCAGTGCCATAACTTATATTTCAATGTTCGTATAAGCAGGTTATATAATATTTTTTATAATTTCAGGAATATCATTACTCTAGAGGGCTCTATGGAAATATACGAAGATGAACTTGAGTCGAGAATTACCAAGCTAATAATCGAGTATACTCTAAAAGACTGGATCGACCTAGCCTCAGTGGACGTAGTAGTTGTAGGAGCGGGTCCGGCCGGCCTAACCGCGGCGAGATATCTCTCTAAAGAGGGTTTAAAGACTGTTGTCTTCGAGAGGAGGCTAAGCTTTGGTGGCGGCATAGGAGGAGGTGGAATGCTCTTCCATAGAATTGTGGTCGAGGAAGAAGCTAAAAGGATATTAGATGATTTCGGGGTTAAATGCAGACTAACGGACTACGAGGGATTATACGTAGTTGATGCTGCAGAGCTTATGGCAAAATTAGCCAGCGGTGCAATAGACGCTGGTGCCAAAATAGTTCACGGGGTAACAGTTGACGACGTTATCTTTAGACCTGAACCATTAAGAATCCAGGGCGTCGCAGTGCAGTGGACTGCAGTAATGATGTCTGGGCTTCATGTTGACCCGCTCTTTGTTATGTCTAAGGCAGTGGTAGATGCTACGGGACATGATGCAGAGGTTCTTAGCGTCGCCTCCAGAAAAATACCTGAATTAGAGATCCAGCTCATAGGAGAGAAGTCAGCCTATTCAAGCCTTGGAGAGAAGCTAGTCATAGAAGGAACTGGTAGAGTAGTTTCAGGCCTCTATGTAGCTGGAATGGCTGTCGCAGCTCTGAAGGGGACTCCAAGGATGGGACCTATATTTGGGGGAATGATAATCTCGAGTAGGAAGGTTGCCAAAATTATAATTGAAGACCTTAAAGGATGAGAAATTGAGATGTAGCATATGTAACTCAAAGATAGCAGTGTATAAGTGCAGGAGATGTGGGAGAGAGGTTTGCGGAGAATGCATAGGATACCATGGACTATGTAGATTGTGTGCGAAATATCTGCCGAGGCTTAAATAATAGATCTTCCTGAATGAGTAGCTTAGAAGATGAATCTGCTAAGAAATATCTTTCAAAAATATTAGTTGAGCATGTTTTCATAATACCTCTCCAGACACTGTAATATCTAAGCACCAATAGTTTTTAGTCTTATAGCAAAAATCATCTAAATTTCCATATTTCTCTTACTTTTACTAGTGAAGGTATCTTTATATTACTGTATCATTTTTGATAAATAAGTGAGTCAGCTTGAAAGTGGAATATCTCTTTGAAAGAATGAGGGTTTACTATAGTGTTACTAAGCCACGGGTATGGTATCTGTTAGCGTATACTGCCTTCGGGGGATACATTGCAGGTTCAGGTACATCTGTAGATTTAGTTAAAGCACTGGTGTCCACGATCTCAGTCATATTAGCTTCTGCAGGTTCTGAAGCAATAGCTAACTTTATTGAGAAAGATATTGATGCATTAATGGAGAGGACTAGGAATAGACCTTTGCCGTCTGGGAAGATTA
Source organism: Nitrososphaerales archaeon (assembly GCA_023269855.1). Taxonomy (GTDB): domain Archaea; phylum Thermoproteota; class Nitrososphaeria_A; order Caldarchaeales; family Wolframiiraptoraceae; genus Geocrenenecus. The sequence goes on along the minus strand of JAGDWP010000059.1, from coordinate 2,763 downwards.
AGCCTGAATGGAAAGCATTAGTCTTAGGATTTATACTGACCGGTCTCGGAGTATACGTTGCATATCTCATTAACCTGCTTGCACTAATCTTTATCCTAGTCGGAGTAATCGACTATCTCGTCATATATGTTATGTTATCGAAGAAGAAGACTCCGTTAAACATTATACTTGGAAGTGTTGCAGGTGGAGCTCCAACAATGGTTGGATATGTTTCAGCCGCCAACGAGATAACATTAGACTCCATAATACTTGCGGGAATAGTTGTCTTATGGATACCTAGTCATATATGGAGTCTAGCCTTGAGATATAAAGAAGATTATATGAGAGCGGGCATACCAATGCTTCCAGTAGTTATTAGTGAAGATAAAGCGATAAGATGTATTTCATCGACGGCAATCCTGCTAACAGTCTTCTCAATCTCAATACATTTCATAAACCCTTTCAAATATGGATACATATATCTAGCATCAGTAATAGTCTCGGGATTAATCCTACTATACTTAGCTTTGAAGCTAATGTATAAACCAAGCAGAAAGCTAGCATGGAAAATGTTTAAGTATACTTCACCACACTTAGCAGTAATCTACACAGCGATAATAATTGAATCAATACTAATATAGAATAAGCAGGATAAACACATGTGTGGAAAGAGTAGATATCGTTTTATCTCGCCGAAACATATCTATACAATGTTGATAGTGGGTAAGAGAAATGGTTAAAGATAAACCTGAAAAGAAAATAGGTTTCGACTTGGTGGAGAATGTCTGGGACAAATTAAGAAGGGAGCTTAGTAGAATAACTGAGGGTGAAGAGAGCTTGCTCGTCACGGTTTTTAGATTTTCTTCTCCATCATCGAATATGGAAGAAGAGCATGAAGAGGGAGAAGAAAGAGAAGTATATCTTGAGACACCTTTCGTGAAAGATGTGAAGAAGATTGTGAAGAATATAAAAGAGAAGTTCAAAGCTGAAACCCATATGCATTTGCATTCAAGCCATGGTTCAGTAACTTTCCTGCTAGCCTCTACTGGAGATCTTCTAGTAGATAATCTTAGGGGAATGGTTGTAGAAGCATCGAAATGTGAAGAATGTACCTTAAGCTACATAGAAGGAGAAGTAAGAATAGGAGAGGATATAGCTACACTATTTTATGGTTCCTCAGCAAACCTTACATTCATTCTTCCAGCAGCAGATGGAAGAAAACTTCAGATAATCGAAGCTGTTACAACAATCTAAGCTTTTCACCATATCTTTCAGAGAAGACAATCTCACTTAGTTCTTTCCTATTCTTCAACCCTTTTATCTTCCTTTTTGGGCATCCGAAGCCGATTACTGCAGCTATTGTCAAGTTTTCTGGAATGTTATATTCTTTCTTCATTTCTCTTTCTTTTACACCTGTATAGATGCATGATCCCACACCCTCACTCCACGCAACAAGCTGCATATTCTGTATAGTAGATGGGACTTTAATAAGTTTATACTCTTCGGAGAACTTAAGCTTAATCTTCTCAACACCTCCTCTACTAATTTCTTTCTTAGAAGCTATTTCTAGAGCTATCTTTCTGCAAGCTTCACGATATATACTGCTAGCAATCGACTATTTATGTTATGGAGGATGTTACTGAAATTATCTCTGAACCATTAGGTTCTATGATTAAGAAGTTATTCAATAGGATCGGTTGCAAAGTCTACTTCAACATATTGGAGGCAGAAAAGTATGATACAGCCTCTTCTAAAATAAAAAGTGGTGGGAGGTGGGGGCTGGCTGATGAGCTATAGTAGCCATGAAGTCTGGGGCGATAGCTCTACAATCCAGTAGAGAATATACGTTTCTACTGGACGATACAGAATAAACCCGCTGGCTTCACGGCTTTTACCACTCATCAGCCAGCAGGTTCTGTCTCTGACTTATTACTGGTCTTTATGAATGTTTTCCAGATAATCTTCAGTATCTCTATTTCTATCTTGTATATTGCTTTACGTTTATCCATCTTCTCTATGAATTCTTTAAACTTCTCATTCTTAATACCTTTCCTCTTGGCAGTGATGTAAATGTTGGCTGCGAGGCTTGAAATAAGTGTTCGGAGTCTACGATTGTATCTACCGTTATTCTTGTTTGGTGTATATCCGTAGAGAGCTTTCAACTTATGAATGTTCAAGTATAATGGTGTTTCCAATATTAAGATTGCTAGAATGACACTATCATCAACATCTAAGAAGTTAGCCACCTCTCTATACACATAGCTATACATACTATTGGAATTCTTGACTACATCAATAATCTCTCTAGAAACTCTATATAACATCTTCTCCAATACTTTAATATTCTCTTTTAATGCTTCTACAATCTCTGGGATATCACAATCATCAAGCCATTGCTTAAGCATTTTTCTCCACTTCGTAAGCATCTCATATCTATTGATTAATGGTCTCACAGTAATCTTAAGCTCAATCTCATCAACAGTTAATAGTCTATAGTTGTCTCTTGGAATCTTTGATAGCATCAATGCATCATTCTCATCACTCTTCCTAGCATCATTCTCCAATCTAAGCCTCTTCAAGACTGCTGTATTCTTCAATAGATATATCTTTACATTATTCTTCAATAATTCTAAGACTTCATCGTAGATCTCTGGAAACAATGTATCAATGAATACTTCTCCAGCATCTTTAAGGTCTGTCAGCTTCCAAGCCTTGAAGACTCTCTCACCATCAAATACTACATGGGTTTTCTGTCTTCTCTTATTCAACGTAGTTCTAGCAGTA
>JAGDWP010000116.1 GCA_023269855.1 Nitrososphaerales archaeon | reverse complement strand
TTGTTTCATCTTTTACCCAGACGAATTCACCTGTTTCATCATCGTATGCAACGAGGTCTGTAAAAGCACCTCCAATATCTATACCTACACGATACACCATATTGAAATCACTTAGTAATAATTAATCACAATTTATTAAGGATTATTTACGTATTGAGGTTGCTAAATTTTTACCGATATAGAAGAAAGTATGAAAAATTGTATATTCAAAATAAATACCCTAGATTATGATGTAATGGAGCGCCGATTATTTCCACATTAAACTTTATATAGGTTATAGGTATATTTCATAGAGAAGATTATGAGGAGAGAAAAAACTAGTTTAAGGTTTAGATCTCTTTCGGCTAATACAAAAGGTGTCAGTAAAGCCGCTATCGCCGTCGTGGTAATCATCATAATAATCGCAGTAGCAGGTGCAGCCTACTTCTTAACACTGCCTCCAGCCCCAACCCCTACAACAACTCCAACAACACCTGCACCCACACCCACCCCAACTACCGTTACGACTCCAACACCTACGCCAACAACGCCTACAACCGTGGTAACTACTCCAACACCTACACCCACTACTGTTACACCGACGCCAACCGTTACACCGGTTAAAGAAAGACTTCTAAGAATTTCATTTGCTAATGTTCCCTACATGGATCCAGCTGTTGGGTCTGATGAAGCTAGCTCGGTATACTTCATAAACGTATATGATACTCTGGTTTATCCAACTAAGGAGGGGACCGTTAAGCCTCATGTCGCTGAGAGATGGGAGGTCTCTGAAGATGGTTTAACATGGACATTCTACTTGAGGAAGGGCGTAAAATTCCATAGTGGTAGAGAATTAACGGCCGAAGATGTTGTATTCTCGCTGAAGAGAATGATTGTCATAGGAGAAGGATACGGATATCTCTTCAAGCCATATGTAGACCTGGAAAAAACAAAAGCCTTAGATAAATACACAGTGCAAATCGTCTTAAAGAACCCATTCGGCCCATTCTTGATTACGTTAGTGAGACTCTATATAGTTGATAGTGAATTAGTCAAGCAGCATATTGCTGAGGGACCATATGGAGACATGGGCGACTATGGTAAGAATTGGCTAATGGCTGGAGAAAAAGATGCAGGTTCAGGACCCTACAAACTTTATGAATATAAGAGGGGAGAGTCAGTAACACTAGCTAAATTTGATGAGTACTGGGGTGAGACAGCACCGAATGCACCAACGAAGGTAATAATGTATGGTTTCACTGAGCCGACTACTATACGTACAATGATAGAGAAGAGAGAACTAGAGATTACAGACCAATGGCAACCCTTAGAGAATTATGAGGCCATGAGCAAGATACCGGGTGTGAAGATTGCCCAGGTTCCGCAAGCAATGATATTCTATATAATGCTTCATACTAAAAAACCGCCTACCGATGATGTTCATATTAGGAAGGCAATCGCATTAGCGTTTGATTATGAGACTGCTATCTCAGATATAATGCCATATGAAAGGAGACCAGTGGGTCCAGTACCAAGCATGCTTCCAGGAGCCGACCCATCCCTCAAACCTATAGAAAGAAATATTGAGGCGGCAATAGAAGAACTCAAGAAGTCGAAGTATTGGGGTGAGCTTGATAAGTATCCAATTGAGTATTGGTGGATTGCTGAAGTTCCATGGGAAGAGAGAGTAGCATTACTATTCAAAGCCAATATGGAAGAAATAGGATTAAAAGTGAATGTCGTCAAAGTACCATGGTTATCGGTTGTAGAAGGTATGACGAAGATGGAAACTACGCCAAACGCTGTCTCAATATTCGTTGTAGCCCACTACGCAGAGGCGGGATCCATACTTTCTTCAAGATATCATTCACATGCTACAGGAACGTGGGAGCAGGGTGAATGGTTGATGGACCCAGAGATAGATGCAATGATAGAAGATGCACTCGGCACCGTAGATTTTAACGAGAGAATGCAGAAATATTATGAGATACAGAGAAAACTAGTAGAGTTGTATCCATCGTTATACGTGTACGAGCATGTTGTATTGAGAGCCTACCAAGCAGATTATATTGATTATCCAGCTGCTAGAGGAGAAGTAATACCGATCGCAGAATATGAGTTAGACTTCCGATGGTTCCAAGTTTTCCCAGAAAAAATGCCTAAGTAATCTGTTAAACGAAATCCTTATCTTCTATTTTATTTTTTATGATGTTTATGAGGTGGTCATATTGAATAAGATTTTATACATTAATCCTGTAGGTACGGATATCTTCGACAAGCCCATGAGAGAGTACTTAGACCAGTATAAGGATCCTGACACAGTATTAGATGTAACATCTTTCAAGATTGGCCCACACCACCTAGAATACTATTCATATGATGCAATTGTTATACCATATATCTTGGAAGAAGTTAGGAAAGCGGAGAAGAATGGATATGATGGATGTGTTATAGGCTGTTTTTATGATCCAGGCTTGAAGGAGGCTAGAGAAGTAAGTAACATTATTGTAACAGCGCCTTTAGAGTCTTCGACATGTCTTGCATTATCTTTAGGAGAAAAATTCTCCATAATAGTTGGTAGAAAGAAGTGGATACCATTAATGATGAATAGAGTAAAAGAATATGGGTTAGAGGATAGATTAACTTCTTTTAAAGACATAGGTTTAGGAGTACATGACCTACATAAAGATAAAAAAGAGACTGAGAGGAGATTATACAATGTAATAGAGGAGAGTCTTAAAGAAGGAGCTGAAGTTATAATTCTTGGATGTACAGCTTTCTTCGGATTCTTTAAGATAGTCCAAGAAAAATACAAAGTTCCAGTAATAGATCCAATAATCGCCTCGGTGAAATATGCTGAGCAACTCATAAAATTGAAGAAATTATGTGGATGGACTCATAGTAAGATATGCACATATGAGCCTCCGCCAACTTCTGAACTACTCTCCTGGAATCTTGAAAGCCTAATATAGTCTAGAATACTGGAAAAATAGAGAAGAATTAATAAGGTAACCATGAAAATAGACGGAGTTAGAGCATGACTGCGGAAAACGTGACAACTTCAACAAGGTTACAAAATATATTGAGCAACTATTATGTTAGAAAAATACTTTTAAGTATCGTAACACTTTTCGGAATCTCTATACTGATATTTACTATAGCAAGAGTCCTCCCAGGCGACCCGGCAAGACTTGCTCTAGGTCCTAGAGCTCCTGAAGACGTGGTGGAACAGTATAGGAAGCTTCTCCGCTTAGACCAGCCAATCTATATTCAATATTTTTATTGGCTTCTAGATGTTTTCAATGGTCGATTTGGATTATCCTTGGTGACTTTTAGAGATGTCCTCACAGATATTGTCGAGTTCCTCCCAGCGACTGTCGAGTTAATTATCTTCACATTAATCATCGATGTAATAGGTGCATTCAGTTTAGGAGTGATTAGTGGTAGAAAGCCTAACTCTATGATTGATAACGCTGTAAGGATTTTTGCTTATGCCGGTATAGCTATACCATCATTTGTCTGGGCAATTATACTACAGCTAGTCCTTGCTAACTGGTTGGATATACTTCCAGCTTATGGTAGGCTGAGTTTGGGAATTGAAGTAAACCGTATAACGGGACTCATTACAGTAGACTCATTACTAAGTGGGAATCTAGTAGCATTTGCTGATGCTATAACTCATTTAATAATTCCTTCTCTATCTCTTGCAATAGGCTGTATAGCACAGGAGGCACGAATATTAAGAGCGAACTTGATTGAAAACATAAACAAGGATTACATCTTAAATATGTATGCTCACGGTATTCCAAGCTCTATAATCTTCTTTAAGTATGCTCTTAAACCTTCAATGATACCAACTGTTACCATTATGACTCTTGACATGGCTTCTATGCTTGGAAACGCATTCCTAGTTGAATTGATATTCAATTGGCCTGGGCTATCAAGGTATGGTATCACGGCAATGTTAAGAAAAGACTTGAATGCTATTGTTGGAGTCGTATTAGTGATAGGACTAGCTTACACGATCGCATCAATAATCATAGATTTACTAGTCTCCTACCTAGACCCACGAGTTAGGTATAAGAGGTGAAAACATTGAGCGGTGCCACAGTCTCTGAAGTAAAATTTTCTGAATTAGAAAAGAAGGTTAAGAGAGAGAATTGGAGAAGAATATGGTTTAGATTTAAGAAGAGTAAACTGTCTGTCATAGGTTTATCAATGATTCTGATACTCTTGTTCATGGCGGTTTTCGCAGAATATGTTGCACCCTATCCTTCTCATGCAGGTCTCTACATAGCGTTTAAGAATGCTTACAAACCTCCATCAATAGAACATATTCTTGGAACAGACATGTATGGTAGAGACGTATTCAGTAGGATAATCTTCGGATTCCGGTATGCTTTCATGATGATCGGGTTAGTCTTGTCAATTGTTGTCCCCACAGGCGTTATACTCGGATTAATAGCTGGATACTATAGGGGCACATTCATCGAGACAGTAATAGTGAGACTCTCAGACATATTCATATCTCTACCACCCCTCGTCTTAGCTTTATCGATAGCTTCGATACTTGAGCCGAATATATTCAATTCCATGTTAGCTGTCTCATTAATGTGGTGGCCATGGTACGTTAAATTAACATACTCTATGACGGTATCACTTCGAAACGAGCCATTCATACTCGCTGCCGAATCCCAAGGAGCATCTACTCTACATATACTCTTCAGAGAACTACTCCCAATAGAGCTGGGAACAATCCTCACTAAAGTTACTCTAGACGCTGGATGGGTTATACTCATAGGAGCGGCCATCAGCTTCGTTGGACTGGGAGCACAGCCGCCAACACCAGACCTCGGTACAATGGTTTCCGAATATAGTAAGTATCTTCCAGAATATTGGTGGATGAGTTTAGGACCCGCTGCAGGTATAGTATTAATCATACTTGCTTTCAACTTACTTGGAGACGGTGTTAGAGACGTGTTCGCAGGTGAGTAAAAATGCTACTCGAAATCAATGATTTACATGTTTACTACAAGAGTTACTGGTACATTCTTAAAGTATTAAATGGCGTATGGTTAAGAGTAGACAAAGGCGAACGTGTAGGGATAATTGGAGAATCTGGAAGCGGGAAAACAACTCTCCTAAAATCAATTCTTAAGATACTTCCCCAGAATGGCATTATACCAAGAGGTGAAATAAGATATGACGGTAAGAATATTTTGAAGCTAGGTGATAATGAACTTACAAAGATTAGGAGGAAAGAAATAGGAATCATATTTCAAGATCCCATGGCAGCTCTCAACCCAGTCTTCACGATTAAGGAACAATTATACGACATAATAAAACATAAAATGATGATTGAAGGACATAATCCATCAAGTAAAGAACTCCATGAACAAGCTGTAAAAATATTAAATGATGTTAGACTACCTGACCCTGAGAGAGTACTAAAATCCTATCCATTCCAATTAAGTGGAGGTATGAGGCAGAGGGTCATGATAGCGATGGCATTAATATCTGCTGAGAAGCTACTGCTAGCAGATGAACCGACAACAAACCTCGACGTAACTATTCAAGACCAGATCCTCAAACTCATCCACAAGCTTGTAACAGAGAAAAACCTAAGTACTATACTTGTCTCACATGCTCTCGGAATGGTTTACCAGATGACTGACAGAGTATTCGTATTATATGCGGGAGATATTATGGAAGAAGCTGGAACGAATGAATTATTCAATCATCCTAAACACCCCTATACACAGCTGCTAATATCAAGTACCCCTAGACTTAGCTCTGTAGGAGTAGGAGAAGGAATAAAAGGAAAGATCCCTGACTATCGTAACCCCCCGCCTGGATGTAGATTTGCACCTAGATGTCCCTATGTAATGGATAAATGCATCAACATGAAGCCGGGGAAGATACAAGTAAACAGGGATCATGTAGTCTCATGCTACTTGTATGATTAAGAGGTGATTATATGAGTAATTATACAATTTTAAGTGTTTCAGATCTAAGAAAATACTTCACAACTGCGGAAGGTGTTGTTAGAGCAGTTGATGGAGTAAGCTTTAACGTAAAACATGGTGAAACACTAGCACTAGTCGGTGAGTCAGGATCAGGAAAGACAACTACAGGCCACGTCATAATGGGTTTCTATCCACCTGATGGTGGAAAAATAATCTACAAGGGAGCATACGAGTTATCAATTCCAATGAAGAAGAGACCTCTAGAGTTAAAGAGAGATATACAGATAGTCTTCCAAGACCCTGGCACCTCACTAAACCCGAAAAGATTGGTTAAAGACATTATTAGCCTACCTCTCCTAGTTCATCGAATCGTCGATAAAAGGAGGGTATATGAGAAAGTGGCAGAGCTTCTTGAATATGTTGGACTAAGTGAGGAATACATGTTCAGGTATCCCCACGAACTTGGTGGAGGAGAGAAACAGCTCGTAGCTATAGCTAGAGCTCTCGCTCCCAACCCATCTTTCATCATTCTCGATGAATCAACATCAGCTTTAGACGTATCTTCACAAGCAAAAGTACTCAACACACTTGTTAAGATCCAGAATGAACTTAAGCTTACATACCTATTGATAACACATGACCTAGGAGTTGTTAGGAATATCTCTCAACGTGTTATGATAATGTACCTGGGGAAAATATATGAAGAGGCACCTACTGAGGAATTCTTCAAGTTACCTATGCATCCATATACTCAGATGCTCTTGTCATCTATACCTACATTATCCGAAGAAGATGAAAAGATTAAACCAAGAGGTATAGAATCAGTGGGTGAGATACCGAGTGCAGTTAAGCCTCCGAGTGGATGTAGATTCCATACGAGATGTCCCTTCGCTAAGCAGATATGCATGGAAAAAGATCCTCCAGACATAATAGTAAACAACAATCATATAGTTAGATGTTGGCTTTACGAGTGATCGTTGCACCAACATCATGACTCGCTTCTAGTATCAAGTATAATCTTCGATGTGTAATGATTTAGGCAGTGTTGCGAGGTTGATATATCCGTCTTTTGATACTACGACGTTGTCTTCTAGTCTAACGCCGAAGAGGTTTGGGAGATAGATTCCTGGTTCAACTGTGAAGACCATTCCGTTTTTTAGTAGCTCGGTATTTCCTGTTTTGATGAAGGGTGGTTCGTGAACTTCTAACCCTAGACCGTGTCCAGTTCTATGTATAAAGTATTCTCCGTAACCTTGTGCCTCGATTGTTCTTCGCGCAGCTATATCAACCTCCTCTGCTTTAATATTTTCTCTAATAATATCCAATGCGGTCTGCTGAGCTCTCAACACTATATTGAATATTTCTAGCTGCTTGCTTGATGGAGTACCACATACAATGGTTCTAGTCAGATCTGAATAGTATCCTTGATATCTAACGCCGATATCCAGAACAACTATATCGCCTTTATCGATTATCTTATTTGTGGGTTCTTGATGGGGTAGTGCAGAATTACCGCCACTCTGTACTAATGCGAAAGGTACTTCTTCTGCTCCAAGCTCAAGGGCATAATTCTTTATATGCATCATTAATTCTCTCTCCGAGATACCTGCCCTGACATTCTTAATCGCATCCAACAAGACTTGATTGTTTTTCTCAGCAGCTTTCTTTAGAATATCAACCTCCTCCAATTCTTTGATCTTCCTCATAGAATATATTAAATCATCAATTAGAGAATATTCTATGTTTGTAAGCTTGCTGATGAGGGGGTAGACATACTTGAATTGTATTGTTTCTTCAACACCTATCTTCAATTTTCTACTTCTAGAAAAAATATTTTCGAGTATATTGATTGGGGACTCTGTATCGCTGTAGCTTACTAATTCGAAATCCCTTAATCTACATTTTTCCTCCACTCTCTTCTCCTCTAACTTGGGTACTATAAGCAGTACTCTATCCTCATCTTTACGTATTATTAAAGTAATCAATCTTTCAAGAGAGATCGCACTGTATCCTGAAAAGTAGAGCATGTTAGGCTCAGAAGTAACCATTATGATATCTATAGCTTTGTCCTCCATTAATCTTCTAATCTTTTTAACTCTATCTTCATACATTCTAAACCGCCTACCTTGGAGGAGAGAGTATCCATAAAATTCTAGCTGGTTTACTGCTGAGGTTTACAGTATAGTGTGGGGTTCCTCTCTTATTGTACATTACCATTCCTTCTTCTAGTTTAATAGATTCCTTATCTGTCCCGAAGGTTACTTCTCCAGATAATATGTATGCGAATTCATCGTTTTCGCTATGAATACTGTAGCCTTCCTTCGGAAGCCTCACACCTGGAGAAATCTCAAGGATACCGATCTCTAATTTATCAGTCTTCAAGATTGATACAGCATTGTCTTTAGCGTTATCCCATCGTTTTCCATCTATCATTTGATAAACTATTTTAGCATTCATACATACATCAAGAAGTTAAACATGATTTAAACATTCGCCTTTAGTAAGACCTCTCATGATGGGGGAAGATTAGGATGGGAAGCCTTATACATTTGTACATGCATTGTAGAGATACGTGGAGAGTGATTCACTGTGAGTAGAATAAGAAGAGGTGGATACTGGAACAAGATCGCCATAATAGATCTCTCTAAGAAGCTGGTAAAGTATCTCGAGTTAAATGACTCTATATGTGGTAAGTTTATTGGCGGAATCGGATTAGGAGCAAAACTCCTCATAGACAATACTCCTCCGAAAATTGATCCACTATCTCCAGAAAATTTAATCATTTATACTGTTGGACCTGTTGAGGGGCTGGTTCTACCTAGTGCTGCTAGAATGGCTGCTGTCTTCAAGTCTCCACTAACAGGATTCTTCGGTGAATCGTTGTGTGGAGGATACATTGGTACGGAGCTTGCTAAAGCAGGTCTCGATGCAATAATAGTATTAGGCCAGTCGCCTGACCCTGTCTACTTGTTAATACAAGACGGGACTGTAGAAATTAAGAACGCTTCACATCTATGGGGTCTAGACACATATGCGACTGAGAAAGAGTTATGGAGTGAACTCGGAGAAGTAATGACAGCATGTATAGGACCTGCGGGAGAAAATTTGGTGAGATTTGCATGTATAGTTCATGGTCTTTACATGCATGAGAGAAAGAAGCTTAGAGGGGGATTCTTCGGTAGAACGGGTGGAGGAGCAGTAATGGGAAGTAAGAAGTTGAAAGCAATCGTTATACGTGGAGAATACAAGATTGAACCCGCTGATAGTGAAAGATTCAATAAATTTAGAGAGAACGTGGTGAAGTTAGCGAGAGAAAAACTTCAAACCTTAGCAAAATATGGTACCTCGGCAATAATGTCTCTGACAAACTCTACAGGCTCTCTACCCACAAGATACTATGAAGGTGGAAGCTTCGAAGCCTATGAAAAGATTGGTCCAGAAACTTTTAACAAGTTATATGTAAAAAAGAGGATTACATGTTTCGCTTGTCCAGTAGCTTGCGGTAGACACTCTGAAACCTCGGATGGATTGCAGACTGAGGGCCCTGAATATGAAACATTGTTTGCTCTAGGTCCACTCCCATACATAGATAACCTACAGACAATAGTGGAAGCAAATGATCTTGCAAACAGGCTTGGAATGGATACTATAAGCACGGGGAACGTCATAGCTTTCGCAATGTACTTGGTTGAGAAAAAAGTATTCAAGGAGGAGTGGCTATCTTTTGGAGATGGTAAAGCGTTACTCAAGGCAGTTGAGATGATAGCTTATAGGAGGGGGTTAGGAGATGTATTAGCGGAAGGTGTTAAGAAAGCTTCCGAGAAACTGGATGCATCAAAGTATGCTATACATGTTAAAGGATTAGAGTTTCCAGGTTATGAGCCTAGAGCTTTGAAAGGTGTAGCATTAGCTTATGCAGTCTCTGCGAGAGGAGCATGCCATCTAAGACATGTCGCTTATAGACCGAATCTTGTAGGATTACACCCATTTAATCCAGAGATCAAAGTAGATAGATTGTCTTATGAAGGACATGCAGAGTATGTTGTCGAATTAGAAGATTTCCACGCAGTAGTTGATAGTATGATCTTATGTAAATTCTATTGTCTCCCCGTCATAGGACCATTACTTTGGAGAGAACTATCAGAGCTATACTCTATTTCTACAGGTAGAAATATTAATCCCAATGAGTTAAGGAAGAAGGGAGAGACAATAAACAATCTAATTAGAATATATAACGTTAGAGAAGGGCTTAGGAGAGATGACGATGTTCTTCCAGCTAGAATATTTTCTGAACCCTTAGAATTTGGAGCATCAAAAGGTGAGAAAATAGAATTTGAAAAATTCATGAAAATGCTTGAAGACTACTATCGTTTAAGAGGTTGGGGTAACAGTGGGGTACCATCACCTGAAAAGCTGAAGGAGCTAGACTTGAATGAATACATCCAAAAACTCTAGAGTCTGGATAACTCCATTAAAGCATTCGACACCACATTCGATGCAGTAACGATATCACCTATCTTGATCTTCTCATAATCTGTGTGAGCTAATCTAGAGTCTCCAGGGCCGAAAGCTGCTATACTCTTCGATATGACCGCTAGAGTATTCATATCACTTGTACCTGTCTTCTTAACAATCCTCGGCTTCAAATTCAATCTTAACACTCCTCTAACCAATGCTCTAACAACTTCTGTATTTACACTGACTTCAACAGGCTTCTCAACGCTAAGAAACTCTAATCCGACTCCAACTTTCTGAGCAATATCTTTAATCTCTTCAATGATGTTATCCGAGGAATATTTTGGAGGATATCTTATGTTAGCGTATGCTTCTCCTTCTCTAGGTAAGCTACTAGGCCAATCCCCAGCTTTCAACATTGTGAAAGCACATGATACTTCATCGAAGCTTTCTCCATTGAATCTGCTTTTAACGATGTTGATAAATTCTATTAGCTTGTCTAGAGCTGAACTACCTATATATGGAGCTGAACTATGCCCGCCTATCGCATTGGCCGACACCTTTATCAGTATACTTCCTCTGTATGCTATTGCTATTCCGAGATTTGTAGGTTCACCGATTATGATGTGATCTGATCTGAAATCCTTCTCTACGAGATACTTAGCGCCTAACCCATCATCTTCTTCTCGAACTAATCCTCCAACATATACTTTACAATTACTCATTCTTGATCTATCAAGTGCTGCTCCAACTATGAATGCTGTTAGAGGACCTTTAGCATCTATAACTCCTCTACCATACACTGTATCTTGAACTACTTTTACATCTACCTTTCCTGGAACTGTGTCTAGATGACTTGCTAGGAGAATCGTTCTTCCATGAGATCCATATCTTAGAAAAATGTTTCCAACTTCATCTGTATAAAATTCATCATACCCTAATTCATCAGCCCAACCTCTAATTATAGGAGCTAGCTTGTATTCATGTCCAGGGGGAGTATATTCGCTTACAAGATCTAGAATCAGCTTCTTCGCCAATTCTTCTACATTCATCTCTCCAGCAACTCTCTCTACATAGAATAGAATAATAAACTTATTCTAACAGTAAGTGAGATAATTTATCATTTTTTAATATTCTTGATAGTTAACTCAACCATGGTTCTCGCAAGATCTTTTCCTGTAACTCTTACAGTATTTCTGAATTCGGGTACTGCGTTTACTTCACTTACAAAGT
>JAGDWP010000020.1 GCA_023269855.1 Nitrososphaerales archaeon | reverse complement strand
TCACTATTAGGAGGAAGATGGAGAGACTAATGAAAGCCCTCAACCCCCACCATTCATCTCCTATCTATAAAGTCTGCCCTAGACATTAGAAGATTCTAGCTCTTCAAACAAAAGAACCTCAAGAACTCTCGCCAAGACAATACTATAAACATCTAATCTAAACATTTACAGTATAGAAGTACCATTCCCATCTATCGCTGACATATTCTATCTTCTAGGCTATCCCCTACTATATATTGGTCTAATCTCTTACTTGAAAGTCTTCAAGGATGCAATCAATAATAAGACAATCACAGTTTCATCCATTGTTGGCTTAATTGTAGTCATAGCTACAAGTGTATTAATACTTCCTGAAGCATTATACTCTAGCAGTAATCTTATTGAAGCAGTACTCTCCTTAATGTACCCTATATTTGATGCAGTATTGATTATTCTAGCAATCATGGGGGTGATGATATTTCTAGGAGGAAGAATAGCAACTTCATGGACCCTCATCTCAGTCGGTTTCATCCTGCTTGAAATAGTAGACATATCCTACTATTATCAAAACCTACTAGGCTTAATCTGGGAAGGTCACCCACTCGAACTAATCTGGCTATGGTCGTACATATTTCTCGCTGCAGCATTCTACAACCATTCAAAACAGATCTAAACATAGCAAAAACAATGGAATGTGTTGTCATTGGGATTGAACCTTAGCCAAGAAAGGAATAAAACAGTCGATTGTTATGAACCAAAATACTTAAATACTGTGTGAAGAAACTATAACTACTTAAATCGAGGAGTTAAGAATGGTGGAAAACCTGGTTAAGATAGGAGAACTTACACCACGTTCACGTGGTGTAAATCTTGTTGCAAAAGTGGTAAGCAAGTCGCCTGAAAGAGTTGTATCATCGCAATATGACCAAACAGAACATAGATTAAGCGAAGTATTGATAGCTGATGAAACCGGAGCAATAAACCTAGTGCTATGGGATGAGAAAGTCGATAGTGTTAGTGAGGGAGACGTAGTGAAAATCGTGAACGGATTCATCAAATTGTTTAGAGGTAGAATGCAGTTAAACTTGGGAAGATTTGGAACAATAGAGACTTCAAGCATAGAGTTAAGTGAAGTAAACACGGAGAACAACTTATCTGAAAGACAAGTAGGCTTCGGGGAGAGACGTTCAAAGCCTTCAAGAACATCTAGGTTTAGAAGACCTAGAAGTCGAACCTAAAAACACATACAATAGTAAACTATCTCAAACGTCGACAAGGATTAGTGGGGGTTATCCCTACATCTCTAATACTGAGATACGCACGTAGAAAATACACAGGCTGAGATATGACTAATAGTAGAGGATAACCTATAAATCCCACAAATTAAATATTTATATGAGTTTAATTTTGACCGAATCAGAAGTTAAGAGAGGAGCTTCACTGGAAAAGTCTACTGATGAGGAGTTTGAAGTAATAATAGCAGTACCTGAAGCTGAGGAAGCTGAAATAGGTTTATCAAAAGATAAAGTAAGAGAGTTGGTAGACCTCTTAGATAGTATAGGCTGGGATAAGAAGACTCTAAAACGATACGTTAGTCATGCTCTCAGATTAAGAAGACTAGAGAAAGAATATGGCAAAAAATTCAATATACTCGTTAGAGAATATGAGAAACTGAGTAGAGAAGAAGTAAAGACTAGATACGCTATTGAGCAGTTATTAGAGAAGAGGCGGAAGATGGAAGAAGACTTGAAACTATACATGGAGCAATATAACATCACCTTAGAGTCGATCAAGAAAACAACATCAATCCTCGAAGAATTAAAGAAGAATGGGCTAAGTCTAGAAGATCTTGACCAGGCAACTAGATTCTTAAAACAACTCAAAAATCAAGGATACGACATACAGAAAATAATTTCTCTGCTTTCTCGATATGAAGATCTCTCGAAAGAGTTGGAGAAGACAGACAAAGAATTGTTAGAAGCTAGAGAAGCTCTTCAGAAGTTAGTCGAAGAGAGGAAAAACTTAGATAACCTACTTAAAGAAGAGTACGGTCTGGTTGAAGGATTAAAGAATCTAAGAAATGAGGTTGATAGGCTGGCTACTGAGAGGGAGACGTTATCCAATGAGATTTCAAGATATCTTGAAGAAGTAAACAAGTTGAAGAAGGAGCTTGAAGACTTGACTAATATAAAGTTTGACTTAGATGAGGTTACCCGCATACTTCAAGAGAGGAAAAATGAGTTGGAGAGTCTTGATAGGAAAATTGAAGAACTGAGAAATGAGTTGTCTGAGCTAATCGGTGTTGAAGCATCAACTAGAGAGATACTCTCTAAGCAGAAGGAGCTATTAGAGAAGCTAGACTCATTAGAAAAGAATATTAGAGAAAAAGAATCGTATGCTGAACTGCTTGACGGAGAGATGGCGGCCGCCTACTCTATACTCAGGATCCTCCAAGATCCTGAAGGAGGATCTATTGAAGACCTTGAGCTATTGTCGCAACATCTCCAGAAGCTTATAAAAGTGAAGAAAGGTGAAGCATTAGCTCAGAAACCTCTTGAACCATACTTTCTCGAAAGAGTTAGAAAGACTCTGATAGACCTTATCATGCCTTATCTTAAGAAGGACTTTGTTCCCAGATGGGTTTTTGAAAGAGTAGAGAAAGAATTGAAGATGCTGAGTGAGAAGAGGATCACACTCGAAGAAGAAATAGCCTCACTTAGAAGAAGTATTGAAGAGAAAAGTAGAATAGAAATACCTAGACCATCTGAAGAGAAGAAATCTGAAGTTCAGAACTTTTTAACAGCTGTTTCTCCTGAAGGAGCTGTAACAGAGTTAAAGACTGTAATTGAAGGAAAGAGAGCTAGAATAACATGTATATACTGTAAAGAAGCAACTATTGTTAATTTACCTTCTGAGAGTGAGCTTGAAGAAATATCTTCTAAAAATTGGAGACTCAGGTTTAAATGCAGTAAATGCAGTAAGACATACGATATTCCAGCTGACATTATACTTAAGAGGATTAGAGGTGAATGAGAATATGAGTAAGCTGGATAATCCGGTTATTAAGATGCTCTCATGGAAGGTTAGGAAGTTAAGCATTGATGAGGTTGTACAGGTCTTAGCTGCACTATCCACGATACAGGATAGAGTGTTCACTTTAACAGATGTAATCAATCTTCTCCCAAAAGATGTTTGTGAAAGTCGTCAAAAGAGGAGGTCGGTTGGAACATTACTACAGAATCTCGCAGAGCTTGGTTATCTGTCAAAGCCGAGTGAGAGGAAATGGGTTAAGAATGCTCCAAGCTTTAGCCACTACTTAAATCAATTCATTTTAGATCTTTCTTCCTTGGAGAAGAGTCTTCAACCTCAACGCCAGTACGAGAAGGAGAAGATTGTAAAAATCGTGGAGAAGCCTCGGCGTCTCTTACGATAATAGGCCCACGCCAATCTTCTGGGATTTCAATGAATCTCCATCCCCTATTAAGGAATCTAACAGCTAAGATTGGTTTAGGTTTAATTTCAAACCCACATTTAGGACATTTAACTGTGAATCTTCTACAGAATTCTAGAAGCCTACTAACTTGATCTTTGTTAAGCATAACGTATTTTTTTCTAGTCGATTTTACTTCTATCGCTAACAGTTCTCCATCATCTGTAGCGATTATATCTGGTTTAGCCATCTTCCCAGTTCCACTTCCAGGAGTTCTAACAGCATAAAAGCCTTCACCCGCAGAGATAAACTTCTGGACAAGATAGTACTCTCCTTCATAACCAACTCTCGCTTTATATTTTACAGAGCTAGGAGATTTGGGATGCTTAGGCAATGACTCCACCGAGTGGTTTAAAGCAATCTTAAAGCTTTAAACTTTTCATAAATTATAGAAATAGTTTTACTCCCACTGATATATTTGAGCTGTCTTCAAGTAGATTATCTACTAAGATTGTTTCGCTTTCTTCTTCAGTACTATTAGTTTTGAACGTCCTACTTTTACTCTCTCTACGACTCCATTCTTCTCTAGTGCAGACAAGATCTCGCTTACCTTTGCTTTAGAGAATCCTGTTTTCTCAACTAGCTGTTTTTGGAAAGCTGAGCCACCTAGCTCTCTGATAACATTTATGACTTCATCAGCATCTTTAACAGTAAACTTTCTCTCCCTCCTTCTACTGATAAATATTATCATAAGTATAGTAATTACTACGATCGGTATAATGACTGGAAAATATGCTAGCATACCTATCCATGACGTCTGCATACTACTAACTGAAGTTGAATATTCAGATGTGGAAATTGTTGAATAAGTCGTAGCGACATTAGTCTCAATTGTTAGTGTTTCCATTGCTAATGTTTTGATTGAAGCCTTAACATAAGGTGCTCTATCTGGAAATAGTTTTTTCCCAAACCATGTAATTTCCGTCTCACCTCTTTTATCGGGGGGTGGATGGACCTCATTTATAGAGTATTCTTCTGGCAGTATTATGGTTAGAGAATCACCTTCATACAAATAGAACCCTCCAATAAATACATCGCCGATGATTAACATCCCATCTTTAACTTCTGAAAAGCCAACCCACTTAAACGTATAAGTCAATCTACCAATTTTACCAGATAAAGTATCGACAATCCCTACTGAAACATTGAAATCTTCAGCTCTCATAGGTCTATTAACATATCTTGAAACATCACTTACAATCTTCTGGATACTCTGGGTAAAATTTTCTAAGAGGCTTTCTCTATAATTCTCAAAGTTTTCCGCATAGTTTGTGAAAGCTTCCAAATCTTCCCTAGAGCTTAGAGGTGTAGATGACTCGATAATCCAGACGGCAGAACCATCCTTGAATAACTTAATAGTATAATTGTTGCTTTCGAAATCGATTGAGCTTACTGGAGTAGCTAGATTAAGTATAAACAAGGATATGAAGATTGTAAATGTTAGATACATCTTTCTGGATTGTCTTTTCATCATTGAGAGTCAATTTTTGTAATCAGCTTATTAATATTATGCCTAGATAAAATGAGAAGTTAAGAGTATGAGGGTGTCTCAGATTTCTCTCTGATAGATTGTTGACAATTCTTACTAATCTTCTCATTGACTTCATTCAGCCAATTCGATAATATCTCGATCTTCGTCTCTATTCTCTGATATTCCTTCTCAAGGAATTCTAGCTTTTTCTCTAGAAAAGACAGGGTAATATACTTCTTAATTATTGTTCTATCCTCTCTACCACATTTTTCTTTAATCTCTCTTATAATCTCTAATAGTCTCTCACGTTCTCTAATCCTCATTCTAATCTGCTCCATAAAACGTTGTGTAGCATTCTTTAGCTCTTCGATCGCTTTAAGATTATTCTCGATCCTGTTTCTAATTTCATTCATTAATTCATTGCATTCTCTTCTTTCCTCATTTATTCTCTCCATCTCTCTGAAAAGTTCTTGCAGTCTCTCCCTAATTCTTTGTCTTTCTCTCTCTCCATTCTTATCACTGTTGAGATTATTCTCTAATTCTTTTCTTTCATTATTCATTCTCTGATACTGGGTTTCAAGCTCATCGATCCTCTTCTGCATCTGTTCCTTCTTCGCGATATGCTTATTTAGTTCTTGGTCAAGTTGGTTAAGCTTCTTTAAAGACTCAGCTCTACTCATGTTTAGATTAAATATTTCATCTTCTATTCTATTCAGTCTAGCTGTAAGATTGTTTAATAACTCTAGACATTGACTGCTAAGTGGTGAAGGGAGCTGTAAAGACTCATTAATCATAGATATATTCTGTTTTAGTTCTTGAATTCTGTTTGATAGTCTTTCTTTAAAGACTTCCAACCTAGATATCAACTTATTCAGCACATTTGAGACTTCTCTAATTCTGTTGCAATCAGTTAGGTTCCTGAGATCTCCTCTATAAATTCCAATGTTTAATTCTTCTTTTATTTGTTCATGTATTTCTCTCATCTGTTCGGAGAAATACTGGTTCGCCTCAACAAGTTCCTCTGCTGCTAAACTTAGATTTTGAGATAGATGTTTACCTAGTTCGCCGAGTCTATACCCGATTCTATCTGATAAAAGCTTCAGACTATGTGATTCAATTCTTAATCTCCTCATTTCCAATGTGAATTCTTGAGGAGATATACTTCCATTTCGAAGCATACTTAGTAGCTGGTCTCTATCTCTATTCATTAACTCGATCCTCTGACGGAGTTGTTGATGGTATTGATCTATCAACTGGAGGCGTGATTCATCATTTCTTGAAGTCATTAGTTTAATCTCCATGATATGTGATGATATGGCCTCTTTGTGCTGCATAATAATTTCTTTAAGTGTAGCTGAAATCTCTAACCCTAAAAGAATACTTGATGGTTCTCCTTCTTGTTGTGCGGCCACTGATACGAATACAGTATTAGCTATGAGAATTAAAACGGCGATTGACGCAGTGGCCCTAAATAGCAAGCTTCTAACCGCATTCATTTCATCAATTCATAGTTTTCAAATTTACATAAGCTTTGAGTTCGCGAACGTTCAATGAATATTTCGGGAAAATTCGAATTATATAATGTATTGGAAAAAGACTCATCTACGGTGAAAAGTAGGGAATTGATGAGCTAGGCGAAATATATTGGAAGTAGATAGGGTTTTTAAATAGTTATTTTGTGATATTGATGTATGGAAGCTCCTAAGCCGATTGTTAGAAGGAAACATCTAGAGGTTATAATGGCTAGGGTTGGTAGAGGTTTCTCGATCAACGAATTGAGAGAAGCTGGTCTAAGCGTTACAGAAGCTAGAAAACTAGGGTTATACATAGATGAAAGGAGGAGAAGTATACAAGTAGAGAATGTAGAAGCACTTAAAAGATACCTGTCCACTCTAAGATCATCAAAAGAAGGTGAAGAATAAGTATGAGTAAGAGTCTGGGGAAGGCTTGGGAGATTATCAGAGCTCATGAAAAGTATAGGAGTAAGACGTTAAACTTGATACCTAGTGAGAATATACTAAGCTTGAAAGCTTTGAAAGCTCTATCCACTGACCTTGCAGGAAGATATGCGTTAAGACCTGAATTCTATGCTGGAACCAGATACATACATGAATTATGGAATTATGCTGAGGAAATAACTCGTAAACTCTTTAAAGTTGACTACGTACTGCTTGAACCACTCTCAGGGCATGTTGCAGCTATACTCGTATCTCATACATTCGCTAAAAATAGAAGAATTGTAACACTACCATCTGAGTATGGAGGATACCCTGGATATGAGAAGATAAAGATACCTGACCTTGTAGGTGCAGAATTAGTCGAGCTACCAGTTTCGAAGGAATATTTTACTCCCTTGATAGAAGAAGGTATAAGAGTGATCGAGGAGTATAAGCCCGAGCTAGTAGTATTAGGGGGAAGCATGATACTCTTCCCTCACCCTGTTAGAGAATTTTCAGATATAGTTCACAGATATGGTGGAATATTAGCATACGATGCATCTCATGTATTAGGCTTAATTGCAGGCGGAGTCTTCCAAGACCCCATCCGTGAAGGTGCAGACATAGTCTATGCTTCAACTCATAAAACATTCCCAGGACCACAAGGAGCGGTCATCTTAACCAATGATCCAGAAGTATATAAGAAACTTTCGGAAAATATATATCATAAGATAGTAGACAATATCCATTTGAATAGATTAGCTGCTTATGCTGTAACAGTTGAAGAAATGTTAAAGTATGGACAAACCTATGCGAAGAAAGTTATTGAGAATGCTAAGCATCTTGCTTCTTCCCTTGACTCATTAGGAATACATCTTAAGGCAAGAGATAAAGGATACACTGAGAGCCACCAGATAATATTAGATATTCCAGATGATGAAGCAAGGATAAAGGTTAGAAATAGATTAGAGGAATGCGGTATTATTGCAGATGCAGGAGTACGATTTGGGACAAACGAGGTTACTAGAAGAGGTATGGGTAAGAGGGAGATGGAGAAGATAGCTAAACTTATCCATAGAGCATTAGAAGGTGAAGACCCTAAAAAAGTAAAAAGAGAAGTTCAAATATTAATGAAGAAGTTTTCAACTGTGAGGTTCTGCTAGAATACTAGGTCATCCGTAGAGTTTTCTAGCTGCTTCTTCCAGTCCAAGCTCTATCAATTTCTCTTTCGTAGGTCTCCCTTGATCATCCCATCCACGTTTCCTATAATACATCTTCAACATTTCAATAAATCTTTCTTTTGAGAGTTTTACTCCTTTGGTAGAACCTTCAGGTACAGGGTCTTCAAAATCTCTCGGTGGAAGCATATCGTCCTCCATACTGATCTTCTTTCTAAGTATTGCCATAACTCTAGTTAGATTCCATACTTTCTCACTCCTCCTTAATAGATCGTTTAATGTTACTTCTTTACCTGTTATAGCTGAGTATGCTTCTGCATAGAGGTTTGGATCTACTCCTAGTTCAACCCAGTAAAGTCTACATACTCCTAGCATATCAAATAATGGTCTAATATGCTGCAGGTAGATTACTCTATCAACTTTGTCTTCTCCATAACTGTACCTGCCGACTTGTAGATCGTAGGTTATAGCCCATGAACGATTGTGGTGTGCTCCTATATCACATGTAGCATAGCTTAAGGCCATTGCAGGTGCAGCTCTATGATCGTAAGCACTTATCTCTAAACCCTTAACATGCATAGCGAATCTCTCAGAGCCCCTACCTATCCTCTCCGAAAGCTTCTTAACTCCTAGAGCAGTTAACTCTCCGAAACCTTCTCTCTTAGCTGTTAACTCAATCAGTTTACTGATCGCGTTTATATCACCCCACTCAACATTGAATCCTACATCTTCCTCTGTTAGTATCCCTTTCTGGAAACACTCCATTACAAAAGCTATGACTGAACCCATCGTTATAGTATCTAGACCATAATTATCACAGAGATAGTTAGCGTACGCTATCTCCTCTAGGCTCTTTAGACCTGTATTGGAGCCAATCATCCCTGTAGTCTCATATTCTACACCGATCTCCCCCTTCTCTCCTCTGATATTGAATGGGACAACATGCTCGCATGGAACTATACAATTCGAGCATGGTCTACTATAAAGCTTAACCTTCTCTAAAGCATATCCATCTATCTTATCTGCATACTCGTATCTAGTCTTCTGAAAATTATATACTGGTAGTGCTTCAGCATTGTTTGCCCATTCAACTGTTAACATTGTACCCTGCCTTCTCCAAATATCATATGTTGGGCTCTCTAAGACTTGTTTCTGGAATCTTTTCGCTACATCTCGTAATCTTTCAGGGTCAGCCACCTTGACTTCACCTGAACCTTTAACTACTATTGCTTTCAAGTTCTTAGATCCCATGACTGCGCCCATCCCTGTTCTTCCAGCTTGACCATGTCTATACTTTCTAAGATTCCAGTCAACGTTAATGCATGCAAATGATACTTGTTTTTCTCCAGCTAAACCTATACTAGCTATGGAGCACTCTCCGTCATGCTTCTCTCTAAGCTTTCTATCTACTTCACTTGAGTTTAGACCCCATAATTCAGGTGCCTCGAAAACTTCTACTCTCCCATCTTCAACATATATGTATGAAGGAGTAGGCGACCTGCCCCTAATGATTAAGCAGTCTATACCTGATCTTCTCAAACGATATCCTAGGTAGCCTCCGACATTACTATCTCCATATATTCCAGTTTGAGGGCTTAAAGCTCCAAACTCAGTCTTTCCACCACTTGAAAAATATGTTCCTGCTAATGGTCCCGCCGCAACTATCAAGACATTACTTGGATGCAAAGCATCTACAATCTTATCTATTTCTTTGAAGACGAAGTAGGCTGTCCAACCTCTTCCACCGATGAACTCGTATGCAAGATATTCATCAACATCCCTTATTGAAATCTTCTTATCTGTTAAGTCTATTTCAGCTGTTCTGCCATAACCAGGAATCGCCATATCTATTCTATGGAAAATAATCAAATATATAGTTTTGTCTAAGTTCTGAACTTGGATGACAGTTGTTCAATAATTTCACAAACGAGAGAAAAGAATGCATGAAGAATTATAATTCGCTTTCCTCACGATAATTCTCAGAGAATCATGCATAAAGAATATTCAGAAAAAATATTTGTTGGAAATGAATAGGTTGATAGTTCTCTGCTTTATTTGAGTGCGTTTTGAAGTCGTTTATCTACCTCGTCCCAGTTAATAATGTTCCAGAATTTCTCTAAGTATTCTCCTCTATTGTTTTTGTAGTCAATGTAGTATGCATGCTCGAAGACATCTATCACTAGTAGTATCCTGAACATGGGATATACATTCGTATTATGCTTCTCTATCTGCATCGGTATTAGTCTATCAGTCTGCCTGCATAAGGTTAAAGCAGCCCACCCAGATCCCTCAACACTCATAGCTGTCTCAGACATTTCTTTCTTGAATCTCTCAAAGCTTCCAAATTCTTTCCCTATCCAATCTCCTATGAGACCACCTGGTTTGCCGCCCCCTTTACTTGGAGGGGCCATGTTCCCCCAATACAGTGAATGGAGTAGGTGTCCACCAATATTGAAGGATAAAGCTTTCAATGTAGCTCTCATATCTATGTCAGCATTCTCTTTTCTAGCTTTATCGAGCTTCTCTAGAATTTGGTTCGCGGCAGTAACGTATGCTTGATGATGTTTCTGATGATGTATAGTTAACTGCTGTTCAGAGATATATGGTTCGAGAGCATTATAGCTATAGGGTAGTGGTGGAAGACTATAAAATTTAGGCTTACTTTCAGACATGCTTATAAGTTTCTAGGCCGCGTTTATATTTTTTTCTATCTAACAACATCCTAAGTAACTTTTTATCTTGAATGATGTGTATCTGGTCACCAAGCCTGTGATGAACGGTATGCCAAGATATATGAAGACGGTTTTTGCAGCTTCTACTATCGATATACTTGCTTCTAACCCTTTGATTACTCCAAGAGATGTTAGCATAACGTTTATGAAGATGTGAATGTAAATCGCATAGGTTAGAATTTGGAAGATTGCATTAAATGCTACGAGACCGACAGCTAGCTCTCTGTCGCCTTCAGCTAACTCATTCCAGACGATTACCATAGCGATGCATCTCGCAAGCCCGACGAGGATTACGCCCATCATATACTCTGGAAAATCTCCAAGAAAAGTAACGGCCAGTGCAAACATTACTAGTGGACCAACAATCCAATTCTGAATAAGTGAGAATGCGAGAAGCTTCAAATTACGAAAGACTTTCTGAATTAAGAGACGTAGTTACTATTTATGGACCGATTAATATCTCGAATCGTTGTGGAATAATTGCATTCAATATTAAAGGGCTAGACTCGAATATAGTTGGTAGTTTACTAGACGGTTATGGTGTAGCTGTAAGAACGGGTAAACATTGTACTCATCCACTCCATCAACGACTAAAAATTGAAGGAACAGTTAGAGCAAGCCTATACATATACAATAATCAAAGAAGAAATAGACTACCTAACTACAACATTAAAAGAAATAGCTACAACAACATAAAATAACCAACCCTCGAATTATTCACTCACCATCACAGTCCAGAATCCCATCTCTATAATATTACTTATGTAAGTTTGATGAGAGAAAATGGTGGGGGAGGTTAGAAGGTTTTCATCAGTCTCTCCATCTTCCTCCTAATAGTGAATCCTATGAGTTCAGCGAATCTCCGTCTAGATTTTGCTCGAATATATAGATAGTAAACATCTTTCCTTGTATAATATGTTTTTCCTATCTTTTTATCATAGAACGGTGTCCCCCTCTTTATTAATAGATGTG
>JAGDWP010000010.1 GCA_023269855.1 Nitrososphaerales archaeon | reverse complement strand
GATAGTTTAGAATATCCCTAAGCTCAGAAACTGCAACAGTCTCCTGCCCTCTGAAAGTTGTGACTATCAGATTAAACTTCTTCAACTAAGTCACCTAAACATATACTTTGAGAACCAAGTTATCAATATTTCCGGACCGGTACTTTCCTCTGAGAGGTGGAGATATGAAAAGATTAATGTAGAGTTATGGAAAATAGTATGGATAGCGTTATGAGGAGAGAGATGGAGGGTTTCAAGACATTAACTAATCTTGATAAAGCTTTACAAACCTTGGCTGAAGTATTGAAGAATTATGAAAAGAAAGGTCTAGAGATTGTTCCACTACTCGAGTCTATTGGTAGAATTTGTGGAGAAGACATCTCAGCACCATTCGACATACCATCCTTTGATCGTAGCGCAGTTGATGGATACGCAGTCTACGCTGAAGATACATTCAGTGCTTCTCCATCAAATCCTGTAGAGTTGAGATTAGTAGGATGTTTGAAACCTGGTGAGGATCCGGCTTTGATAAAGATTAGTAGAGGGGAGACTGTAGAAGTCATGACCGGCGCTCCTCTACCAATCAATGCAAACTCAGTAGTAATGGCTGAAGATGCTAAGAGGGTTAAAGCAGATTTAATAGAAGTGTATAAGCAGGTTCATCCTTTCCAGAATGTATCGAGGAAGGGTGAAGACTTCAGGAGAGGAGAGATCGTAATTAGGAAAGGTGCAAGGATCAAGCCTTGGCATATAGGCGCACTTGCGTCATTCAATATTGAAACTGTGAAAGTAGTTTTGAAACCGAGAGTCGGTATATTGTCTACTGGAAGTGAACTAGTCGAGTTAGGTTCAGACCTTAAACCAGGAAAAGTTGTGAACAGCTCTAAGGTTATGTTGAAAGCATTAATATATTCTTGTGGAGGAGAACCTGTAGACCTTGGAATCGTTGAAGACGATGTTGACTCTATAGTTGAGAAGATATTAAACGGTATAAAGACGTGCGATGTCTTAGTAACTACAGGGGGGACGAGTGTAGGTAGAGGCGACCTAGTACCTGATGCAGTAAATCAAATTGGGAAAGTACTAGTACATGGTATCGCTATGAGACCGGGTAAACCAACAGGTTTCGGCATAGTGAAAGGTAAGCTTGTCTTCATGCTTTCAGGCTTCCCAGTAGCATCACTCATAGGATTTAACCTATTCGTGAAACCCGTCATAGAAGCTATGCTTGGAACGGTAAGTGAACCCTCTATTAAGGTTAGAGGAAGACTCAATCGACGTGTAGCCTCACTTTCAGGCATGAGGAGCTTCGTCAGAGTAAGAGTAATAAAAAATGGAGATGGATACATTATTGAACCATTAATGTTAACGGGTTCAGGGCTGATATCTACTTTAACAGAAGCTAATGGTCTTCTTGTAATTCCAGAAAACTTAGAGGGTTACGATGAAGGAGAAGAAGTTGAAGTTGAATTATTTGACCCGATAATTTTTACAGGTCATAACGAGGATAGGAGATGAATAAGATTATTAAAGTATGAAGATGTTTAATTCCTTAAGTATTTAAACGGTGAATGAGATGGCGTTAGTATTCCATAAACTAGTATCTGTCAATGAAGCATTCAGGATCATTGAAGAAAAACTCGGAGGGATTAGACCGCTCGGAGTAGAAACAGTACCTTTAACTCATGCTTATGGGAGAATACTTGCAGAAGACGTTTACGCTCAAGTAGATTCTCCACCATTTGATAGAAGTACAGTTGATGGATACGCGGTTATCGCAGAAGATACGTATACTGCAGATGAAGCAAACCCTGTAAAGTTAAAACTATTGGGTAAAGTTCAAGTTGGACATATGCCGGGTATAGAGTTAACCTCTGGAACCTGTGCGGAGATCTCTACAGGCGCACCTCTACCTCGTGGAGCCGACGCTGTAGTCATGGTAGAATACACTAAGACAGAAGATGGAAACGTAAGGATTTTCAGAGGAGTCTCTCCAGGAGAGAACATAGCCCAGACAGGTTCCGATGCATCCATTGGAGATCTAATCTTGAGGAGAGGTAGAAGACTTGGTCCAAGAGAATTAAGCGCTTTAGCAGCTGTGGGATGCAGAGAAATCAAAGTATACATTAAACCTAGAGTAGCATTGTTCTCAACAGGTGATGAATTAGTCCCTATATCTGAAAAGCTTAAACCTGGTAAAATATACGATGTAAACAGCTATGCTATCCAAGCGATGTTGAAAGACTTAGGAGTAGATGCAGATTTCCTAGGTATTCTCCCAGACAACTATGGAGTCATTAAGAAATCCATTGAAGAAATACTAGAGAGATATGATGTAATTGTAACTTCTGGGAGTACTTCTGCAGGCTTCGGAGACATAATCTACAGAGTTTTCGAAGAACTTGGAGGAGTACTTATTCATGGATTGAAGATTAAGCCGGGTAAACCCACGGTTATAGGTGCAACCAGAGACAAGAAGATACTTATTGGTTTACCTGGCTTCCCACTCTCCGCTATGATGATCTTCATTCTACTTGTCAAACCTATAATCATGAAGTTGATGGGGTTACAAAGCTTTGAAGAAGAAAACATTGTTAAAGCAAGGATTCCTTTGAGAATTGAGACTGGGAGAGGTAGAAGACATCTTATCCCCGTTCAGTTATTATCAACCCCAACGGGGCTTACAGCTTACCCATTACTGGGGGATTCAGGTGCTGCTACAACATTATCAATAGCAGATGGATTCATAGAAGTAGAGGAAGAAAAACAATACTTGTCGGAAGATGAAGAAGTTACTGTAAAGCTTTTCCAACCATTAAAGATATCTAGTATCTCTATTGTAGGAAGTAACTGTCCAGCTCTCAACCTCTTATTAGATGAGGCAGGGTTGTGGGATGCTAAACAGGTTAACGTAGGATCATTAGCAGGCTGGAAAGCATTAAAGAGAGGAGAAGCAGATATTGCTGGAACACATCTCCTGGACCCTGAAACAGGAGTGTATAATATACACATGCCTAGGAAGATGGGTTTAGAGAATGAAGTAGAGATCTATAGAGGATATATTAGAGTTATAGGGATGATTATTTCTAAGGGGAACCCGAAGAAGATTAAGAGTTTAGAAGACCTCTTAAGAGATGACATTATCTTCGTTAATAGAGTTAAAGGCTCAGGAGTTAGAACATTCATAGATACAAAGCTCGCTGAGCTTGGAGTAAGAGATCCTGAAAAGAAGATTAGGGGATATACTTACGAAGTGAAGACGCATACAGCTGTAGCATCTGCAGTAGCTCAGCAGAGAGCAGACGTCGGCATAGCAGTAGGATACGTTGCAAAAATATATGACCTAGACTTCATACCATTAACAGAAGAATACTTCGACTTCGCAGTAAGGAAAGATAGATCCGATAAAGTAGGCGTACAGAGACTCCTAGCTACTTTGAGAAGCAAGTCTTTCCATAGAAAGCTTGAAGAGATTCCATACTATAAGGTAAGCAGCGAGACTGGAGAAAAAATATTTGGTTAAGGTAATACGGGGGCTCCTAGACTGCGAAAATGATATATCTCTTTGTCGAAAAATTATATACGATATGGTTAAGGCGGGTGGATATGCGAATCGTGTAGCTTGGGTAGATTTGACGAGTAAGAAAGTAGAGTATCAGGAAGTTGATGAAGATGAAGCTAGAAAATTTATTGGTGGTAGAGGTTTAGGGGGTAGAATAGCTCTAAAACATTCGGTCGGAAAAGATCCTCTATCACCTGAAAACGTTCTAGCTATACTGAATGGACCTTTAACTGGTACTCTTACACCTATGAGTGGCAGGATATGCGCTGTAGCTAGATCTCCTCTAACGGGAGCACTGGGAGATAGTCATGCAGGTGGATGGGCTGGAGCAACTCTTAAATGGGCTGGATTCGATGGAGTAGTATTAGTAGGTGCAAGCGACAAACCAGTCTACCTTCTCGTAAAGAATAAAACAGTATCCATTGAGGATGCCTCCAATCTATGGGGAAAAACAACTGAAGAAGCCTACACTATGATCCGTGAAAAATATGGTGAGGAAGTACAGTTTTACGGGATTGGTCCAGGCGGAGAGAACCTAGTAAAATTTGCAAACATAATGCATTATGGTAAACATTCGATGGGTAGAGCTTCTGGGAGGACAGGTATGGGGGCCGTAATGGGTTCCAAGAAAGTAAAAGCATTAGCTATAATTGGTGAAGAGAAAGATATGCCGAAGCCTGCTAGACCAGAAGAATTCGAGAAAGCTAGACAGCAAGCATTAAAGAAGATTAATGAAAGCCCAGTGACAGGTCCTAAGAAGGGTGGATTATCAGTATATGGGACATCAGTACTAGTTAACTTGGTTAATGAGATAGGTGCATGGCCTACGAGAAACGCTAAGGATACAATGTTTGAATTCGCATACTATATATCAGGTGAAAACCTTAGAGGAACAATTCTTAGAGATACCCCTACTTGTCATGCATGCCCAGTTGCATGTAAAAGAGAATCCCAAGTATTTGATGGAAAATTCAAACATAAATCTGAAGGACCCGAATATGAGACAGTATGGTCTCTGGGAGCAATGATAGGTGTAGGACACATTGAAGCAGTATCCTATCTAAACTATCTCGCAAACCTTTACGGAGTAGACACAATAGAGCTTGGAAACACTTTAGCAGTAGCTGCAGAAGCATCTGAAAGAGGATTAATCAAAGAAGAAATCAAATGGGGAGATATAGATAAATTCGTAGAACTTACTAGGAAGCTTTCATATAGAGAAGGCGACCTAGGAAACATGCTTGCCGAAGGTGGGGCTGGAGCAGCTAAACTACTAGGTGACCCAGAGTTATCAATGTCTGTTAAAGGTCTAAGCATTCCCGCTTATGATCCGAGAGGTTTGAAAGGCTTCGCTCTAGGTTATGCTGTCTCAAATAGAGGTGCATGCCATCTAAGAGCTTATACTCCTGCTTCTGAGATTCTAGGAATACCTTATAAGACTGACCCACTCGCAGTAGAGAATAAAGTAGAGCTTGTACACTTGCTGGAAAGATTATTCGCATTTGTAGATAGTCTCGATATGTGCAAGTTCAGTACATTCGCTCTTGGACTAGAGGATTATGCTGCATTATTCTCCTCATACACAGGATGGGACATAACTGCAGACGATGTTCTAAACATAGGTGAGAGAATCTGGACGCAGGAGAGATACTTTAATCAATTACATGGACTCTCCCGTAAAGATGACCGTCTCCCCAAGAGATTTATGACAGTCCCCTCGCCCAGCGGCCCCTCTAAAGGCCACGTAATAGATGAAGCTACACTCAACAAACTGCTAGATGACTATTATAGAAAGCATGGATGGAATATGGACGGAACCGTACCTCAAGAACGTCTCAAACAACTTGGAATAATCTAAAAGACCACCTCTCTTTATTTTTTCATAAATCATTTTTCGACTCCTGTGAAAGTTTAGAGCATACAGGGCATCTAGGAGACTTTGTTATCGGTAAATATGTAAAGTCAAGATTGAATCCATCGAAGATCAGTATCCTGTTCGTTAATGGCTTCCCTATTCCTGTGATTATCTTTATTGCTTCGAGAGCTTCAAGGCATCCAATTATTCCTGGAACAGGTCCTATAACCGGAATAATATCATATTCTGGTGGAGGTGAAGGTATTAAGCATCTAAGACATGGGGTCTCACCAGGTATAATAGTCATCAATCTACCCTCAAGAGAATATACTGCTCCATGGATGAAGGGTATACCTCGCTCAACACATTTATCGTTAATGATGAATCTAGTCTTAAAGTTATCTAACCCGTCAATGACTAAGTCTACATTATTCAGTAATTCGTCCACGTTTTCAAGAGTAATCTTATGTGGGATAGGCTCAACAACTATGTCGGGGTTAAGAGACTTAAGTCTCTCAGCTGCAGCCTCAACTTTAAGTCTTCCAACATCTTTCTCAGAATATATTATTTGACGATTTAGATTATTCAACTCCAATATCCCCTCATCTACTATTCTTATGGATCCAACTCCAGCCGCAGTTAAGTATAGTACCGCAACCCCACCTAATCCGCCGACTCCAGCTACTAAAACTCTTGAATTCTTCAGCTTGAGCTGTTTCTCAAAACCAATCTCGGAAATCCTTATCTGCCTATCATATCTCTCTAGCTCTCTAACGCTCAGACTCTGCATGAATAAACCACCGGTAATCATAGTATTGTAAGATAATTTAAGATTACTCTGCTACAGCTAACTTCGGCTAATCTTAATTAATTGATTTAGATAGAATATACTGTGGATAAGATGCTTAAGATAACGGGTTTGAACGCTGTCGTTAACGGTAGACATGTTATAAAAGAAGTAAACTTAGAAGTTGGAGAGAATGAGATACATGTATTGTTTGGTCCGAATGGTTCAGGTAAATCCTCTCTCGTTATGACGATCATAGGTCATCCATCGTATAGAGTCATAAGCGGGAAGATCTTCTTCAAGGGACTAGATATAACAGATAAACCTGTAGAAGAACGTGTAAGCTTAGGAATTGCTGTCGCCTTCCAAAACCCTCCAAAGATTCACGGTGTTAAACTTAAAGAGCTACTCAACATTATATTAAATTCAAACAATAAGTCAAGAAATATTACTTTAGTCAATTATTTAGACAAGCTCAAAATTCCAAGCGACCTCCTCATTAGACCTGTAAACGTTGGATTCTCAGGCGGTGAAGTAAAGAAAGCAGAAATACTTCAAGTTCTTGCAATGAACCCAGATTTCATTATACTCGATGAACCTGACTCGGGTGTCGATATAGAGAATCTAGAAATGATAGGTAGAGTTCTTTCAGAAGCTCTGACTGGGAAATCAGCGTTAATAATAACTCACCACGGGCACATACTAAGATACCTTAAACCCACTAAAGCACACGTAATGATCAATGGGACAATAGTATGTGAAGGAGACCCTGATACGATGCTTGAGCAAATAATGAATAAAGGTTATGGATGGTGTGAGAAATGTATATCTTTCAGACCATAGATTTTACATTATGCATACATCAATCCCACGTTAAATTTAATCTAGAGGTAAGGTTTACATATTAACTAATGTTTATGAGTCATTGGAAGAGGCTAGATAGATGTATATTGATGAGAAAGAATTAGAGAAAGCTTTGAATAAACCTGCTAAGTATGGTCCAGATATAGATCTGTCGCTGTACAAGTTGGATGCTCCTGTCCCGTCAGCTATAGATGAAAACATCCTCAGAGAAAGCTTGGATGTTGGAATAGACCCATCTAAGAGAGATCAATTGAATACTTTCTTCCAAGTAGATCACAATCTCGTCTTTAAGACTATTCAGAAAAAGTTTGAAGGAGACGTTGAACTCATGACCATACATGAAGCTCTAGAGAAATATGAATGGGTTAAAGACTTGTACTGGAAGGTTAAGTCTCCATACGAAGATAAATACACAGCATTCGTTGCAAGAAATGAGAAGAGTGGATACTTTCTTAGAATATTAGAGGATAGGAAAATCCATTTACCGATACAGGCCTGCTTTTTAATGTATTCCCCTAATATCGTTCAGAGTATCCATAACATCATTGTTGCTGAAGAAGGGTCGGAAGCCTATGTTATAACTGGATGCACAAATTACTCTAAAACGGTTAAAGGTCTCCATCTAGGAGTTACTGAAATCTATGTTAAGAATGAAGCTAAACTAAACTATGCGATGATTCATAAATGGGGGAGAGAATTCAATATAAGACCTAGGACAGGGATATTGATAGAAGATCACGCTAAACTTCTATACAACTATGTCTTGGTTGGAGAAGTAGAGTCTCTACAATCTTATCCCAAAGCAACTATAGTGGGAGAGAATGCTAAACTCTCAATGAACAATATACTCTATCTGTCAGGTCAATCAAATGTGGATTTAGGTGGAGAAGTAGAAGTTAGGAACGCAGGGTCGAATGTTGAATTAATTACTAATGCAGTAGTTTCAGGAAGAAGTAAAGTTGTTAATAGGGGGACAATAATATCTGAGGCTCCAAGAGTTAAGGGACATATCAGCTGTAAAGCTTTAATGATGTCTGATGAAGTAGAGGTTTCAGCAGTTCCTATTCTTACGTCGAGGAGGATGGATTCAGAGCTTACTCATGAAGCAGCAATAGGGAAGATAGCTGCAGAACAGTTATTCTATCTAAGGTCTAGAGGCTTAAAGCAGGAAGAAGCTGAGTCTCTTCTCATACGTGGGTTCCTAGATATTTCAATGATGGAGCTTCCGAAACATATTGAGAAAACAATAGAGCATGTCATAGAATTAACTATGAAGGGTTTCTGAAAAACCATTGCCTGAAATCTATTTCCATATTGTTTATGTGTTTATCCACCTGCAATTGGTGGGATTAAAGCAACTTCGTCCCCGTCTTTAAGGATAGTTGATAATCCGTCTAGAAACTCTATATCCCTCCCGTTCACGAAGATCTTCACAGTCTTTTTAGGTAAGCCGTCAGCATCTAATACTTCTACGTTAAATTTTTCACCAAAACGGTTCGATAATACTTTAATCAAATCCATTACTGTCACTTTATCTTGAAACTCGAATAATACTTTACCATATTCTCCTATAGCTTCCCTAATAGTTGCAAATGCTTTAACGACTATCTTAACCATCTGCCTACTCCCTCTCTACTCAAAGCATACATTGCATTTGCTTGTATCAATGAATGGCTCAACGTTTCTGTGTAGATTACAGAGGAAGCCTTTTCTCCTCAATTCTATCAACATTTGATTAAATTCCCTGTTTATCTCTTTCTGATCGCTTTGCTTTACTATTAAGTCTACTATTCTATCAACGTACCTGAGAACTATTGGGTTATTCTCCCAGTAGATTCTAAACCCTCTAACCCCTCTTATATAATTACTGATAGCAGCTTGAGTTACACCAACAGCTTTAGC
This sequence comes from Nitrososphaerales archaeon, assembly GCA_023269855.1. GTDB lineage: Archaea > Thermoproteota > Nitrososphaeria_A > Caldarchaeales > Wolframiiraptoraceae > Geocrenenecus. Next base: position 2,854 of record JAGDWP010000010.1, on the reverse strand, counting down.
AGCTTTTTCCTGAGTATAACCTTTTTCTAATACAAGCTTCTTAGCTACTAACGCTCTCAACGTCGGAAGAACATACTTTGCCTCAATCTCCGAGGGCAACTGCATACTGTTATAATACTGTTATAGGCTTTATTTAAGAACATTGCTTTAAACCAAATCCAAGTATGAGGCTATTATTAAACTTTTACAAGTTCTAATCCATGTTTTTCAATGATACTTATGAGTTCTGTTCTATGTTGTGAAGGAATCCCTTTCCAATCTATTAATGCTAGCTTAGGTTTTTCAACAACTTTCTCTATAGCTTGTTTAACCATTTCTTCGTCTATGGGGAGAGCGTATTTAGGGCATATATGACCTATATTATATAATCCCTCTACTACCAGCTTAGTGAAGGTTGGAGCATAGTGTCCTCCACCGAAACCTAGAGCTATCTTATCAGTGTTATGTATCTCTGTTTCAGCAGCTCTTAACGATGCTGTAGCCACAACTTCCAATTCTCTCCTAGTTATAGTGGATGTATCGCTTCCACCTACTTCTATAAAGATTGAGGGAACACTAGTGTAGGGACCATGATGCGTGACTTCAAGTCTAACATCCCACCCCTTCATACCTAATCTATCAACCTCACTCATTAGAGTTTGCAGAGAGTTTGTAAGCATTAATGCGCTGGTCATAGATAGCTTTCTAGGTCTTCCACCATATAATGCCTCGTCTTTCCAATTGCCTACTGGATGTGTAAGAAAAGCTTGAATACCTTTTTCTGATTTATGAGATGAAGGAAACACTACTAGATCTACACCGAGTTTCTCCCCAATTTCCTCAGCATAGATGTGTTTCATCTCTATGAAGTGTATCTCAACCTCTCCTCTTCTATAAATTTGATAATTAGGCTTAAAATCGAAGGATTCTATTAGAATTTCAGCAACACCAATCGAGATAGGGTCAGCCCTTGAAATTACAATGCTTCTCCTCATTCACCCAAGAACCATAATTAAAGAAAATAAATATTTCTCTGCACAGTTTAGTACTGAAATAGTGAATGATGAATAGTAAAATATTAAAATATAATGTTTAGAAGATTGGATAGATCTTTAGTAGTGAGTAACCGTAGACTTGTGAGGTTCAGATGGGTGAATAAGCCTCTACTCTGTCAACCAGTCATTAGGCAGATTCTTCAAGCTAGAGAAAGTGGGATCACTAGTCTAGAGTCTTCATTCGACCTAGGTATATCCAGGGAGACTTGTAGAATAACTGGGAAAGGTATAAAGGTTAGAGATAAGCTCGTTGAATGGAGTAAACTTGAAGAAGCCGCTGATAGAGAGAGGGATATATACTATATTGAAGACGGTGAACTTATTCCAATCCATATAGCTGGAGAACACTTCTATAAACTAGTATTCGTAAGACTAGGTCATCCACCGACACTCGAGATAGACGGTATCCATATGCATAGAGTTAAAGATGTTACCCCAGATATTGATACGAGGATGAAGATATCATTACTTGGACGTCTTAGATGCTGTAATGTCCTAGATACTTGTATGGGTCTAGGATACACTGCTATAGAATCACTGAAACGAGGTGCATGCAAGGTAACAACATTCGAGATAGATGAGAATGTATTGAAGATAGCTTCATTGAATCCTTGGTCTAAATGGTTGGAAAATGAGAAAATAGAAATCTATCATGGAGACGTCTTTGAAAACATTGATGAATACTCTGAAATCTTTGACGCAGTCATTCATGATCCTCCAAGGATATCTCTCGCAGGAGAGTTATATAGCCTAGAATTCTACATGAAGATCTCGAAAGCGTTAAAGCCGGGTGGAAGGATTGTGCATTACGTTGGACAACCTGGAATACATACTGGGAAAAAGATATGGAGAGGAGTAATTGAGAGAATGAAGCAAGCTGGGTTCCAAGTAAAATACCATCCATCCACTAGATGTGTTTATGGAAAGAAGAAGATACAATAGAACTAGCTAAAGAAAAACATAGAGAAAACAACAAACCCAAAGAAATAAGTGCTGCAACCTTAAGCCTTTCGCATCACCTTCTCGATTATGGATATCATTGTGTAGGGTTCTAGGACTCCATATCCTCATGGATTTTTCCTAGACTCATATAGTATCTTATCATGGTTAGAGTATGTCTTCCATGCTTTAAGCCACCTCCATATAGATTGATGACTTCTTGGAAGAAAGATGCTTATAGCTCTAGAATCCTTCCTAAAACTCAAACCAGACAAGTATAAGTAGATGGCATAGCCTATAATTCATAGGGGGCCCTAACCTTCTTGAAAGTTTTTCCGCCACCATCATAGCTCATCAAGAGAGATAGGACTCACCTAAATCTTAAGGTTACAGAGCCAAGAAATAAACCACAAGGCATAACTCTTATAAGGTTTATATATCTTTCACCCCTCTCCAGAAACGTGGATATAATCCTCGAAGCCTTCAATACTCTTTTAAACTCTCCCTCATACCTTCTAACCAAATCATCTACATGAACTATTATACATCACTAGAATACTTGAGACTCTATAGATTAAAGATTCTATGCCAAGGCTCTTCATAAAAAATAGGGGGTGTATAATGTTTCAAGGCTTCTCACATCTTAATCCATGAAGCTACAGACTTACCCTTAACATATAGTATCGGGTCTCTAGTAGTCGGCTCTACAACATCTATCTCACTAGTAGATACTCCATGCTTTACAGCGAACTCGACTATATCCTTGACTGTCTTCGGAGCGCTCTCCCTTATCCTCCCCTCAACCCTTTCTATGATGGCTTCAGCTAAGCTCATAGCATATAATCGGTAATCTAGGTAACGATATATACATTCTAGGCCAA
>JAGDWP010000124.1 GCA_023269855.1 Nitrososphaerales archaeon | reverse complement strand
ATTGTTGAATTACTTAGCCCCCATATTCGTAGCAGTTCTAGCTCCATTCTTCCTCGAAGAGAAAATCAAGAAATCCATCATAATTTCTCTATTACTTTCATCGACTGCTGGTTACAGTTTTTGTTAAGTGTTTTTTAGAGTTGTAGATATATTATTGATGTTTATATTGTGCATTTGTTTAGACAATTTTGAAGAAGGATAAGGGAGATCTTCTTTGGGGCTTACGGAGCTTGTAAAGACTGTGCTGGTGGTTCCAGAGTATAAGTTCACTGAAGTAGTTAGAGAACTGTATGATTTTGAATGGTTTCACGTCGAAGCTAGGGAGACAGAGTTGGATGAACGGGTTAGCAGGATGCATGATGTTTTGAGAAGACTCAGCTTAGACCTTGATACATTGATATCCTCACTCAACATTTCTATACAGGCTGGAATAATAGACCAGCTTGTTAAGAAGTATCATGTCTATAGAGAGAGAATCGAGGTTTCAGATGTTGAAGAATTGATAGATAGGTTGAAGAAAGATGCTGAGCCAATTATACGTGAAGCAAGAGATTCAATAGAAGCTCAGAGAAGAATAAGAGAAGAACTTAAGCAGGCTGAGGTCCTCCTATCTACATTAAAGATTCTGCTTGATTTTAACATAGACCCTGCTAGACTTCAAAAGCTTAGAAGATTCTACTCTGTCTTCACTGTAGTAGAGACTAGTAGTGTAGAGGAGATTAAGAGAAGCCTTCCTACATCTTCTATAATAGATGCCCCAATCGGTAAGAACCTCACAGCCCTCTTAATAGTATCTTTAAGAGAGGAAGAAGAGAGAGTCGATAGGGTTCTCAGAGGATTCGGTGTCAAGCCTTTCACTATACCTCCAGACCTCCCACAAAACATCAAGGAAGCATACAGTCTCCTAGTTGAGAGAAAGAAGAAGCAAGAAGAAGATTTAAAGAAATCAGAAGAGAATCTTTTAAAGATTAAGGAACAGGATGGTGCGAGAATTATAGCATTGAGAGAAGCTATACAGATAGTTGAAGAACTTTTACATCGTCTTGGGAGAAAAGGTGGATTGAAGAGGTTTAGAGTAATACATGGGTATATCCCGAAGGATATGAAGAAAGACTTTGAGTTAAAGTTTGGGGAAAAGTATGGTGTATTCTTTGAAGAAGATGGTGGAGAAGGTGAACATCATTCACCGACTCTCCTAAACAATAAAGGAGTAACCAAGAGCTTTGAAAACATTACTCTGATTCAAGGATATCCTCGGAGCGATGAGATCGATCCTACACCTTATGTAGCGGTTTTCTTCTCAATATTTTATGGTATAATGTTTGCAGACCTAGGTCAAGGTCTCATTCTAGCATTGTTCGGTATGTACTTTTACAGAAGAGCTATCGATAAGAATCTTAAAGAGTGGGCTAAACTCCTCACTGTTTTAGGCTTATCAGCGGCTATTGCAGGATTCATTCTGGGAGAAGCCTTCGGATTCAAGATACAGCTTCCATTCTTTAAGCTTGAAGTACTCCATCTAGTTGAAGGACATGGAGAAGAAGCCCAGTTTAATATGAGTGAAGTACTAAAACTTATACAGTTTACATTATTTTTAGGGGCCATGCATTTAATAATCGGCTACATATTGAGTTTTAGGAAAGCATTAAAACATGGAGAATACGTTGAGGCGTTCACAGCTAAGCTTCCAACAATAACTATGTACGTATTCGGTATATTTTTCGTATTATGCTTCTTCGGAGCTGGAGGCTTTAGTGAGTTAATGTCTTCAGAAAAGCCTGTACCGTATCTAGGTACTCCAACTAAGATGCTTGCCCCCATAGCCGTTGGAGGAGCAGTATCAAGTATGTTTGTATTGATCTTGGGTAGAGGTATCATAGAAGGGATCATCATGAAGAAAGGGGGGATTGTAGGATTAATCGGTGGAGGATTACTCGAAGTATTGGAGAACATTATCCACTTTATGTCTAATAGTCTAAGCTATGTCAGGATTACTGTTCTCCTACTCGTTCATACAGCACTCATGATGCTGCTTAATGCTTCATGGAACGCGCTTGGATGGAGTAGCTTACCAATACTCGTAATCGGCAACCTTGGAATAATGGCCCTAGAAGGATTAATGGTGTTCATCCAAGCACTCAGGCTCCACTTATACGAGTTCTTCACAAAATTCTATGAGGGGACAGGCACACCATTCAGGAAAATAAAACCAGACACTAACCATGTAGAAATAGTCTTCAAGAAGTAATCCAGCCTTTCAGAATTTTCAAATAAATTTCTTAACTTTAAAGGATAATGTTTTCAAGTTTACTATTACTGCTGTTCCAACTGTTGGCTCTAAACCTATTTCTCTCTGATAGCTTGTCTGCTCCTGCCATGTTCCACTATTTACTAGTACTACTTCACGGTAGTTTCCAGCATGGACGACGTGGACATGACCTGTATGAAGTATGTGTGGAGTATCTTCTATAACTAGTAAATCTTCTGGGATAGGTAGGATAGGTGTATTTTCTCCATATATTGGTGCAAGATGCCGAGACTGGATCAATGTTTCAAGAACGTTTCTAATCTCTCTATCCAGTGTAGAATATGATATATTGGGGAGATGCTGTATAATATCGTCTAAGCTCTGTCCATGATATATTAGTAAACGTCTATTCTCAAGTTTAATTAATGCAGGATTACCTACGAATATGCATTCCCTATACTTCTCTAAGATCTTCCTATATTTCTTCGATAAAGGAGGCTGTGGTAGCGCTTTCATCACGGGATCATGGTTTCCAACAGAAATTATTAATTTAATCCGCTTCGGTATCTCTGAGAAAAGCTTGGCTACTTCTTCCACCTGCTGTATCACTGAAGTATATTCGAGTTCTTTATCTTGTCTTGGGAAGACACCTACACCATCAACAATATCTCCCGCTACAATTATGTATCCGATCCTCTGCACTTCTGGATCACTGGAATTACTTAACCAGTCTAGGAAATTCTCCCATAAGTCTCTCCTAAACTTTTTACTGCCTACATGAAGATCGGAAAGCAGAACTGCGTAGACTTCTCGAATATCTTCACTTATCGTTCTCCATTTAACGGGTACATCTGGTAGGAATACGTCCTTAACGAATAGGGAGTTATCTATCTTAACTACTCGGACCCCGAAGACTTGGTCGACTAGAAGTTTCTCAACCTTCTTAACTAATTCATTATCTTTCTTGGGGGCCACAAGTCTAACTGTAGATGTATCATCTTCGACTTGGAGGATTATTGATTGCTCCTTCTCTACTTTCTCAAGTAGCATAACTATTAACGTGGCCTCGCTTCCCTTAGGACTCCTCATCACATCGATTATTCTTGAAAAAGATTCTCCTCTCTTCTCAAGGATACTCTTCAACTTCATGTATCTACTATTGAAGTATTTTTGAAACTCTGTTATCTTACCCTCTATCCTGTAATGTTTCATGTATCTTTCATCTATCTCAATATCTGGAACCCATTCTTCTAAAGGTGCTTTCTCAATTATTATCTCTGATACTATGCCTCCGGTTTCTATGTTTTTTAAGCCTATTTCTTTAATATGTTCAGCATCAACTACAATGATGTCGTTCTTGCTTGCCTTCAGACGTTTAATAATCTCTCTAAGCGTTTCAAGAGGGTTTTGCTGGGATTCAAGTAAAGATATGGCCTCCGCTGTCAAATTGTATCCTTCTCTTAAGGCTTCCTCAACAAGTTTTCTTCTAAGGTACTCCAATGACTCCTACACCATGTAAGATAATGAATAGCTAGACTAAGAGTGTTTCAATCGTTTCTCATGCTATTTGCCTATTCTGAACCATGTTAACTTGACCTATTCTTGATTACTGCGGTAGGCCTATGGTTTATAAGTGTTTTAAGCAGATCATCACTCTCTAATACTTGCTGTATCTCGTCGATAGGTGTCATAAGGGTTATCCTCCGAGTTCTACCATATCTTCCCATGCTTACTACTTCGCTTCTCAATACACCAAGCATATCAAGCTCCGAGATAAGCATGCTAACCCTCCTATCACTTAACGGCTCCATACCTATTAGGGAGCAGACTTCACGGTAAGTTTCATAGAGGATGCCTGAGGTGGGATTGTTTAAATCGTTTCTCGCCAAAAGATACAACGTTGTTAGTACGAGTTTACTATGTAGAGGGAGAGTAGACAATGCTTCAAACACTCTACCTCTCTCAATCATGTTCTGAGCCAGTCTAACATGCTTCTCTTCAACAATGCTTGCACCGCTCCTCTCAGCAATCTCAGCTGCAACCCTCAATAAGTCTATGGCCCTTCTAGCATCACCATGCTCCTGAGCTGCGAGTGCAGCACATAACCTGATAACTTCTTCAGATACTGTGCCTGGATAGAAGGCCATGGCCGCTCTCTCCATCAGTATATCGACTAGTTCTAGAGCTGTATAGGGGTGGAAGACTAGTTCTTCCTCGCTTAAGCTGCTTAAAACTCTTGGGTCTAGAGATTCTTTGAAGTGCAGATCGTTTGACACGCCGACGATGTTTAACCCACCTGTCTCAAAGCTTTCATTGACTCTAGTCAACTCGTAAAGCAAGTTGTCACCATAATTCTTTACCAATACATCTATTTCATCTAGGGATGCTACTAAAATTATGTTCTTCTCTCTAAGAGAATTCCTGAACCTATTGAATACTTCTGCTTTAGATAATCCTGTGAAGGGAACCTTGACTCCGATAGATTCACAGAGCTCAGCTAGTACACGATACTCCGTCCCAGCTATACGACAGTTAATATATGAGAAGTATAGTGGAAGACCCTCAAGTTCTGCAACCTCTCTAAACCTATTAAATACATATTTTACGACAGCCGTCTTACCTGTCCCAGTCTTACCATAGATAAAGACATTACTCGCTCTAGAAAAACGTAGAGCTGGTGAAAGAATTTCTCCAAGCCTCCTAATATGGTCAGACCTGTGCGGTAGAGTTCCTGGAACATAGTCTGACCTCATCACCTGTCTATCCTTAAAGATTTTTGGACGTTCCAATGCTTTCTTAACCACATCCTGTAGAGGATCCTCTACACCCCTCTTCTTCAACTGGAGATTAAGCCCCTGAATCTTTTTGGAATAATTGTTCATTACTATTTTTTCCATGAATAAGCCCCAATTGGTCTATCAGGTAATAGTCTTTAGAATCTGACTCACTAAAAAATTATATCTTCTTCTCAAGTCTCATAAAATGACGGGTTATCTTCATCTCGACAGGGTCGAACGACTTCCACTCGAAATTATGGGGTGGAGGAGTTTTCAGCATTCTTCTATTGGGACCATATTTCAGTTCACAGAATGTAAACAACTTTGTTAACTTCTTGTTGAAAAAGGCATTCTATGGTTTTCCTGTATAAGAAAAATGTAGATAGAGCTTTTTCACTAGAAATCTGGAAGACCCCTCTCCTTCCAGTGGAAAACAGCATTAAGATAACTGGAATAACTAAATAACATGTGAAGCATACCCTCTAACTCATACACTATCTTGACTAGACGGGAAAACTTTCCACGTTCATGCCACGTTCTATTCATTTTTTGGACAAACCTATTCCCTTAATTGTTAAGAATACCCAATATATGACATTCGCTAGTGGCCACATCCAGCAGATCCATTCTTGGTTCAGATCACATCTTGTCGAACGTCATATCTTCGAAAGCTAAGCATATGCATCATGATATACTTGGCATATTAAGTTCAGCAACCTTGTTAGTAAACATCTTCACTAAGAATGCTTAGGCTTGTGTAAACTACGATAATTGATCTAGGATATTAAGGTTATGTTAGGGAGACATATAATATACTGATGATTTTGGTATGTGTTGACTAAACTAGGTGCAGCTTGATCTACTCTGTTAGAGTTCATTAATTATTGGCCATTTTTAATCGTGAAATATTTATTGAAAGAGGCATCGATTCTCCAGTTAATTCCCGATAATAGATGAGAAAACTCAATTCCTAATCAAGGAGGCCATAATTATTTCCGTCTTCATTGCATGATAATCTTACGACTCCCAAATGGTTAATATAAAGTCATGGCCTCCACAGTAACTATTTTCTCTATATTTCTTCTTCTTTCAAGATTTTTCTTACTTTCAGCGTTTGTTCAAGAGTCTTCAATAATACGTTGAGGGTTTCAGACAGTTTTCTTACCTGGTCAACTTCAATCTCTCTAGAGAGAAGTATTGTTAATTCCTCTATCTTGGATGCTATGACTGATGCTGTATCCATTAAAGTATAGACGGATAAAGCTGTGCCTATCTCCTCATCTGATTTAATCTTTATCACTCTCTTATTACATTTTAGACACCATAGTTCTCCCTTGATCTCGAAGATAGGGCTACCGCATACTGGACAATGCTCAGAAAGCATCTTAGCTCCGCTTCTCAATGCATTCGCCATCCGGGAAAGATGATCCTTCTCATCTAGTTCTTTATCGTCTTCCTTCTTTACTTCATCGAATGAAGGCAAACCTGACACCCACTATACTCCTCATCGTATGCTTATTTAAAGTTTAGAAATAGAAGAGATTTCTCCAAGACTATCATATTGTGATGAAGGAGAATTGCTTACAGATTAATAATTGTTGAGAATTGATTTACTCTGAGATTCTCGCTTTTAAGAAGTCTGGTAAGACACCTTGCTCAGCTAGTTTCAATGCTTGACCCTTGGTAAACCTCCACCATATATCTCCACGTTTATCGCTTTGGAAATCCCATGGACTAACTAGTACTAGGTCCCCCTCCTTGATCCAGATTCTCCGTTTAAGTTGACCTCTAATCCTGCATAGTCTCGTCTTGCCGTCGCTACACTCAACCAATACTCTATCATATCCATACATCTTCACTACTACACCGTAAACATCGCCAGGTCCAGGCTCCATCATCTGCTCAAGCTCATCAGGCTCGGAGACTATCTTCCGTTTACCCATTCCAACAATATATTTTCCAAGCTTGTTATTAAGCTTCTCCATATTTAGTCCATACATCATTTACGATGTAGAGATAGATTAATGGATAGTTATCTGTTGAACAATGTTTAAAAACTCATTTAATATGAATAGATTTGATGTCTAGTGGTGAATTGTTAGTTTATATTGATGGAGAATTTGTTCCAAGATCTCAAGCAAAAGTTTCAGTATTTGACCATGGTCTCCTTTATGGTGACGGAGTCTTTGAAGGAATTAGAAGTTATAATGGTGTAGTCTTTAAGCTTCTAGAACATATAGACCGACTCTATGATTCAGCGAAGACAATCCTACTTAACATCCCAGTAACCAAAGAAGAGATGGTGAAGATAGTCTTAGAGACTCTTAAGAGAAATAATCTAAAAGATGCATATATTCGGCTCATAGTTACAAGAGGTGTTGGAGACCTAGGCTTGGATCCTAGAAAATGCAGTAAACCCTCAATAATAGTTATTGCTCAACCTATGGAGCCTCTCCTCGGAAAAGAAGTAAAAGAAAAAGGTGTTAAATTGATAATATCATCTATTAGGAGAGATAGAGTTGATGCTACAAGCCATCAAGCTAAAACATTAAACTATCTCAATAGTATACTTGCAAAGATAGAGGCCATAAATTCTGGAGTTGATGACGCAGTATTACTGGATGAAAGAGGGTTTGTATCAGAAGCGAGTGCAGCAAACCTATTCATAGTGAAGAATAACAATATATTTACGCCTCCACAAACAGCTGGAATCCTGCCTGGAATAACTAGAGGAACAGTCATAGAGCTAGCGAGAAGAATTGGATACAGAGTCGAGGAGAGAGATATAACCCCGATCGAGTTGCTGACAGCTGATGAAGTATTCTTGACAGGTACAGCGGCAGAGATAGTCCCAGTAGTAGAGATAAGTGGGAGAAAGATAGGTGACGGTAAACCTGGACAGGTAACAAAGAGGTTAATCGAAGAATTTGAGAAAGTTAAAGGAGATCCTGCATACGGTGTAAAAATATAAGAGCATGGTCTTGAAAATAAGAATTAACGACTTGGAGAAGATAATCGACCACTGCTTAAAAGTTTCCCCAGAAGAATGCTGTGGACTACTCATTGGAAAGAAGATAAATAATGAAATAGTAATTGAGAAGGTTAAAAGTACTAGGAACGTCTATCCAGATGACAAGAGAATCGGATACCTAGTCGACCCCCTAGCTTACTTAGAAGCAGAGAGAGAAGCTGAAAAAGAAGGGTTAGAAGTAGTTGGAGTATATCATTCACATATCGGAGTCGAGCCCACACCTTCGATCAGAGACCTAGAGCAAGCTATCCCAGGATACATCTACCTAATAATATCTATCTCAACTAAGCCGAGCTTTAAAGCCTGGATCCTGGATAAAGAACAGAAGAAATTCAGAAATGAAGAAGTACATATAATCTAAGTCAGGATTTAGCATTACATTTAATTTTTGGCTCAGCTCCCCCAGGGCTTTATCATTTAGTATTCTATCGCCCTTCGAGTCCATCATCATTGCCATTCTTAACATATCATCAAACGCTATATATCCTTAACAATGGCCTCTGCATGATTTCTCGTAAAAATACATGATCCAAAATATTCTTTAATAGTTTCTATTGGCTCTATGAATGTGTGAGTGTTAAGAGGATTGAGAGGTTAGTAGTTGGGGTAACTGGTGCGAGTGGAGCTGTCTATGCTAAACGTCTCCTTGAAGTTTTGAATGAGAAGAATATCGAGACCCACATAATAGTAAGCAAGACTGCTGAGAAGATCATTAACCATGAATTAGAAATGAGTAGGGTAGAGTTTGAAAAACTTGGAAGATACAGTTACAGAGAGGATGAAGTTGATGCCCCTTTATCCAGCGGCTCATTTAAGACTGATGGGATGATAATAATCCCATGCAGTTTAAAAACCTTAGCAGGTATAGCATGCGGATACACAGACAACCTCATCCTTAGAGCCGCAGATGTAACACTGAAAGAAAAGAGAACACTAATACTTGTTCCAAGAGAAACACCGCTAAACGCTATACACCTACACAACATGCTTAAACTCGCTAGAATAGGGGTCATAATACTTCCAGCAATGCCCGCCTTCTACCATAAACCGAAAAAGATAGAAGAACTCGTAGACTTCATCGTAGGGAAGATACTCGACCTACTCGGAATAGAACATCAATTATTCAAAAGATGGAGCAGACAGTTTTCTGAATATTAACTGTCAGACACTTCATCTCACTTGCAATGTATAGTTTAAACAAGAAAAATTAATGTCTCAAATATTTTCTAGTCTCTATTTCATGAATATGTTTTTTCGTTTTACAGACTACATCAGGATTTACACTTACTGAGTCAATACCTATGTCAATTAAGAATTCCAAGAAGTCTTCATAAACTGAAGGCGCCTGACCACAAATAGATACTGTTATACCATTTTTGTGAGCGTTTTCTACAAGATGTTTTATTGCTCGTTTAACGGCTTCATTTCTTTCATCAAAGTATCCCATATTTGCAAGAATTGCAGAGTCACGGTCAATACCGAGTATTAGTTGTGTAAGGTCATTACTCCCAATTGAGAAACCATCACACAACTTGGAGAATTGCTCTGCAAGGAAAACTACACTTGGAACCTCAGCCATCAACCATATTTTAAAGTTTCCCATCCCCCTTTTCAAACCTTCTTCCTCCATTATTTTCAAACATTTCTCCATTTCCCAGACAGTTCTAACGAATGGAATCATAACCCAGACATTATCTAACCCCAATTCTTCTCTAACCTTCCTAACAGCTCTACATTCTAAGCGGAATGCTTTCTCAAATTTATCGCTAATATATCTGCTGGCGCCCCTCCAACCAAGCATAGGATTAGCTTCTTCCGGCTCAAATCTTTCCCCTCCTAATAATTGACGATACTCATTCGTTTTAAAATCACTAAACCTCACGACCACAAATCTAGGATAAACTGCTTTAGCAACAATCGCTATCCCCTCGGCAAGTTTATCTACATATCTCTGCTCTTCATTCTTCTCGATCAGATGGTTCGGATGCTCTCGTACCCATTCAGCAATTATGAACTCGATCCTCATCAACCCGATTCCTTCAAATGGTAAATGTTTGTATTTCTCAACCTCCAATGGTATACCTAAATTCATTAAGACCTTTGTCTTCGTTTTAAGCTTAGCTGCTTCTTCCGGGCTTACTTCTAAAGCTTTTTCTCTCACCATCAATTCTCTAACTTCACCATCATAAACAAACCCACTTCTACCATCGAGCGTTACTAACTGACCATCTTTCAAAAGTGTTAAAGCATCTTTCGCGCCGACTATACAGGGGATTCCCAGTTCACGGGAGACTATAGCTGCATGGCTTGTAACTCCCCCCTCACTTGTAATTATTCCGGAAGCCATCCTCATGTATGGTACAAAGTCTGGAGAAGTCATTTTAGTCACTAGAATATCGCCATACATCATCTTCCAGCGAGCTTCCTCCAACGTTTTTATTATCTTCACTCTACCTATAGATACGCCTGGTGAAGCGGGAAGCCCCTTTAAGATTGGAGGCTTCTTAATTCTTACTTCTTCCTCTTTTTTCTCATAAAAGACTGTTACGGGTCTCGACTGTAGTAAGTAGACTTTTCCATCTTCGATGATCCATTCAAAATCTTGTGGGAATCTATAGTATTCTTCAAGTTTTAGTGAAAGCTCCCAAAGCTTCTTCAATTCATAATCGTTTAAGCAGTATTGTCCTCGCAGCTCCTTCGGGGTCTCAACCTCTTTAATCCCTCCCCCCTCTTGGGCAACCGTGATCTTCTCTTTACTCCCCAAATACTTCTCGATTACATCTCCTGACTTCTTATCAATAACGTATGTATCTGGTGAGACTATGCCTGAAACGATACTTTCACCTAGCCCCCATGAAGCTTCTATGAGAATCTTATGTTTTTCTCCAGTTGTAGGATGTATTGTGAAACCGACACCAGCTTTTATCTTACCATTCAAGTAGTCTCTCTCTGTTAAGATGCCGACTTGCTTCTGAACTATAACGGCCATTAATGATTTCTCATGTTTTATCCCTTTCTGCAATCTGTAGAAAATCGCTCTAGGGGTAAATAAGCTTGCCCAGCAAATCTTAATTGATCTTAAAAGGTTATCTATACCTTTAACATTCAGTAACGTTGAATGTAAACCTGCAAAGCTGGCGTTAGGTGCGTCTTCTACGGTAGCTGAACTTCTCACAGCAACATAAATCGCATCTTCTCCATATTCTGTGGAAAGATGTTTATATGCTTTAATGATCTCTTCAACCAATTCATCGGGTAACGTTGTTTTATCTATAAGCTCCCTGACCTTCTCCGAAGCTATCTGTAAATTAGTAGCGTTATCTACATCAATATTCTCAATAATTCTTACGATTTCTTCTTCACAGCCAGTATCCTTTATGAACTTCTTAAAAGCATTGGTAGTAACTACGAAAGCATCAGGCACTGGTAGATCAGCTTTCTTCATCTCACCCAAATTCGCAGCTTTACCACCGACTAAAAGCAAGTCTCTCCTTGAGAGATCTTTAAGAAAAGCGACATACTTCAACTTCATAACTGAGTATTGGAATTTCTTGACGTTTTTGAAAGTTCTTTTTGAGTGCTCACTACAAAATTTAAAAAACAGGTTAACGTAGACTCGGAGGTAAATATGGGGATGTATTCTATGCAGAAACATTATGTACATATTATATTTATGAAATGAAAAACATCATACCTCGTTGCTATGAAGTCTACACCAACATATCTCTTAGAGTAGAATAGTGTTTGACCTGCTCTAATCATCCCCGATACACTATTTATCTTCTATGCGAGTTTTAATGGGAAAAGAATGGTAGGGGTTGAGGGCTTTCATTAGTCTCTCCATCTTCCTCCTAATAGTGAATCCTATG